>JAFXCT010000022.1 GCA_017521365.1 Clostridia bacterium
CGAGGATAACAATATCGAGCTGTCTTTAAGACCTCAGCGCCTTGATGATTACGTCGGACAGGAAAAGGTAAAGGAAAACCTGCGTATATATATTGAGGCGGCTAAAAACCGAAATGAACCGCTTGACCACGTTCTGCTTTACGGCCCTCCGGGTCTGGGTAAAACCACTCTTGCGGGAATTATTGCAAACGAAATGGGCGTTAATTTCAGAGTTACCTCGGGCCCTGCAATCGAAAAACCGGGCGACCTTGCGGCTCTGCTTACCAACCTTAACGACGGCGATGTGCTTTTTGTCGATGAAATCCACCGCCTTTCCCGTGCGGTAGAGGAAGTGCTGTACCCCGCAATGGAGGACAATGCTCTCGATATCATAATCGGCAAAGGACCTTCGGCAAGGTCGATAAGGCTTGACCTTAAGCGTTTTACCCTTATCGGTGCAACAACAAGGGCAGGCCAGCTGAGCGCTCCTCTGCGTGACCGCTTCGGCGTGCTTTTCCGTCTGGAGCTTTACACTCCCGAGGAGCTTGCGGGCATAATAAAACGCTCGGCGGGTATACTCAATATCGAAGCAGATGACGACGGTGCTCTGGAAATTGCCTCACGTTCACGAGGTACTCCCCGAATAGCAAACAGGCTGCTCAAGCGTGCGCGTGACTTTGCCGAGGTTTTCGGTAAAGGCGTAATCGACCTTGAAAGTGCCCGTCTTGCACTCAACCGCCTTGAAATTGATGAGCTCGGTCTTGACAATATTGACAGGCTTCTGCTCTCGTCAATTATCAAGTTTTACAAGGGCGGCCCCGTCGGTCTGGAAACGATAGCAGCTGCTATCGGCGAGGAAGCAATAACGATTGAAGATGTTTACGAGCCCTATCTTATGCAAATCGGTTTCCTCAGCCGTACACCGAGAGGCAGAGTTGTTACTCCTGCAGGCTATGCTCATTTAGGCATTCCTATGGAGGGTCAGCAGCGGCTGTTTTAGAGAGGATTGATTTTCACTGGGAAGATTATTCGGTACGGACGGTGCAAGAGGTGTAGCCAACAGTGAGCTGACGTGTGAGCTGGCTATGCAGATTGGCAGGGCGGCGGCAATGGTGCTGTCAGACGGAAAATGCAAGCGCCCCAGGGTTTTAATCGGCGCAGACACAAGAATTTCTTCCGAAATGCTTTGCTCGGCAATTTCCGCAGGGCTTTGCTCTGTGGGTGCGGATGTTCTTGTTTTGGGTGTGCTTCCCACGCCTGCCGTGGCTTTTCTCGTTCAAAAATACGGATATGATGCAGGTATTATGATATCTGCTTCCCACAACCCTTGTGAATACAACGGAATTAAAATTTTCAAGTCGGACGGATATAAGCTGCCTGACGAGCTAGAAGAAAAAATAGAAGAGATTATTCTCGACGGTACCGTGGTGCCGGATGTTAAAACGGGCGGCGGTGTGGGCAGAATACGGCACGCAGATATGCCGAGGTTTGATTATATCGAGCATCTGCTTTCAACCGTTAACGGTGATTTTTCCGGTTTGAAAATCGCTCTGGACTGTGCCAACGGCTCCGCCTCTCTTACAGCGCCTGAGCTTTTTACCGAGCTCGGTGCGGATTTTGAAATACTTTCCGCTGTGCCCAACGGTGTCAACATCAACCGTGACTGCGGTTCAACACACCTTGAGCCCCTGCAGAAATTCGTTGCCGATAACGGCTGTCAGGTGGGTTTCGCCTTTGACGGCGATGCAGACAGGCTTATGGCTGTTGACGAAAACGGCAGGGTGGTTGACGGCGACAAAATCGTTGCAATCTGCGCTTCGTATCTTAAAAAACAAGGCAGGCTGAAAAAGAATACCGCCGTTGTCACCGTGATGAGCAATATGGGCTTTCACGATTACTGCAAAAGCCACGGCATTTCGGTTGAGCTCACCTCGGTTGGTGACAGATATGTTCTTGAAAAAATGCTTGAGGGCGGTTATTCAATCGGCGGCGAGCAGTCAGGCCACGTGATTTTCCTTGACTATGCCTCAACGGGTGACGGTCAGCTTACCGCAATACAGCTTTTGCAGATTCTTCGTGACAGCGGCAAAACACTCAGCGAGCTTGCAAGCGAAATTGAAATTTATCCGCAGGTTATGTTGAATGTGCGTGTTTCCCAAATCGGAAAAGCGAGATATGCCAACGATAAGGAAATCGGAAAGGCTGTAGAAAGTGCCGAAAAAGAGCTCGGCGCAAACGGCAGAATTATAGTGCGTGTTTCGGGCACGGAGCCGTTAATAAGAGTAATGGTTGAGGGCAAAAACGAAACACAAATTAAGCGCATTGCAGACGAAATTGCAAGTGTAGTCAGAAACAGACTGATATAGATATAAAAGCTAAGAGGAATTTTAAAATGAGAGTATCGGACAAATGGAAGGAATATGAACTGCTCGACTGTACCAACGGCGAGCGTCTGGAGCGCTGGGGAGATATTATCCTTATCCGTCCCGACCCGCAGGTTATCTGGAAAACGGGCAGACGACACCCGCTGTGGAGAAAGGCAAATGCCAGGTATAACCGTTCGCAGTCGGGCGGCGGCCATTGGGAGCTGCTCGGCAAGCTTCCCGACAGGTGGGAAATTGCCTACGGCGACCTGAAATTCAACATCAAAACAATGGGCTTCAAGCACACGGGTCTTTTTCCCGAGCAGGCGGCTAACTGGGATTTGGCGCGTGAAATGATTGAGTCTGCCGACAGACCGCTGAAGGTGCTCAACCTCTTTGCCTATACGGGCGGCGCAACCGTTGCCGCACTCAAGAGCGGTGCTCACGTCACGCACGTGGATGCCTCAAAGGGTATGGTGCAGTGGGCAAAGGAAAACGCAGTTTCAAGCGGCGTGGCCGATGCTCCCGTAAGGTGGCTTGTTGACGACTGTATAAAGTTTGTACAGCGTGAAATACGCAGAGGAAACAAATACGATATCATTATTATGGACCCGCCGTCATACGGCAGAGGCCCCGGCGGCGAGGTCTGGAAATTAGAGGATGAGGTTTACGGCTTCGTTGAATTATGCGAACAGCTTTTGTCCGACAATGCCGTGGCTATACTCATAAATTCATACACAACCGGTCTGTCACCGTCAGTTATGGAATACATACTCGGCTCAACGGTTGTGCCGAAGCACGGCGGCTTTGTTTCGGGCTCGGAGCTCGGTCTTACCGCAACCCAATCGGGTATGCCTTTACCGTGCGGTGCTACGGCAATATGGAGAAAACAGGGAAAGTAAAAGAATGGGAAATATAATTGAGTTTGAAGACGTAAGTTTCCGCTACTACGATGCGGACGAAGAGGAGCAGCTTATGCCCCTTGCTGTTAAAAATGTAAGCCTCGGTATTGAAGAGGGTACTTTTGTAGCAGTGCTCGGTCA
>JAFXCT010000002.1 GCA_017521365.1 Clostridia bacterium
CAGAACATATCCTGTAAAATCGTCTGCGAAACGTCAACAACATTAACATCGTGCTCAGCGCAGAATGTCGAAACCTTTGCAAGAATACCAACCGTGTCCTTGCCAACAACAGTAATAACCGCTCTCATAATATCTGCCTCCGGGATTAATTATAATTTAACTCTATAATTTTATCACATAATTATAATTAAAACAAGACTTTAAAAGCGATTGGGTATAAAAATAACGCATAGCGAGATAATGCTATGCGTTGCGGAGATTAATCAATATAAGGGGTATTGTTAAAACCTCGTTCTTGTAATTTGTTCACAAGAATATCAAGTCGATTAATAAAGAAATTTTTAAACCAACAACGGTTACCGAATAAATTTACCAAAACAGGACTAACCGTATAGTAGAGGTTGATGAATGCTTTACCATACCACGACTTTGCCAAAACAGTATCTCTGTAACGGCGGAGCACCCAAACCTGCGGACAATCATAAGAGCCGTAAACACAAGTAGCAACATAACAACCGCTTTTTTTCTTTTGTGTGGGGTTGCGTTGTTCAGCAGAAGGCTGTGAGTTGATAATCAACGAAGGAATATTTTCGGTAGGAGGGGTTTCAGAAGTTGATGAATTGTTGAAATGATGAATGCGGGTAATGGGTAATGCATTAAGTTGTTTCTCGATTTGTGCCTTTATGTATTCTGTGTTGACGCCATAAGAAGTCCATAATTTAATTATAGGAATACCGGCTTCTTCACAAATGTTTTTAACTTTTTCGTCTCGTTCTTTTCGGTCAGAATTATAGTGTGTCTGGTCGTTGATTTCAACTATTATTTTGGGCTGATATTTTTCATCGGTAATTAAAAAATCTATATTTCTGAACAATTCATTATGAAACCGGGCATCATCCGTTCTGTTGATAAATGCCGCTAAATTGATTTGAGGAAAAACCACGTAGTCTTCAGGAACAGATGCTTTAATTGCTTCAAAAAAAGATTGTTCGGATTTGCTTATCAATGTGTTTTTTAATGAATATAAAAATTTCTCATCAGAAGAAACTATAGGACAAGGTAACGAGGTATAATGCCAATTGTTGCATTTTTCACATTTGATAATTTTTCCTTGTTCTTTTTTGAGATTGCAAGCACGACAAAGAGGGTATTTTCCGCTTTCCGAACCGCAAACTTTACACTTCATTATTTACACATCCTTTTAGATATACTAAATTCAGTATAACATAAAAATAATTTCTTGACAATATATCTCGACGACAACGGTCAATATGCCAAAAAAGTATTGAAATTTCTTTGTACAGCGTTTATAATTATAATGTTTTCCGCCCGTAGCGAAGCTGGATATCGCAGCAGATTCCGATTCTGAAGGCCGGGGGTTCGAATCCCTTCGGGCGGGCCAAAACAGCAGTTCACACTTTAGCGTGAACTGCTGTTTTTTATCCGTTGTAAAACAAGGGCGTATTATCAACCGTTGCTGTCAATAAAACTCCGTTTGATATCTTTAAACTGTCTGTTTTGTTTTGTATAATGAAAACAACAAAACATTGATAAAAGGAGTGTGCCGAAAATGGAAACTAATATCGGAGAACGGATTGCGTATTACAGACGGCTCTGTGCAATGACACAGGAGGAGCTTGCCGAGCGGTTGAGAGTTTCTGCGCAGGCGGTTTCAAAGTGGGAGCAGAAAATCAACTCGCCCGATATTATGCTTCTGCCCGAAATTGCGGATGTGTTCAACGTGAGTATAGATGAGCTGTTCGGGAGAAAAGTGAATACCGAGCCCGTGTTTGAGCTTGTCGAAACAGTCCCGTGGGAGGATGACAGAAAAATCCGATTCGCAGTTTACCACGGAAAAAAGCTTGTGCAGCAATCAGGCTATGCGCTTCATAGCGGATTGAACACGGTAAACATTCATTTCGACTACGGAAACGAATATAAAATACACGGTATTTGCAAGCTGCATTTATGATTTAATATTTGCTTGAGGTGTAATGGTGAATGCCTTTACACCTCTTTAATTAACGCAACAGAAAACAAGTCCATATCAAGAGTCGGGCTGTCGGTAGTTTTAATCAGCTCGGCGTTATGGCTTTTGTCGAGCAGGTATATTTCGTATGTGCCGTCTTTGCCGAAATCGACGGATATTTTTTTGCTTTCGGTGCTGTCGTTTTCGCTGTAGTGGGCTATGATTGCGGTGATTTTTCCCGATTTATCAACACCGCACAGGGAATATATATTGTTGATTTTGTTTTCGGCTTGAATTTCTTTAACGCAGTCGTAAAGCATACCGTACCAATAAAGCGGATAGTAGCCGGGCAGCTTTTCATAGGTGTAGTAATCAAACACGCCGTTGAAGCAGGAGGGTCGGGTGTCGTAGTACATAAGCATATCAATCGGTGCCTGTTGGGATTCGCAGATGCACGCTATAGTAAAGGCTGCTCCCTTTACGCCGTGGATTGCCTTGAGCGAATATAAATAGTCATCTTCCCAGCCTCTGACGTAGTTCCACTCGTTGAGTATGCTCTCTGCCTTGCCGTAGCCGTACCTGTCAAGCAGGGCTTTCATACGCTCTGCCTTGGCTGTCATATGCCACGGCTCGGTGCAGTAAATGTGCCAGGAGAAGAAATCAATCGGCACGTTCCTTTTCTGCATTTCGCAGAGAAAGGCTTCTGCCCACTCTTCGTTGCAGGCTATTGCAGGGCCGCCGATTTTCAGGTGGGGGAAGCATTCCTTCAGGTGCTTTGCGGTGATTTCGTACAAATCGAAAAACTGTGCCCTTGTTCCGCCCCAGGTGCGTTTGTTGGGTGAATCGTCGGGGTCGAGGTCGGGCTCGTTCCAGATTTCCCAGTACGGCATATTGAGCTCATATCCGTCTGCCCAGCCCTCGTTGTAGTGGCGTATTATGTGCTCGCAGATTACTGCCCATTTTTTGAAATCCTTGGGAGGAAGTGTGCCGTGCTTTTTAATCTGGTGCTCTATCGTCTGACCCAGGCGGAAAAAGGTCTGAGTGCCTGCGTCAAGGCAGACTAAAATGCTTTCGTCCGTGCAGGGAAAATCGTAGGAATCCGGGTCGTACGGGTCGGCATCAAAGTTCGGGAAAATATAAGTGATGTCGTGGCTGTACGGCCCGCCGTAAATGCCGCACACGGCAGAATCGTGGTTTCGGCTGTAGGGAATTCTTGCCGCCTTGTAGTCTGCGAAATTACTGCGGTATTGGTCGTTTGCGTGGCGCTTGTGCCACGGGCCGCCGTTTGTGGCATTGAGAATTTTGAATTTTTTGCCTTCTTTGTTGAGGTCGAATTTTAAGGTTTCCATTTTTAAACCTCTCTTCTGCTTTATTTGACTCTATTTTATTGTTTTTTAAAACTAAAATCAAGCATAAATTTCCGCCGTGCTTGCTCTTTTTTGCCGCTTGTGTTATTATGATTTTAATATCCTGCTGAAAGGAAAACGCTATGAAAAACGAAACGAGCCTTGTGTTTACGGGCGATATAGGCTTTGACAGATTTATGTACGGCAAGTGGAACGACGAGGAGCTTATCTCGGACGAGGTGCTTAAGTTTATGCATTCGGCTGACCACGTTGTTGCCAACGTTGAGGGCCCCGTTGCGCTCGTTGAGCAGAACACGACTACCGACGGCGCAAAGCAGCTTCTTCACACGATTGACCCCGAGGCAGTAAAGGTGCTCAACAACTGTCACGCCGATATATGGAACATCTGCAACAACCACATTATGGATGCAGGTGAATACGGAATCAGGAGTACGCTTGAAATTGCAAAAGAAAACGGCGTACAGACTATAGGCGCAGGTATGGATATTTCTGAGGCACGAAAGCCCGTTATTCTTGACGAGGCAGGCGGAATAGGTCTGTTCGGTGTCGGGTATCAGCGTGCGTGCCGTAAGGCTGATGAAAACAAGGCAGGCTGCTACAGCTGGAGCGACCTTGACGAAATTCAGAATACCATAAACGAAATTAAAAAGACTTGCCGCTGGTGCGTTGTCGTTGCACACGCAGGCGAGGAATTTACGCCTCTGCCCTCGCCTTATACGAGGGAGAGATATCACCTCTACCTTGAAATGGGTGCGGATATAGTTGTGGCGCATCATCCGCACGTGCCTATGAATTATGAAACCGTAGGGGATAAGGTGATTTTCTATTCGCTCGGCAATTTCATTTTTGATACGCCGTATCAGCGCTCGCAGTTCAATACCGAGTTCGGATTGCTTGTTAAAATCAATTTTACCGAAAACGCTTTTTCGTGGGAGCCTATGGGGCTTGAAATTGTACGCGGAGAAGAAAAAATCGTAAAAGCGCCTTTGCCGAGGATTTTTACCGACGTGCAGGAGGAGGAATATAAGCTCCTTTCGCCGCTTTCGGCTAAAATGCACATAGCCGCCACAAAACGGCAGATGACCTTTTTAAACCCCGACCGCTTTAAAAACGCAACCGAGGAGGAGTGGGCGGAGCACTTTGCCGAGCCGCTTCGCACGGGCAGAGTGCCCGGAGAAACGCTGGATTTCTTTATTCTCGTACCCCTTGCCGAAAAAGAAAAGGAAAAGGAATGGGAAAAGAGCAAATTAGAGGACGTAAAAAAATATATTCTTGAGCAGATGTAAATTTTTAGCTTTTCTGTAAGATTTTTGTTCCTTATTTTTAACCGATTAAGCTGTAAAATAACCTTGGGTAAGCTTTGATTAACCGACTTATCACAGGGAGAAAATGCAGATGAAGATTAAAACGAAGGACTTGAGCTACGAAAAGGTTATGGCTTTGCCGAGGTGTGAAAAGCTCAAGCCGCAAAGGCCGAGCTTTTTGCTTTCAACCGTTATGCGGCTTGCGGCAATACCCGATTTGCTTGCAACGGGGTTCACATATACTGCGGAGCGTATGGAGGAAACAAAGGGTAAGCCCTGCCTTATCCTGATGAATCATTCGAGCTTTATTGACCTTGGAATTGTATCAAAAATATTTTATCCCAAGCCCTACGGCATAGTCTGTACCTCGGACGGCTTTGTGGGAAAGAAATGGCTTATGAGTAAGCTCGGCTGTATTCCGACCCGCAAATTCGTCAGCGATTTTACGCTGATAGAGGATTTGAAATATATGCTCAAGGAGAAAAACACGAGCGTGCTGATGTACCCCGAAGCCAGCTATTCCTTTGACGGCACGGCAACAGCCCTGCCGAGGAAAATGGGCGTGCTGCTCAAAAGGCTGGGTGTACCCGTCGTTACGGTGATAACAGAGGGTGCCTTTGCCCGTGACCCGCTTTACAATATGCTCCAAAAGCGCAGGGTAAGGGTGAGTGCTCACGTGAAATGCCTGCTGACACCGCAGGAGATCAAGGAGAAGACCACCAAAGAGCTTGACGAGCTTCTGGACAGGGAATTCAGCTTTGACAATTTTGAATGGCAGAAGAATAACGGTGTTGAGATTAACGAGCCGTTTCGTGCCGACGGGCTGCACAGAATACTTTACAAGTGCTGTGAGTGCGGCAACGAGGGCAATATGAAAGGAAAAGGTGTACACCTTTACTGTGAAAGCTGCGGCAAAAAGTGGGAGCTGACACCGCTCGGCGAGCTTGAAGCGGTTGACGGAAAAACACGGTTTTCACATATTCCCGATTGGTATGCGTGGGAAAGGGACTGTGTGCGTGAGGAGCTTGAGAGCGGAACGTATAATCTGGAAACAGATGTTATAATCAGAATGATGGTCGATTATAAAGCGATTTACAGCGTAGGTACAGGCAAGCTGATTCACACCGTTGAGGGCTTTCGGCTGACGGGCTGTGACGGGAAGCTTGACTATTACCAGAGCCCGTTATTGAGCTACAGCCTTTATTCCGACTATTTCTGGTACGAGCTCGGCGACGTTATCTGTATAGGTAACAATGAGGTGCTTTATTACTGCTTTCCGCAGGATAATACGCCTGTTGCCAAAGCGAGATTGGCAACAGAGGAGCTTTATAAAATAACAAGACAAAAACGCAGGAAAAATAAAAAGGACGAAGCGTAGTGGATTTTACGCTTCGTCTTAATTTTATCTGCAAAGAGCAAATTTGTCGCTTTCCTTTAAATCAAGCAGGGTTATCACGTCTTCAAAATTCTGCTTGACATCTGCCAGAACAGCCTGCTTGTGCGAATCGCTGCCGAGGTAGAATTTACAGCCGCAGTCCTTGGCAACGTGATAGGGGTGAAGTAAAATTTCTTTTTCTTCGTTGCTCATATTAAGCGTTTTCATATTCAGCTCAATTCCGACACCCTTTGCCGCACAGTCGGAGAAAAAGGCGTACATCTTTTTTTCGTCAAGCAGCTTTACAACCTCGGGTGTGCGCTCCTTGAGAATATGTCCGCAGGTAAGGTGTGCTATACCGATTTTGTGCCACGGCAGGTCTTTTTTCAGCAGCGCTTCGTTGCGTTCAAACCACAACTCTGCCGCTTCCTCGGGCGTTTGAATTTTCGTCTTTACCGTGTTGCCGTCAAGGTGCATATGCGTTGTGGCAACGGTTACGAAGTCGAATTTTTGGAGCCTTTCGGGGCTGATGCCGAAAACAAAATTATAGTCCATATCTGCTTCCGCACCGAAAAGGAACTGTGTGTTTTCGCCCTGCGGTAAGGGAAGAACAGAGCACACGGGCTCAAAGTAATGCTTGTCAATCCACTCTGCCTCGCTTTTAACCGTTTCGTCCCAGAAATGGTTGGTCAGGCAGATTTTTCTGTAGCCGTTTTCCTCGGCATAGCGGAGTAAGGCTTCGGGTGTCTGCGCCGGGTCGTGACAGCAGCTTGAAACCGTGGAATGAATATGAAAATCGTGGTCAGCAGCAAATCGCATAATATCAGCTCACTTTTTTATTTCGTTCTCAGTCCCTTGGGGTAGTGGTTTTTCGCCGTGCCGTTTGACACCTTGGCACCGCCTACGGCACAGCCGTCAACCGTAACGACAGCCCAGCCGTTTTCACACTCAACGCTTATTTCTTCGCCGTGGAGATATTTCTTTATTTCCTCGCTGTCAGCGGTCAGCTCGATTTTACGCCTGAATTTATCGCCCAACGCCATAAAAAACTGGTGGTGGGGGAGAATGTAGTTTTTCTTGATTTCGCCTATCGTTACGCCGCAACAAAACGCCGTACCCTTGGGCACGTCAAAATCGGGCGTGAAGTAAACGGGGGAGCCGTTGTACAGCTTTACGTTTTCTTTTTTGTAATCGGTCAATACGCCGTCCAGAAAATCGAAAACCGCCTTGTCTTGTTTTTCGGGCTTATATTGTACGGGCTTTAAGTATTCCTCGGGTGCGGTGCTGTGAAGCACGGCCATAAACTGCCCCTCTCCCTTGGATTTGTGGGGATAGAAGCGCCTTGCAAAATGTATATTCTCACATCTGCAGCCGTCAAATTTTATGCCGTCTGTTGTGGCAAGCCTTACGGTTTCTTTAGCGGGCACTATTTCAAAATCGGGGTGATTGGCTAAAAATTCATCAATCACCATTTCGTTTTCTTCGAGCGAATAGGTGCAGGTGGCATATACTATATATCCGCCGTTTTTAACGCAGACCGCAGCGTTTTCAAGTATTTCCGCCTGCCTTCGGGCGCACATTTTTACGTTGTCTTCGCTCCACTCGTCAATGGCAACATCGTCCTTGCGGAACATCCCCTCACCCGAGCAGGGGGCGTCAACCATAACAAGGTCAAATGCTTTAGGGAAAGTCTTTGCAAGCCTTTTCGTGTCCATACAGGTGGTTACGGTGTTTTTCAGGCCCAGCCTTTCAACGTTGCCCGTGAGAATTTTACAGCGTGAGGCTATTATTTCGTTTGAAACGAGCACACCGTTTTCGCCCAGCTTGTTCTTTAGCTGTGTGCTTTTGCCTCCGGGTGCGGAGCAGGTGTCGAGAATATACCAATCGGGCCCGATTTCAATACATTCCGCCGTTGCCATTGCGCCGGGGTCCTGCACGTAAATCATACCTGCGTGGTGGTAGGGGTGGTTGCCCGCCTTGTCATATTCAAGGTAGTAGCCGGTTTCAACGTAGGGGATTTTTTTCTTGCCGAAGGGGTTGATTTTTTCAAAATCCTGCAGGCTTATTTTATCCGTATTGACTCTGTATGCCTTTACTGCACTTTCGTGCATAGCTTTTTCAAACGCTTCGTACTCGTCACCGAGTAATTTTTTCATTCGCTCGGTAAATTCAAGCGGTAATTCTTTCATTTTCGTTCACTCATTTCAATATGAAGCATACACATTGCCGCCGCGGTAATTGCCGCTGTTTCCGTGCGCAGTATTCTGCTGCCCAGCGAAATCGTTTCGCCGCCTGCGCTTGCCGCCGCTTCAACCTCGCTGACCTCAAAGCCGCCCTCGGGGCCGATTAGTATGCCGACCCTCATACCGCTTTTAATTTTGTCAAGCACAGCCTTTGTTGCCGCCATACCGTCCTTGTTCTCATACGGCACGAGGAAAAGGTCAAGCCCCTTTGCTTCTTCAAGCATCTGCTTAAAGGTGAGCACATTGCCGATTTCGGGAATAAGGGTGCGCTTGCTCTGTTTTGCGGCGCTTTCGGCAATTGACTGCCAGCGGCTGACCTTGGCGTTTTTCTTCTTTTCGTCTAATTTTACAACACAGCGGCTCATTTCAACGGGCACGATTTTGGCTACACCCAGCTCA
This sequence comes from Clostridia bacterium, assembly GCA_017521365.1. Lineage (GTDB taxonomy): Bacteria > Bacillota > Clostridia > Oscillospirales > Acutalibacteraceae > UBA8612. The sequence goes on from JAFXCT010000002.1 coordinate 8,658, forward strand.
ACCGTTTTCTGTATGATAAGCTCTAACTTGTCCGCCTTGGGCAGACCCTGGTACAGTATTATCTGCACGGGCAGCTCCGTATTCTGATAGTTTTCTTCGGTGATTTGTACTGCTGCCGTATCGCCGTCAAGACTTTCAATTGAGCAAAGGTGGCTTTTGCCAAGACAGCTTACGAGCAGTTCATCGCCGATACGCATACGCAGCACGTTTTTAATGTGGTTGAAATCCGGGCCGTCAATATAAAAAACGTCACCCGAACGCTTTGCTTCATCAACAAAAAAATTAAACATTACAAAGCACCCTTAAATTCTGTATTTCTTCACAAAGTAGGCAAGCCTTTTGAACATAACGCCCGTAATAAGGCTGATAGAGGAGGTCTTTATAAGGTTGAACGCAACCGCAAACCAGAAAGCATCCTTGAATATTGCCGCAGCGCCGTCGCCCATATACATCGGGAAAATGATGAAGCGGTTTGTTACGAGCGCAACAGCCGTGCCGATAAGGCAGGCAGGAATAAGCGAAATTACAGCCGCTTTTATGCTTTTCTTTTTGCGGTAAACGATTGAGGGCAGAAGAATGAACGAGGTTGTCATAATCGCATTCGCAAGCTCGCCGACACCGCCGCTGGAGCTGTTTGTAATGCCGATGATTTCCTTTAGAATACACACGATTACGCCCTCAACGGGGCCAAAAAGCAGACCCGTCAGCAGGATGAAAACGTTGCTGAAATCGAGCTTGAAATACGGTGTCATCGGAAAAATCGGGAACGAGAAGAAGCTCAAAGCGTAGCTGAGCGCAACGAAAAGCGCAATAAAGACGATACGTTTGGTTGTCAATTTTTTGGTTTTGCCTTCGCTTTTGATTTCTGACATAAATATCACCTCAAAATAAATTCAAGCAATATTCTTCAAGAAAAAAGAAGCCTGCCCCGATTTGAGGGCGGCTTCTTAAAAAAACAAACACGGTAAGTGTTCTGCAAGGCATATACCTTGCCTTTTCCCATCCGGACTATACCGTCGGTATCGGAATTTCACCGATTCGGGGAAAACCGCAGCCGGTTTTCCTTCGCAGACTTTTACTGCCGGTGAGGATTTTCACCTCGCCCCAAAGAATATTCACTTTAGCCTTATTATAAGCCCGTCGGGGTGGACTGTCAACAGTTTTTTATTTTATGTTTTGCTTTACAAAGGTTGTTTTAAATGTTATATTTAATCTGTATATATATGTTCACAGAAAGGTAAGGTTTACTATGGATAAGGCAAAACTTCTTGAAGTTCAGAAATCCGTCAGGGAACAGCTTGACGGCTGTGTGAATTTCTGGCTGAACAACGGTATAGATAAGGTTAACGGCGGCGTTTACACCTGCCTTGACCGTGAGGGTAAGGTTTACTCAACCGACAAAAGCGTTTGGATGCAGGGCCGCTGTGCGTGGACGTTTGCCTGGCTTTGCAAAAATTACGGCGTAAGGCCCGAGTGGCTTGAGGCGAGCAAATCCTGCCTTGACTTTATGGAGAAATACTGCCTTAACCGTGAAGCGGGCGACAGAATGTATTTTACCGTAACGGGCGACGGTAAGCCGCTTCGCCAGCGCAGATACTTTTATTCCGAGTCCTTCTACGCAATGGCAAACGCTGAATACTACGGCGTAACGGGCGAGAAAATCTGCCTTGAAAGAGCACGCAGGGCATACGATATGTACTGGAATCTCTGGCACGGTATGCCTGACCCGACCGGGCTTGGCGCAAAGACCAACCCCGAAACACGTACGGGCAGGGGCTTCGGCTACCCGATGATTTATCTTAATATGACCGCCGTTATGCTCGGCGTTGACCCCGAGAGAAAAGCTCTTTACGAGGAAAGGGCAAAGACCTGCGTCAGCGATATATTCGAATACCACGTTCATCCCGAGCTTGGCTGTCTGCTTGAAAACGTTGGTCCCAACGGCGAAGCAAGGCTTGAATTCACCGAGGGCAGAGTAATTAACCCCGGTCACGATATAGAGGGCGTTTGGTTTTTGCTTGAACACGCAAAGCGCACAGGCGACAAGGAGCTTGTCGAAAAAAGCGGAGTGGATTTTCAACCACGCCTTTGACGCAGGCTGGGACAAGGAATACGGCGGTCTGCTCTATTTTATCGATGCACTCGGTCTTCCGCCCGAAAGCTACGAGCACGATATGAAGCTCTGGTGGCCTCACAACGAAATTCTCATTTCTTCACTTATGCTCTACCGTGATACGGGCAAGGAAGAATACCTCGACAAATTCTATATGACCTTTGATTACTGTATGAAAGTTTTCTATGATAAAGAGTTCGGCGAGTGGTACGGCTATCTGCGCCGTGACGGCAAGCCGACTATGCCTCCCTGCAAGGGCTCAACCTTCAAGGGCCCCTTCCACCTGCCGAGAATGCTCGTAATGGTCGATAAAATGATTGACGAGCTTACAAAATAAATAAAATAACTGATGAAAAGAGGATATTAAAAATGGATGTAACGAAGTATCAGGGCGTTATCCCTGCGTTTTATGCCTGCTATGACGACAACGGCGAAATTTCCCCCGAAAGAGTAGAAGCCTTTACACGCTGGCTTATCGAAAAGGGTGTCAAGGGCGTTTACGTCGGCGGCAGCTCGGGCGAATGTATTTACCACGGCGTTGAAGAGCGCAAAACCGTGCTTGAGCACGTTGTTAAGGCGGCTGAAGGAAAGCTGACAATTATTGCTCACGTTGCCTGCAACAACACACGTGACAGTATGGCTCTTGCCGCTCACGCAGAGAGCCTCGGCGTTGACGCAATTGCCGCAATTCCCCCCATTTATTTCAAACTCCCCGAGCACGCAATTGCAAAGTATTGGAACGATATTTCCTCCGCCGCACCCAACACGGATTTCATTATTTACAACATACCTCAGCTTGCAGGCGTTGCACTCACTCTGCCTCTGCTTCGTGAAATGCTCAAAAACCCGAGGATGATTGGTGTTAAAAACAGCTCAATGCCCACAATGGATATTCAGGTGTTCAAGCACGAGGGAACGCTCGGCGGCAGAGATTTCGTTGTGTTCAACGGTCCGGACGAGCAGTTTATCAGCGGTCTGCTCATCGGTGCTGACGGCGGCATCGGCGGCACTTATTCCGCTATGCCCGAGCTTTATCTCAAGCTCGTTGAGCTTCTGAACAACGGCGAAATTGAAACTGCACGCAAATTGCAGAACGATGTCAATAATATTATTTATAAGCTCTGCTCTGCAAAGGGCAATATGTACGCCGTAATCAAGGCAACGCTCAAAAAGCGTGAGGGTCTTGAGCTCGGCGGTGTGCGTGCACCCCTTGCAAACCTTGTTGAAGCCGACGGTGTCATCGTCGATGAGGCTGTTGAAATGATTAACAAAGCGATTGAAAAGTATTTATAATTTTATTTGGGGAGGCGTTACGCCTCCCGAATTTACGATAATTATCTGAGGGAAAGCTTAATTTATGATTGACAGTATAGTTGCGGCGATAAGCGATGCGCTTTACAGCTATGTGCTTATTATTCTTCTCGTTGCGGGCGGTCTTTATTTTACCGTGCGTTCAAAATTTGCTCAGTTCAGACTTTTTAAAGAACAAATCAGAGCGGTTACGGAAAAGCCTGCCGACGGTAAGGGAGTTTCGTCCTTCCAGGCGCTTATGGTTTCAACTGCCTCACGTGTCGGCACTGGTAATATCGTCGGTGTTTCAACCGCACTTTGTCTGGGCGGCTTCGGTTCGGTTTTCTGGATGTGGCTGATTGCGCTTATCGGCGGTGCGTCTGCGCTTGCGGAAAGTACGCTGGCACAGATTTACAAAAAGAAAACGCCCGACGGCTGCAGCGGCGGCCCCGCATATTATATCGAGGCGGCACTCAAAAGCCGTCCTCTGGCGCTCGTTTTTACGGGCTTTCTGATTGCCACCTTCGGCTTTGGCTTCAATATGCTTGCTTCCTACAACCTGCAGTCCACCTTTTCGGGCTACAGCTTCTACGATAAAAAAACGTCCCCGTGGATTATCGGCTTTATTCTTGCCGCAATCGTTTGCTACTGCCTTATGGGCGGCGGTAAGCGTGTAATCAAGGTAACGAGCCTTATGGTGCCCGTTATGGGGGTTGTTTATATTATCGTTGCACTTATTATGGTTGCAATTAATATTAAAGCTCTGCCGGGTATTTTTGAGCGCATTTTTGCTGATGCGTTTGATTTCAAGGCTGTTTTCGGCGGCTTTACCGGCTCGTGCGTAATGTACGGCATCAAGCGCGGCCTTTTCAGCAACGAGGCAGGCGTGGGCTCTGCGCCCAATGCTTCCGCTTCTGCCGAGGTAAGGCACCCCGTAAAGCAGGGTCTTGTTCAGGTGCTTTCGGTTTTCCTCGATACTGTTCTTATTTGCTCCGCAACGGCATTTATGTGTATGTGCTCAGGTGTTGAGCCGACAAAGGAGCTTTCGGGTGCGCCCTACGTACAGGCGGCGCTTGCATCCGCTTTCGGTGAAATCGGCCCGATATTTATTACGGTGTCAATGATTCTCTTTGCGTTTACAACCCTGCTCGGCAACCTCTATTACGTTGACCAGGCGCTTATATATATTCTGAAAAAACAGCCGGGCAAGAAATTTCTGGCGGTTTACCATATAGTCGCTTCGCTCGTTATTTTTGTCGGTGCAGGATTGAGTGCCGATTTGCTGTGGAATATTGCAGATATTACTATGGGCGGTATGGCGCTTATCAATATGCCCGTAATCCTCTATCTCGGCAAATACGTTTTCCGTGCGCTGAAGAATTACGACGAGCAGCGCAAGTCAGGGCTTGAGCCCGTTTTTAAAGCAAAGGATATAGACCTTCCTCACGAGGTTGATTATTGGAAGTGATTTAATCAATGAACAAAAAGGCTATAAAGAAAATACTGGCGTTTGTAAAGCTACTCAAGGCACCTGCAAAGATGATGCCTTATATCATTGCGCTTGTCATAGGTATAGTCCGCCGTATTACGGATGAGGACGATGCCGTGCTTGTCGATTTAAAGGAGCAGGGCTTCGTCTGCCGTAAAAGCGAGCAGCTCGTTGGCGGCTGCGGGTCGCCTGCTGTTGCGGTGTGTTCAAACGGCAGTGTTGCCGTTTCCTTTGCCTGTACGAGGGTAAAGGATAAGGCGCTTGTGTCCTCAATCTGTCTTATGCGCTCGGCAGACCCCACGCAGATTTCTTCGGCAGGTAAACGCTACGTTATAACCTCGCCCCTGCAAATAGGTAACGTCACCCTGACGCAGAGTCCGCAGGGTATTCTGCTCGGCTGGCGTACGAGGAGCAACGCTTATCTTCACTATCCTTCACGCCTTGAAAAGCCCGTTTTCAATACTCTCAAATCAAACAATACGGCTCTTACAATGCTGCTTTCCGAAAAGGAAAAGCAGGGCGGTATGCACTATGCCCTTATCCCTGATAACGGTGAAGAGATAAAAGAAATAAACGAAGCACCGGCTCTGTTTTCACAGAGTGCAGCCGTGCTTTCGGGCGGTGAAGTGCTTTGGCTCGGTGTTAAAGACGGCAAAGCACTTGCATACAGAACGCAGGATGTCTGTAAAGGCTTTTCAATTGTCGGAACTGTGCCCGAAATCGGAACGGGTGCAACTTATTCCCACGCTTGCTGTGCTAAACTCAAAAACGGCAGAGTGCTTGCCGTGCTCTGCTCATCGGGCGAGCTTTTTGCCTCGTATTCAGACGATATGGGTGCTCGCTGGACTGTGCCTAAATCGCTTGATATCAAGGGAACTGCGCCTTCACTCGCTGTGCGTGAGGACGGCGTGGTATCGCTCAGCTTTGTTGAGCCCGATAAGAAGTTTGCAATCCGCTCAAGTATAAATAAAGACGGCGAAAGCGAATGGTGTAAAGTTCGTTTGCTTGTCAGCTCGGTCGGCGATAACAGCCGCCGTCCGTATACCGTTTCCGTCGGCGACAGCTTCTTTACAACGAGCCGCATACGTTTCTGCGGCGAAAAGGAAAGCTCCGTATTGTACACCGGGTGGAAACCCCTGAAGGAAGATTATGACCCCGTGCTTGAAGCACGGCTTGCCAAGGAGAGCAAGAAGAAAAAACGAGGAAGGAAGAAAAAGGATGCAGTACAGTAAGGTAATTCTCACGGGTGCGGCTGGCTTTATAGGCAGCCACCTTGCAAAGTGTCTGCTTGAAAAGGGCGTTGAGGTTGTCGGTATAGACAATATAAACGATTATTATGACGTCAACCTGAAATACCACAGGCTTTCAGAGCTTGAAAAATATGAAGGCTTCACCTTTATCCGCTGTGATATTTCAAACAAGGACGAGGTCAACAGAATTTTTGAAGAGCACAAGGCGGATGTTGTAATCAACCTTGCCGCACAGGCAGGAGTACGCTACAGCATTGAAAATCCGCAGGTGTATATCGACAGCAACGTAATCGGCTTTTTCAATATTCTTGAGGCGTGCCGAAATAACCCCGTCAAGCACCTTGTTTATGCTTCGTCAAGCTCTGTTTACGGCAACAGCGATAAAATTCCGTTTTCGGTTGACGACAGGGTGGACAACCCCATAAGCCTCTATGCGGCTACAAAGAAGTCAAACGAGCTTATGGCGTACACCTACAGCCACCTTTTCGGTATTCCTGCAACGGGTCTTCGTTTCTTCACTGTTTACGGCCCTGCGGGCAGACCCGATATGGCTTACTTCAGCTTTACAAAAAAAATCCTTGCAGGCGAGCCGATAAAGCTCTTTAACTACGGCGAGCTTGAAAGAGATTTTACTTATATTGATGATATAGTAGAGGGTATAATGAACATTATTCCCACCGTGCCCGAGGAGAAAAACGGTGCAAGGGCAAAGGTATATAACATCGGCAACAACAAGCCCGTTGCGCTTAAGGAGTTTGTTGCCGCACTTGAAGATGCTATAGGCGTCAAGGCAAAAATCGAGTACCTTCCGATGCAGCCCGGTGACGTTTACCGCACCTACGCCGATATATCCGAGCTCGAAAAAGACTTCGGCTTCAGACCGCAGACGGATATACGCACGGGACTTAAAAAGTTTGCCGAGTGGTATAAGGAATACTATAAAGAGGTATAAGTATGTCTTTGTTCAATAAAATAATCAGTTTTATAATGTCGCTTGTGCTTGCGGTTTTTCCGTCACTCGGCGAGCCCGAAACACCGCAGTACAAAGAGGACGACCCCCAGTACGTGGTGTTTATGGTTACCAACGTTCACTATTTCAACCTTGAGCCGTATGTAAAGCAAATGGTGGAGCTTCACGGCGAAATTGACCCCGAGTCAAAGCGTATGTACGCCTTCGGTGTCGTTGGCCCGATGTGCCTTACGCAGTCAGTCGAGCAGATGAACGAGGAAGTCAACCACGTTTTTGCTCTTGCAGAAAAGTACAATGTGCCCGTTTATTTCCAGATGGATGACTGCACAAATTATTCAACCTATTTTGGCGACGGTGCAACGACTGAAGACGGCGGAAAGTATTACGATGACCCCGAAATGTGCGAATGGATAGCCTTCCCCGAAGAGGGCGAGGAATGGGGTGGCCAGTCACACGGTATGCTGCCAAGGTGGCATTGCAACTGGAGCGGTGTTCCTTTTGCAACGGCAGGCGGTTTCCCGTGCTTCAATTCGCCTAAATATCTCAACTGGTATTCAAATCAGGTCACAAAGGGCTTTATAGAGCCGCTGCTCGAAAACTATAGCAGACTTAAAGAACAGGGTAAGGCATACCTTTTTGCAGGTATAAATACGGGCTGGGAAACACAGATTCCCGATTACAGCGGCAGCGATTACGCTTCAATGCAGGATTTTGAGCGTGCGCAGTACGGTATGCACGCCCTGCACAATATGGGCTATGATGAGGAAAGCCTGAAAAAAGAAGCCCGTAAAAACCTTATGTCCGTTGAGGATTACACGAAGGAGCTTCTTTACGGCGTAATTGCAGATTATATTGAGTTTACCTGCAAGCTGTTTTACGATGCGGGAATTGAAAAGCACAAGATTGTTTCGCACATAGTTTCAATTTCCTCTTATACGGAAAATTACACTACGGAGCATCCGCCAACGTGGGTTTGCATTAACGATTATTGCCTGCCCGGCTGGACTATGAGCCCGAAAACCTGCCCGTATAACCTGGACACGCTGTATATGCAGCTTGCGCAAAACGGCAGGAACGAGTACGCCAACGCAGAAGGCTATGCCCACTACGATAACGTTGAAACCTGCCGTGAGTATTTTAAGGAAAGCCTGCTCGGCAACGCAAAGCTGATTACCGTTTACGGCTACGACCAGGAAACGGGAGCTTACGGCTACGTTAAAAGCCCCGATTTCTACTTTGTAAAGGTCACACGCGAATGGCTTAACTACGAACTCGGTGCGGACTATAAATGGAACGAAAGACCCGATATAGTTTCTGAATACGGTGGCTGGGAGCCGCTTGTAAAGCTTAAAATAAAAATTAAAGATTTGTTTGAATAAACCGTAGTTTATGAAATGAACATTAATTAAAAAGAGCAAGGCTGTTGTGCCTTGCTCTTTTTATGCAGTTATTAACTTACTTATCGAGGTTTCTTGTGCAGACCTTGACGTTCTTGAATACGTCTTCGAAGCGGTTGAGTGCTTCGTCGATAACGTCGTCTGTATCTGCAAGAGAGGTGTAAAGACGGCTGCCGGCGAGGGTGACGATACCGTGAGCCATATAAGCTGCGCCCATTTCTTCCATTGCAACCTTGCGGCGGAGCATTTCGGGCTTCTTCTTGAGAAGCGGAATAACTGAGCCGAGGAGGTTCATTGAGCTGAAGTCGAAGCTCATTGCGCCTGTACACTCAAGGTGAACGATTGAGCCCTGGTTGTAAACAACATAGGGAAGAGCGTACTTATCAACAAGACCCTGGAGACCTGCTGTGAGTCTGTCACCTGCAAGCCCTGCCTTGACGCAAGCGTCTGTCTTTTCGATTTCCTGAATTGCGCAGTAGCCTGCGTAAGAGGAAAGCGGGTTAGCTGCGAGTGTACCGCCGACGTATGCACGCTTCATCATTGTGCCGACGCCTGCTGCCATACCGCTGACAAATTCCTTCTTACCGCCGACACCGCCTGCTGACGGATAGCCGCCTGCAACAACCTTACCGAAGATTGTGAGGTCGGGAACTACGTTGAAATAGCCCTGTGCGCCGCCGAGGCCTACACGGAAGCCTGTAACAACCTCGTCGAAGATGAACAGACAGCCGTACTTGTCGCAAAGCTCACGAACGCCCTTGTTGTAGTCCTTGTCAATGGGGCGTGTACCGCTTTCGGGGCCGACGGGCTCTACGATAACTGCTGCCGTGCCGCCGCGCATCTTGTTGCGCTTGAGCATCTTTTCGAGCATATTAAGGTCGTTGGGACGAACCTCGTCCGTTGTGCCGTAAGCACTGCCGGGAATACCGTGGGATTCAAGGAACTGACGGCTGCCCGGAATCTTAAGACCGTATACCATCTGGTCGGACCAGCCGTGGTAAGCACCGCCGACCTTGATAATTCTCTTTGCCTTTGTTGCGTTTCTTGCAACACGGATTGCTGCCATAACGGACTCCGTACCTGAACCGAGCATACGGAACATTTCAACGTTGGGCATATGCTTGTTGATTTCCTTTGCAAGAAGAAGCTCACCCTCGTGGAAAAGGCCTGTTACGGGGCCGCAGGTGTTGAGAAGCTCCATAACCTTCTCACGAACGGGCTCGTAGTTACTGCCGAGGATTGTGGGACCGCCTGCCTGAAGGAAGTCTATGTACTGGTTGCCGTCGAGGTCGTAGAGGTAGGCACCCTCTGCCTTAGTTACGCAGATGGGGAAGGGATAGTTGAATGCGAGGTTGTGCTGTACACCGCCGGGGATGTACTTCTTTGCCTCGGTTGTGATTTCCTTTGATTTTGCGCACTTTGTGTCGAAGTGTTCAAGAACTCTCTTGAGCTCGTCATCGGAAATGCTGTAGATGGGCTGTGACGTGAGTTTGGCAAGGCGTGCATAAATGTCCTTTGCATCCTGCCAGTTGCTGATTGCGTAACCGTTGCTCATTGGGTTTCCTCCTTAATTCTTAAAAAACTTTATAAGTTTTTGTATTTTTTGGTTGGTTTCGTCCGGATTTTCAAAGGGCTCGTCATTCATAAACTTCTGGAAAATCAGGCCGAAATAAGCGCCGAAAATAAATGCGGAAATGTCCTTGCTTGAAAACTGCTCACGCATTTTTGCGTAGCCGCCCTGCTCAATTTCCTGCTGTAGCAGAGCGTCTACACGGGCGGCAGGGCTGATGCCCTGGTTGATTATGCTTCGCATAAAAAGCTCACCCATCAGATAGGGGTAGGGGTATGTATCTGCGTTCAGCCGTGAGAATACGGTTTCGATTGCAGGCTTGCTGCCGTCCTCAAGAGGGGAGAGAATGTCGCTGATTTCCTCTGCCGCTATTTCGCCGAGCAGAGCGTCAAGCGACTCAAAATGCGTGAAAAAGGTGGAGCGTGAAACGTCGGCCTCTTCGGCTATGCGGTCAATCGTTACGTTGTCGATGCCGTTTTTTTCAAACAGTACCTTGGCGCTGTGCATTATGGCACGGTGGGTCTGTTCTTTTTTTCTTGAACGCCTTGTCTGCTCCATTGGTCACCTTCCGTTTTTTCTTTAAGTCCATTATATAACAATTATATGTGTTTGTAAAGAGTTTTTTGTACTGTAGTACAAAAATATATTACGGTGGATTTTAGAAAAAGGTTCTTCTCCAATGAAACAGGTACTGCTGTGCAATTCCCTGCACCTTGTCTGCACATTCGGGGAAGCCGTCGGGGTACATTTCCTCCATTATGCGCCTTACCCATACGTCAACGGGGAACGCCTCGGTTTTATAAAAGCCGTAAAGCAGGGTACATTCCGCAACCTTTGCGCCGACACCTTTGATTTTTTGCAGCTCTTCTCTGCCGAACTCTATGGGTTCGGCTTTTATTCTTTCAAAATCAACCTCTTTGTTTGAAACCTTGCGTGCCGCGTCAATAATATATTTTGCACGGAAGCCTGCACGAAGCGGTGCAAGGTCTTCGGGCTCGAGCACGGCGAGCCTTTCGGCGCTCGGAAAGCTGTAGCCGTATTCTGCTTTTTCGCCGAAATTTTCGCAGAGGCGGTCAATAATGCCCTTGATTCTGGGGATGTTATTATTTTGCGAAATGATGAAGGAGCAAAGAGCTTCCCACGGCTCCTGCTTTAATATGTGTATACCGGGGCAGGCGGCTGTTGCCGCCTTAAGATGCGTGTCTGCGCTTAATTTTTCGCAGATGGCCGCATAGTCCGTGTCAAGGTCGAAGTAATTGCGCCAGAAGCCCTCAAACTCGTTTTCGTCGGTGTAAAAAATCAGCTTACCTTCGCTTTGCTCGGCTTCAAGGTATCTGTTGCCGACAACGGCGCACCAGTGTCCCGTTTCGTTTTGTGTCCAGCGGAATGCCTGCCCGCAGTCAACACTCAGCCCCAAATCAAAAGAGCCGAAATCTTCAATTTCTATTGCATTGTGCAGTTTTTTAATTATCATTTGAAACCTCAAAAAAATTACCAAAAATATGCGTGTTTTTATGCTTTTATTATAGTATTTTACTATATATTTTTAATTCCTAAAAAGAACTAAAATCGACAAAAATTTGCCTTTTTCTTCTTGCTTTGTAAGGGCTAAATAACTTTAAGTAATTTAACGTACTGTAAACATTTCAGCTTTCCAAGGCGAAAAGTACGCAGAATTGGGGAAAAACGGGCACTTATTCACATTTTTCACACGGTTTTCCACACGGAATAAATGTTTTTCACTATACAGATAGTAGAAGTTGAAAAGTTTTCCGTTGGCGGCACGGAATAGATAAATTTTTCGGGGATAAAATATCTTTGCGCTTAAAACCTGAGAAAAACGCAACGGGTAAGAGGAAAGGATTTATATATGCTTAAAGGTACAAACAGACAGGTAATTGAAATTACGCAGACCGACTGCGAGTATTTTGAAAAGGTGATGTTCTTCGTCAAGCCCGAATGCGTGAATATCAGCGACGGAAAGCTCAGGGAAAGGGCAAACCTGATTGCAGGCACGGACAATAAGCCGCCTGCAACCAAGCTGCGGAAGAAACGTGCGGTTTTTGCCGCTCAGCTTGCCGCCGCCGCGGGTGCCGGCGCAGGAGTAACGGCTCTGATAGCTGCAATTCTGACTTAGCGGACTGTCAGACGTGCCGAAAGGGGAAGGCCAATGCTTTTTAACAAAAACGACTCACGGCAGAAATTCGGAAAAAATAAGCATATCGTTGAGCGTATGGTAAATCTCTGGGAAACAGCGGATGAAACAAGTCCGATTGATGTGCTGGGCAGCTACACGGGTGTGCCCTACGATGCGGATGACCTTGTACCCGAGCAGGACGCAGACGATTTATAAGGTAAGGGAGGGAAAAGGACAATGAGAATTAAAACAGCGGCAATAGCCGGCCTTATTGCGGTTATTGCAACGGTAATGACGGCTTGCGGCGGTACGGAAGACGGAAAGGTGACAACCACTACCGCAGGCGGCACAACGACTGCGGCATCAACCACAGGCACGGCCACAACGCAGTCTGACACCTCCCGAACGGGAGAGGGCCTCAGCGAAAAGGTAAGCGAAGGCATTACGGAGCTTGAGAGCGGAATGTCAAGAATTTTCGGCAGATAAAAAAACGCCCTGATGTTCAGAACGAGCATCAGGGCATTGATTTGAGGTTTATTCTACTACGGGAGCATCCGTAACTGCAGGCTGTGTTGTTGTGGGAGCCTGAGTTGTTGTTTCGGGAGTCTTTGTAGTGGTTTCGTTAACCTTTGTGGTAGTAGCTGAAGTTGTTGTTGAGGAAGTTGTGGGTGTCTTGCGGTCGTCGTCAAGGTTACGCCATACAAGGTCAACCGTTGCGCCGTTACGCTTGAAGGTTTCGGGCTTGTTCTTGGAAATGCTGCTTGCTTCCTTGAACTGGTTACCGTCAACGTCCTTTATACTCTTGAGAGCGTTACAGAAGAGGATACATTCTTCTTCTGTCTTGAAGGTGAGCTTTGCAACCATTGTAAGCTCGCTGCGGTCGTCAAACTTGACAAGCTTGCCGGGAACGAAAGCAGTAATCCACCAGTGTGACTTGTAGGGGCGTGTGAAGAGCTCGCCGTAACCGTCTCTGTAGAGGGTCATCTGCATCATAATTTCCATATTTTCCTCAGCACAGTTGTAGTGTGCCGTGGACTTGGAGGGCTCCTTGTAGTAAAGACCGATTTCAGAGCCTACGAAGAGCAGGCCGTACTGACCCTTCCAGAGCTGGACCATCCAGTCGTAATCGCCGTAGCTGTAACGGACGTGGATTGTGTCAAGGAACATAAAGGTGAATACAGCGCCGATATCGTAAAGGCGGTTGAAGCCGAAGTTTCTCTGCCAGGGGTCGTCGTCTGTGTAGAAGTAGTTGCCGGTTGCATCGTAGGAATAGCTGAGCGCAATCGTGCCGTCGGGCTTGACTATGTTTGCGTTGCCGTTCTGGTCGATTTCAACTGTGTTGTTACCTACCTGAGTGCCGGAGGAAATACCGCCGCTGGAGGCAGGCTTCTGCGTTGCACCGGGCTTCTTTGTGGTTGCGGGCTTTTTGGTTGTTGAGGGCTTCTTTGTGGTTGAGGCAGGCTTTGTTGCCTGAGTAACCTTGTTGCCGTCGCCGTCTGTAACGGCTTCGCCGTTGACGTCGGTTTCAACAACAGCCTCAAAGGTGTTGCCTTCAGCATCCGTAACAAGCTCGATAATTTCGCCGTTCTCGTTTGTGAGCGGTTCGTCATCGTCAATTGAAGAGGGCTCGTAGATTGTGTAGCCGTCCTGGTTGAAATCCTCTTCCGTCTGTTGGTAGTAGCCGTCCGTTGTGGCATTTGCCTGGTTTTCGTTGTGCTTCTTAAGAGCGATAACGCCTACTGTAGCAAGGCCTGCAAGAACAATGGCACCTGCAACGATGTAGATGATAATATTCTTCTTCATTGTGCGTCTCCTTTAAAATATTAATATAAATTCAAAATACTGTAGGAATACCTACAGTATATCAAATGTTCACAATTTAGTCAAATATTTTTTAGCATTTTTTAAAAAACATCAAATATATGTGCGTAAGTTTCGTGCTGATTGTAGAAAATAGACAAAATAACGACCGTTTTTTCAAAAGGTCATTAAAAAATAATTAATAAAATCACGGGTGTCGGATTTCAAGCTCCGTCTTTATTACTCCCTCAGTACCTATCTCCTTAAGGCAGGGTGAGAAGTAAAGGCCGGGTGCTCTGCCCGAGGGGAAAAGCTCAAGCAGCGGCACCATTACAAAGGCACGCTCCTTGATTCTCGGGTGGGGGAGAGTCAGCTCAAACGAGTCGGAAAAAAAGCTTTCGAAAAGCAGTACGTCAATGTCGATTATTCTCGGACCGTTTTTCTGCCTGCGTACTCTGCCCATTGCGGCTTCAATGCCAAGGCACGCACCGAGCACGGCGTTGGGAGAAAGATTTGTTTGAATTGTAATTACTGCGTTGTAAAAATCGTCCTGCTCGGCAAAGCCGACGGGCTTGGTTATGTAAACGCCGGAAATTTTGTCAACCTCTGTGTCGGGCAGCAGGGAAATTGCGTGAACTGCCTCGTTCAGATTTTTTAGCTTGTCACCCATATTTGTGCCAAGCCCCAGTACAACTGTGCTCATTTTCTTACCTTCTCTATTTCAACTGCAACATATCCGAAGTCTGCCTTCATGGGTGCTTCGGGCTTTTTCAGCGTTACCGTAAGCGTTTCAATCATTTCAAAATCCGCAAAAAGTGCGTCTGCAACACGCTGTGCGGCGTGCTCAAGCAGCTTGCAGTTTTTTTCGAGCATTACTCTTTTTACCGTTTTTATGATTGCCGCATAGCTCACGGTTTCGTCTATATTATCGGTGCGGCAGGCGGTGTTAATATTGACACCTGCCGTTATGTCAAGCTCAAAATTCTGTCCGAATCGGGTTTCCTCGGGGTTTACGCCGTGGTAGGCGAAAACCCGAAGTCCTTTAACAATTATTTTATCCAAGAGCTTTATCTCCTTTTAAAGCTGAAAGCATTTTAACCTGTGCTGCCGCTTGCTCAACATCGTGCACACGGATTATTCCTGCACCGCCGAGAATACAGGCGGTATTCAGAGTAATTGTGCCCGTGAGTGCATCACCGCAAAGGCGAGTGACCCTTTTGCGTGAAAGCGCCGCCATCGTAACACAGCCGTGCCTTTGGAATTCGGCAAAGCGTGAAATGATTTCAAGGTCGTCCTCTCTGCTTTTGCCGAAGCCTATGCCGGGGTCAAGGCAGATGCTTTCTTTTTTCAGCCCGGACTTTTCGGCCGTTTCAATTGCCTTTTCAAA
>JAFXCT010000023.1 GCA_017521365.1 Clostridia bacterium
ATATCTATTTCTACAACAATCAACGAATTCAACTTAAAACAAAACTGACTCCGCTTGAAAAACGAAGTCAGTTTACCGCTTAATTAAATATTTCTGCCTTAGGGGGCTTTTTGTACTGTACGCACAATTTGGAGCAGTTCAGTATGCTTCATATAGGTTGATTTTTATTTTAAAAATATTCCTCTCAATTTATCCGCAACAAAGTCAAAGCCGTTTACCGTGCCGAGGTTTACGGCTTTTTCGTTTTTGCCGTAAATTAGCACGGGCACGTATTCACGGGAGTGGTCGGTGCTCGGAGTTGAGGGGTCACAGCCGTGGTCAGCGGTAATAATCAGCAAATCGGTTTCCTGCATTTTATCGGTAAACGAAGGCAGCCAGGCGTCAAATTCGGCAATCGCCTTTGCGTAGCCGTCAACGTCGTTGCGGTGTCCGTAAAGCATATCGAAATCGACAAGGTTTGTAAAACAAAGGCCGTTGAAATCCTTACCCAGCATTTCAAGCGTTTTCGCCATACCCTCGGTATTGTTTGCGGTACGGTAGGCTTCGGTTATGCCGACACCTGCAAAAATATCGCTGATTTTGCCGACGGAAATAACGTCAAGCCCTTTTTCCTTCAACTCATCAAGCACGGTTTTGCCCGTTGGTGCAAGCGAAAAATCGTGGCGGTTTGAGGTGCGGACAAAATCCGGGTATTCCCCCGTAAACGGTCTTGCGATAACCCTGCCGACAGCTAAATCGCCGCAGAGCATTTCACGGGCAATTTCACAGTATTTATAAAGCTCTTCAACGGGCACGGTATCCTCGTGTGCGGCAATCTGGAAAACGCTGTCTGCCGAGGTATAGACAATCAGCGCACCGGTTTTTATATGCTCCTCACCATAATCGGCAATAACGGCAGTACCCGAATAAGGCTTGTTGCAAAGGCATTCTCTGCCCGTTGCTTTTTCAAAGCGCTCAATAAAATTCTGAGGAAAGCCGTTGGGAAAAGTGGGCATTGGTTTATCGCTTATCAGACCTGCAATTTCCCAATGGCCCGTGGTTGTGTCCTTGCCTGCGGATTTTTCGCTCAACCTGCCGTAAGAAGCAATGGGATTCTCAGTTTTTTCACAGCAATCCACACCTTCAATATTGAAAAGCCCGAGCCTTTTCAGGTTTTCCGCTTTGAAAAAGGCAGAACGGGATATTGCGGCAAGAGTGTTGCTGCCCTCATCGCCGAAAGAGGCGCTGTCAGGCATTTCGCCTATACCGAAGCTGTCAAGTACAATAAGAAAAGCACGTTTCATAAAAATCACCCTATATACTTTTTGTAGGGGAGGGGTCACCCCTCCCGTTGTTAATGCTACATACATCCAACGGGAGGCGAAACGCCTCCCCTACTACGCTGTAACAACTAAAACTTCACTGTAGGGGCGGCTATCAGCCGCCAGCAAACCGAGCAATATCAGCACGGGCGGATAATATCCGCCCCTACAAAAGTCAACTTTAAGATGTTACAATGTACTAATGCATATAAATTTCAATTAATTAAGGTTTCGATTTTTTCGGATACCTTATAAAGCTTATCTGCCCTTGCCGGGTCGGCACAGCGCATACTGTCCGCATCACGCGAAAGACGGAAGGCAAGGTTGGACAGGTATTTTTCCGAAAGCTCGGTTTTGCACTGCGGTATTTCGCCGTAATACTCATAAAACGCAGGACGCTTTATGTACTCACCGCAAAACTCAACGCTCATTACGCAGTAGAGCTTGCCGGCATCCTCACAAACGGTTTCACACAGAATATTGTAACCGTTGGTGATGAGGAATTTGCGAAGCACCTCGGGGTGGCTCATAGGCTGTAAAACAAGGTGTTTTCCGCCTTTTTGCAGCCACGGTGCAGCTTCGATAATCTGCGCTATGAGTATTCCGCCCATACCTGCAATCACGATTTCGTCGGCCTCATCGGGCTCAAACTTCTGCAAGCCGTCGGACAAGCGAAGAATTATTTTTTCTTCAAGTCCCGCTTCTTCAACTGCTTTTTTAGCGTTTTCGAGAGGGCCCTTGCGAAGGTCTGCGGCAATACAAAAATCAGCAACGCCGCTCTGCACGAGGTAAACGGGCAGATAGGCGTGGTCGGTGCCGATATCGGCAACTCTCCTGCCCTTGCGGACAAGAGAGGCTACCGCTTCAAGACGTGGAGAAAGATTTTTCATTGCTTACTTTGCAAGAAAAGCGTTAATCTTTGCAACGAGCTCGTCAGCATTTACACCGTGTACACGGCAGGCCTGCTCAACGCTCTCGCTTCTTGCAGAAGGACAGCCGAGGCAGTGCATACCCATTTCAAGGAAGAAGGGTGCAACCTCACGGTTAGCGTCGAGAATATCGCCGATAGTCATTGTCTTATCAATCTGTGTCATTTTAAAAACTCCTTTTCTTTAAATACTGTATTCATTTTATCAGCGTTTATTCTTTTTGTCAATGTTGCTTGACAGTAAAGTGTTTCCGGTTGTAAAATAAATAAACACGCAAACACAGGAGTGAAAGCCTTGTTGGAGTTAGAAAAAGTTTGTGAAAGCAATTTAAATCAATACAAAGAATATGAAAAGGCATACGAAACAGATTTAAAAGAATATCAGTCACGAATATATCCGTCCGAAACGGCAGAAAAGCTGTGTTGGTATCATATCAAATGCGATAATAATTATATCGGTGCCGTGTGGCTTGAAAAAGAAACAGAAAACGATTTTGCCGTACTCGGAGTTTTTATTTCCGACGAAGCATACCGCAACAAAGGTATCGGCACCGAAGCAATAAACAAATTATTGAAAAATGATTTGCAAACAATAGGCACGGAAAAGGCTGTTTTACGTGTAAGAGAAAACAACAAAAGAGCCGTTGCGTGTTACAACAAAATCGGTTTCAAAGAAACAAAAAAGTACATAAAAAACGGTATTGAAGTTATCGAGATGACGTTAATTCAAAAATGATAATAGTTATTATCTAATATGTTTAATCCATAGTGCTTTTAAGATAGAGATTGTGCCGTAGGGGACGGCGTCAACGTCCCAAAAGTTTCACCTATATATTGATATAAAATGATAACGTAGGGCAGGGGCTTGCTCCTGCCGTAAAGTCATATAACCCCTTGCAGAATGCTCAAGAGCATTCCCTACAGCTCGCCGTAAAATTGATATAACATTTTCAATGGGACGTGGAGAACGCCGTCCCCTACGGTTGATAAATCCTTTAAGTTTATAATTATACAATACTGTTGAGGTATCATCAATGAAAACCGAATTGAAGCAAATAAATGCAAATATGGCAGAACCAGAGTATGAAATGCTGCAAAACATTCTTGATATTGAAAACGGATTCACAAACCCTGCATACGGGTTATCATACGAGCAATTCAAAAAATGGTTACGGGATACAGTCAACCATTCCAAAGGTATAGATTTACCCGAAGGATGGATACCTTACACAACATACATTTTTTACGTTAGCGATATTCCTGTGGGATACGGCAGAATAAGGCACTCATCTTCAGAATATTTGGAAACGGTTATCGGTGCAGGAAATCTCGGGTACGGTATTTCAAAAAAGTTTCGAGGTAAAGGCTACGGAAGTATTCTGTTTAAAGAACTACTTAAAAAATGCAAAGAATTCGGATATACCGAAATTAAATTATTCCCTTTAAAAAGCAATGAGGCAACCGTAAAAATTATGATTAATAACGGCGGAAAAATAATCGGTGATTTCAAAAATGAAAAACACATTATTTTAATTCCTTTAAAATAACCGATTGCAGAATTCCGATAAAAGGAAGTATCGATTTATGGAATTTATAGATAAGAAAAGTATAATCGAATTATCAAACCCCGGTGTAATTTCAAAGCAACTATTGCATCCGAATAATTCCAAAAGCAGAAACGTCACAATTACTGAGGTGCATCTTGATGTTGGTGCTGTTCAGCCAAGACATACACACGATTTTTCGGAGCAAGTATGGTACGCAGTAAAAGGCGTTGGCAAGCTGTTATTGGCTGACGGAAAAGAAAAGGATTTCCAAGTTGGAGATGTTGTACGGTTTGCAGAACAAGAAATTCACGGACTCAGAAACAGCGGCAGTGATAAACTTGTTTATATATCCGTAACGTCACCGCCGATTAATTTTGAATATGCTTATAAAAACATAAAACAGGAGAAATAAACCTATGCTTCAATTCAACAACGGAAAATTTAAGATTTTACAGGTCAGCGACCCGCAGGATATGCACTACCCCAGACGTTCTATGCTGAGGATGTTAGACAAGGCGTACGATGAATTAAAGCCCGACCTTGTCGTTTTTACGGGCGACAATGTTTTAGCCAACCATCTGCTTGACGCACGCTTTGGCAACAAGCACGTTGCAGAAGGCTTTGAAGCGACAAAAGAGAGAATGAAAAAGTCGCTGAAAATTATTCTGGAGCCGCTCGAAAAGCGAAATATCCCGTTCGGTATGATATTCGGCAACCACGACGATATGTGCTGTATGACTAAGGAAGAAATAATTGACCTCTACCGTGAATACAGTTGTTTTGTGGGGCTTGTTGATACATACGGCCACGGTGACGTGGGCACGCACAATATTCTCATTTATTCGGGCGATACGCCGAAATTTAACCTTTGGATGATGGACACCTCCCGACAGAACAAGGAGGAGGACAAAGGCTACGAAGGCGTTACGACAGAGGCTGTTGAATGGTATAAGCAGACAAGTGATGAATTAGGCAGGCTGCCCTCGCTTATGTTCCAGCACATTCCGATGACCGAAACGGCAAACTGCATTGAAGAATGCAACAAGGACGATGAAGGTGCAATCAGGTATTATGAAGAGGACAGATACATACGCTTAAAGCCTGAATGTGTCAACTCCGGCAGATTAAGTGAGCCTTCACCCGGCTGTAAGGCTAACTACGGTCAGTATGCTGCGGTAAAGGCACAGGGCGACGTGCTCAGCGTTATTTACGGACACCACCATATGAACCTGTTTGACATTGACTGTGACGGCGTGAGAATGATTCAGACCCCTGCCGCCTCCTTCCGGTGCTACGGCAACGAAAACAAGGGCGTAAGGCTGTTTGAAATTGACGAAAACAATCCCGATGAATTCACTACACGCCACATTACCTATTTTGACCTGATGGGCAAAACTCCGCTTTCAATGCTCGGCTATTTTATTGATGCCGATGAGCTTGAAAAGCCGAGAAGAATTACGCTCGCAGCTCTCGGTGCAACCGCAGCGGCAGCAGTTACGGCAGGAATAGTTAAGGCAATCAGGAAATAATCTTGTGAAATTATGAACAAATTGTAAACAATAGTCCAATTGGCAAAAAATTCAAAATTTTGCTTGAAATTTATAAAAAAAGAGGTAGAATATGTATTAGCACTCACCACACGAGAGTGCTAATTTGCAAATAATTACTTAACAGGAGGAGTTATAAATGACAATCAGACCACTTGCAGACAGAGTAGTCGTTAAGGCTGCCGAAGTTGAAGAAACCACCAAGAGCGGCATCATTCTCGCCGCTTCCGCACAGGAAAAGCCCCAGTTTGCTGAGGTTGTTGCTGTCGGCCCCGGCGGCGAAATTGACGGCAACAAGGTTGAAATGTATATCAACGTCGGTGACAAGGTTATCATCGGCAAGTACGCAGGCACAGAGGTTAAAATCAACAAGGAAGAATACACAATCGTCCGCCAGGGCGACATTCTTGCAGTAATCGAATAATTAAAGGAGAAAATGAGAAATGGCAAAGCAGATTATTTACGGTGAAGATGCCCGCAAGGCTCTTCAGGCAGGTATTGACAAGCTTGCAGACACAGTTAAAATCACACTCGGCCCCAAGGGCAGAAACGTTGTTCTTGACAAGAAGTACGGTGCTCCCCTCATCACAAACGACGGTGTTACAATCGCCAAGGAAGTTGAGCTTGAGGACCCGTTTGAGAATATGGGCGCACAGCTTGTAAAGGAAGTTGCAACCAAGACAAACGACGTTGCAGGTGACGGTACAACAACCGCTACACTTCTTGCACAGGCACTTGTACGTGAGGGCATCAAGAACGTTACCGCAGGCGCAAACCCGATGGTAATCAAAAAGGGCATCAAGCTGGCAGTTGACGCCGCTACGGCAGCAGTCAAGGCCAACTCCAAGCCCGTAAGCAGCTCCGCAGACATCGAGATGATTGCTACAATCTCCTCTGCTGACGCTGAAATCGGCAAGATTATTGCTGACGCTATGGATAAGGTTTCCGCAGACGGCGTTATCACCGTTGAAGAAAGCAAGACAGCTATCACTGATTCCGATATTGTTGAGGGTATGCAGTTCGACCGTGGCTACATCTCCCCCTATATGGTAACAGATACAGACAAGATGGAAGCAGTTATCGACGATGCTTTCATCCTTATCACAGACAAGAAGATTTCCAACATTCAGGAAATTCTTCCCCTTCTTGAGCAGATTCTTCAGTCCGGCAAGAAGCTCGTAATCGTTGCAGAAGACCTTGAGGGCGAGGCACTTTCCACAATCCTTGTCAACAAGCTTCGCGGTACGTTCACCTGCGTTGCAGTCAAGGCTCCCGGCTTCGGCGACAGACGCAAGGAAATGCTCCGTGACATCGCTACTCTCACAGGCGGCGAAGTTATCACAGAGGAGCTCGGTCTTGAGCTCAAGGACACACAGCTCACACAGCTCGGCCGTGCACGCCAGGTTAAAATCAGCAAGGAAAACACAATCATTGTTGACGGCGCAGG
Source organism: Clostridia bacterium (assembly GCA_017521365.1). GTDB lineage: Bacteria > Bacillota > Clostridia > Oscillospirales > Acutalibacteraceae > UBA8612. The sequence continues at coordinate 6,771 of JAFXCT010000023.1, forward strand.
CGACAAGGCAGAGATTGCCGCAAGAGTTGCACAGATAAGAACTCAGATTGGCACAACAACCTCCGATTTCGACCGTGAGAAGCTTCAGGAAAGACTTGCAAAGCTCGCAGGCGGCGTAGCAGTTATCCGTGTAGGTGCCGCTACGGAAACAGAAATGAAGGAAAAGAAGCTCCGCATTGAGGATGCTCTTGCAGCTACAAAGGCAGCCGTTGAAGAGGGCTGCGTTGCAGGCGGCGGCGTTGCACTTATCAACGCTATTCCCGCTGTTGAGGCTCTGCTCGACACAGACGATGCAGACATCAAGACAGGTGTTAAGATTGTTCTCAAGGCTCTTGAGGCTCCCGTACGCCAGATTGCCGCTAACGCAGGTCTTGAAGGCAGCGTTATCGTAAACGAAATCCGCACAAGCGGTAAGACCGGCTTCGGCTACAACTTCGCAAGCGACGGCTACGTTGATATGTTCGAGGCAGGCATCCTTGACCCGACAAAGGTTACACGTTCAGCACTTGAAAACGCTTCCTCCGTTGCAGCAATGGTACTCACAACAGAGTCACTTGTAACGGATAAGCCCGACCCGCAGGCAGATGCAGCACAAGCAGCAGCTATGGCAGCAGCACAGGGCGGCGGAATGTATTAAGATTTTTATTGCCAAGGTATTTTTACAAATGCCTTGGCAGTTTTATTTTTCGCAAGCAAAAACAGCTCAGCCGGTTCAGTTGACCGACTGAGCTGTTTTCAGTTTTAACCTATTTTTGATTTGATTGCATCGGAGATAATGCTGAAAAGCTTTTTAAGCAGGGTGATAACCATTTCAAAAAGGCTCATTTTCTCTTCCTGCTCGGTTTCCTCCAGAGGAGTAATTGAGTCATCATCATTGAGTTGGAGGAACTGCGAAATATCGGGGTCCGTGAAAACGTCCAGGTCACGGTAAACAATTTCGTTGAGAAGCTTGTAATACGTGCCGGGCTTTTCGCCGTGAGCCATATTCTTTATAAACCACGTGTTGAACGGCAGAGCACAGGTGGAAGCATCAATACAGCCGTCGATTGAAAGGAAGTTGTAGTCTGTCAGCTTTGCCTGAGTATAGCCCTCGGGAAGCGTTTCACCGTTCATACAGGTCGTTGCGCCGAGGCTTGCGTTTTTGAGCGAAACGAAGCCGTCACCCATAAAGTTGCCCTCCCTGCTGAACGGGAACGGAGCCTGATTGTATTTACAGATAACATTGAACTTTATACCGTCTGCAACAGCGTCGGCAATAATCTCACGGTCACGCACCATAACGTTTTCGTGGTAGTAGGTGATTTTGTCGATAAGCACCGCATACTCGTGTGAATCATCGTTATAATTCTTTCCGTATATGTATTTAAGTGCATCGTAAAAATACTTATCCTCTACGAAAGCCCACATTGCCGGGTGAGTTGCAAAAATGTCGTGAATTACGTCCTTGAGCGCTCTTGTGATTGCAACCTTGAGCGCAGGCTCAACACAGCAAGCAAGAAGCACATCGAGAATACCGCTTTTATTGAGTGCGGAGATAAGAAGCTGAATATCTTCGTCCCCTATCATACTGTTTGCAAAGGCTTCAACCGCATCGGGGTCAAAATGGAAGCTGCCGCTGAAAAGCTCGCCGACAAAGTTTATACCCTCCATAGACGGCACGCAGATAAGAACGCTGTCAATATCCTCCCAGCCGTATTCGTTGAGGTAGGCCATAACAACGGAAGAGCCGTAGCTTGAGCCGATAAGCTCAAACTTTTGGCTGCCTGAATGCTCCTGCACCCAGCCAACGTACTCGTGAAGCTCTTTTGCAATATCAACGGGATCAAGGCGTGCATCATACTTGAAGGTGTATTCGCCGTCGCCGTCGTAATTGAGCTGGGTTTCGTCAACGGTTACAAGCTCGTTCATCGTGTAGCCGTCGGTGCCGAGTGCAGTCATACCAAAGGTATCCCACATTACACCGTAGAGATAGTTGTAAATAATTGCAGGGTCAAGGTCTTCAATTGAATTTTTTGCATAGTCCGTAAACTTTGCGGCATTGCCCAGAAGCCTGTCCACATCAACGGGGAAAAGAAGCGGCTTCTTTTCAGGGTCATCCTTGTAATAAACGTCCTTGGACTCGAAGCCCTGAACGTAAATCTGCGGAAGATGGTCGTATTCCTCCGCACTGCCTGCAACAGCCGCTATACCAAACAGAGTTGCCGCAACAAGAACAAAAGAAATTATTTTGCGAAACGTGTTCATTTGTTTTTTCTCCTTCAAAATGTCAGTTCTATAATTATAACATTTTAATCCGCTATGATTGTTCCGATTTGGAAGATAGTGAGAAATCAGAACAATTTGCATATAAAAACTCAGCCGAAAATGAACTCGGCCGAGTTTTTGATTTCCTTATTTAACTTTTATCGTCACAATCTCAAACGGCTTTACGGGGAGGGTTACGGTGTTGTCGGTAACCTCAAGTGCTTCAAGCTCGTTTTCCATAAGGTCGCAGAGCACTGCACTGCTGATATCAAAGCCGAAGGTGAGCGTTGCGTTACCCACACGCTTGTTCCAGCTTTCGTACATACGGACAATCGTTGTGTCGGAGTCCTCCGCCTTCTTGACGGTATCGACAACGATATTCTCGTGCGAAACCGAAACGAGGCTGTAGCTTTCGGGAAGCGTACCGCTCTGCTTGCCGAGCTTAACCGCTGTCATCGGGTTGTTGAGGTCGTAAGCGAGGCGGACCGTGCCTGCCTGCTTGAAGCAGCCCTCGTGCGGACGGAGTGAATAAGTGAACTCGTGGTGACCCTTGTCAGCCTTGGGGCTGGGATGGGTTGCACACTTGAGAAGCGTAAGTCTGATTACGCTGTCGTGAATATCGTGGCCGTACTTGCAGTCGTTGAGTATGCTTACGCCGTAATCACATTCGGAAAGGTCGGCAAACTTGTGTGCACAAACCTCGAACTTTGCGGCATCCCAGCTTGTATTGGAATGGGTCGGGCGCTCAACGCAGCCGAACTGAATTTCATAGCTCGCCTTGTCAGCGTTGATTTCAACGGGGAAGGCCGCCTTGACAAGAATGTGCTCCTGCCACCACTCGGCTGTTGTGTCGAAATCAATTTTATCAATGTCATTATAGAGCCAGATTTTCTGCTCAATCACGGAATCAAAGAACTTTCTTGTTACCTTGAAGCCCTTTCTGACGCCCTCGTCGAGCACCTCAACGGCGCTTACGTCGTTGATTTCCCAACGCTTTTCCTTGTAGTATACGGAAATTTCCCAGGCATCGTACTCTCTGGGGAAGTCCTCGTAGGCTTCGATTACGTTTGCCCTCTCGCCTGCCTTGAGCACCTCTCTGCCGCAGCGCTTGTCGTAAATACGGCTGATTGTGTAATCGTCTGCAAATTCAAGAACAAAGTATGCGTTTTCGAGCTTCTTATCAGCTACTTCAACGCTGCCCTTGCTCTCGTTACCCTTGACAACCTTCCAGCCCTTTGCAGGGATATTTTCAACGTAAATCTTTTCGCCGTCAACGTCTACTACGCCGCTGTTTGTGAAGGAGTTGGGGTTGAACACGGCAATACCGCCGTCGGTAGCGATATTTGCGGCAATTTCTGCTTTTGCCGTATCAAGAAGGCCGTTACCGACCTTGCCTATAGCCTCGTACTGCTTTGTGCTTTCCTCGTAGACCTGATAAATCGACGAGCCGGGGATAATATCGTGGAACTGGTTGAGAAGTATGCACTCCCAGCCCTCGTTAATCTTTTCCTGAGGATACTGTGCCTTGTTGAGAAGGCGGTTGATTTCGCTGAAAAGCTCAACGTTCTGATAGAGGAACTCGCTCTTTCTGTTGTTGCGCTTGTTGCAGGCGTTGGAGGTATACGTGCCTCTGTGGAATTCAAGGTAGAGCTCACCTACCCAAGTGGGCAGCTTTTCATCCTTTTCAACCTTCTGCTTTGTGCGCTCAAGGTAGTCGCCCGCAAACTCTATAACCGTATTCGGGAAGGACGGTATACCCTTGCAAAGTCTGCGGTGGTTTTCCATATGCAACTGGGTGGGGCCGCCGCCGCCGTCACCGTGACCAAAGGTGAGAATAACCTCGTCGTTGAGGTACTTCTGCTGATACCTGTTCCAGCAGCCCTTAACCTCCGTGGGTGTGAGCATTGCGTTATAGGTCGTGTTGTTTCTCCACTTTCCGGGCGGCTGAGTATCCTGCGCCGTGAGGAAATGGGTGAAAATGCCCGTAGAGTCAATACCCTTCCAGGTAAAGGTGTCGTAGGGCATAGTGTTGCTTTCGTTCCAGCTTATTTTTGAGGTTACGAACTTGTCAACACCGCTCTTGCGCAGAATCTGGGGAAGTGCTGCGCTGTAGCCGAATACGTCGGGCAGCCAGAGCACCTTGCTGTCAACGCCGAATTCCTTATTAAAGAAACGCTTGCCGAAAAGCACCTGACGCACAAGGCTTTCACCGCTCGTAAGGTTACAGTCCGCCTCAACCCACATTGCGCCCTCGACCTCCCAACGGCCTGCGGCAACCATCTTTTTGACCTCTTCGTAGGTTTCGGGGCTTTCCTCTTTGAGATATTTATAGAGCTGTGCCTGCGAGGACATAAACTTGTACTCGGGGTACTCCTTCATAAGTGCGATTACGGTTGAGAAAGAACGCACCGTCTTTTCCTTAGTCTGTGCAAGCGTCCACAGCCACGCAACGTCGATATGTGTGTGGCCTATGCAGATGCAGTTGACCTCCTGCGATGAGCAGACCTTGCCGTAGAACTCGGTTTTAAGATATTCAACCGCTCTTTCAACGCTCTCACGGCACTCGGGTGAGCCGGGCACACGCATATCAATAAGGTTGAGTGCGTTGTTGATTGAGCGCAGAATGTCGTTATATTCCTTGCTGTCCTTCTGAAGAAGGCGAAGTGCATCGTAGGGCACCTTAAGGTCGTAATAAAGCTGCTTGTAAAGCTCGTCCACAACGTAAAGACTGCAGAAAACGTTCAGGCGGCATTTATTCATACCCGTGTAAGCGTAAACGTAAATATCAAACTCATCGCCTGCGGGAAGCTCGCAGTAGCGGTGGTTGGAATCAACACCGTGAAGAAGCTCGCCGTTGGCGTAAACGGTGAACTGCGGCTCGTAATTAACGTCGCTGTAGGGGCCGTCGGTTTCAAAATAGAACTGCACCTTCTTGCCCTTCATATTTTCGGGCAGAGTTACCTTTTTGTAAAACCAGCCGTGGCTGTCGGTTTCGTCACCCCAACGGTCGTACTTGCCGAAATCAGTCCACTCAGCCGTTACCTCGGGCAGCGCATTTCCCGACGGCTTGTAGCCGCAGGGTATGTACTTGAAGCCCGTAAGCTCACAGGACTCGGCAAAGACGAGCTTGCTTACCTCGGGCAGAAAAACTTTCAGTTTGTCAAGAAGAAAATTCAAAGCATTATCCTCCTATATTGCATTTTGGTTTTTATAAGTGTAGCACACAAAGCCGCAAATTAAAAGAGTTTAGCAATTATTTTTTGATAATATTTCATATATTTTATTATCATCCGTTTACAAAGGAGGTTACGTATGAAGCACTGCATAGCTACCCTTAAAACCAAGGAGGTAATCAACAAAAAGGACGGCTGCCGGCTCGGCCACGTGTGCGACGTTGAAATTGACTGCACTACGGGTCAGGTTGTAAACCTCGTCGTGTGCAGAGGCGGCAGAACATTTTCGCCGTATGCCTGCGAAAGAGATTTGCGTATTGCGTGGTGTGACGTTGACGTAGTGGGCAGCGACATTATACTCGTCTGCTACACCGCACCGCCTCCCCCGCCAAGGCCCGATAACTGCTCAAAGCACGGCTTCGGCTTCTTCCGTTAACCGGGCAACGGTTGTTCGCACGGTAACGGTTGCAGGCTGAGTGGGGTTCAGGCGCAGGCTGTCTATAACCAGCATACCGCCTGCTTCATCGCAAGTAAAGGAAAAGAAAAACTCCCCTGCTTCGCACCGGGCAACACCCTTGGTGCTGTCCGGCAGCGTTTTCGCTATACCGAGCGCTTCAAGCACGGCCGAAGCCTGACTTTCCGAATAAAGGCACATACTTTTAACAGCAGCACCCGCAAGGGCAATATAGTCCTTGCCGCCTTTGCCCGAATACGTAACGCACACCCTGTAAAGCTTGTAAGAAGCATTGGAAAACAGGGTGATTTTATAAGCCCTGACGTAGCAGCTTTCCCTCGTTTCCTCTCCGCTTTCGGTTTCTTCAATCACGCACTCGAAGCCGTATTTTGCCATTGCGGAAATAAAATCATACGTGTCTCTTTCGCCCGTGCGTACACAGCCGCAAAGCAAAAGCACAATAACGGTAAACAGCACGGTAATTCTTTTCATTTTTATCTTTTTCTCCTTTTCACCTGTGGTTATAATCACCAAATTGTTGTGGTTAAGTGTAAATATATACATATATATGTAGAAATTAATATTTTAATAATAAACATCTTGAAAATTTTTAAAAGATACTTTAAAATAGAATCATCTTGATTTCGGGGTGAGCAGCTATGGTAACTTACATATCCTTTGTTCACAAAGGCTCATTCTGCTCTGCCGAGGTCTGCAAAAAAGTGAAATAAAACGGGGCTGTTGCGCTTTGCAACAGCCTTTAATCGTTTTGAAAGGACGGTACAGCTATGAAAAAAGTTGCAATCGTAATGGGCAGCGACAGCGACCTGCCCGTAGTAAGCAAAGCCATCAAGAAGCTCAAGGAGTTCGGCGTTGAGGTTGAGGCACACGTTATGTCTGCCCACAGAACACCCGATGCTGCCGCAGAGTTTTCAAAGAACGCTGCAGCAAACGGCTTCGGCGTTATCATTTCCGCAGCAGGCAAGGCTGCACACCTCGGCGGTGTTCTTGCGGCACACACTACTCTGCCAGTTATCGGTATCCCGATAAAGTCCTCCACACTCGACGGTCTTGACGCACTTCTCGCAACGGTTCAGATGCCTGCCGGTATTCCCGTTGCAACGGTTGCAATCGACGGCGCTGAAAATGCCGCCATCCTCGCCGTCCAGATGCTCGCTCTTTCCGAGCCCGTGCTTGCCGACAAGCTCACGGCTATGAAAGAGGATATGGCAAAGAAGGTACTCGAAAAGGATGCCGCACTTGCCGCACAGGTTGCAGAGCTTTAATTCCAAGGAGGAATTGCTTTTATGCCTTTACACGAAGAATGCGGCGTTTTCGGAATATTCAACCGTGGTCTTGAACAGAACGCCGTTCACGAAACATATCTTGCGCTTTTTGCGCTTCAGCACCGTGGCCAGGTAAGCTGCGGTATTGCGGTAAGAAACGGAAAAACCGTTGACTGCATAACGGATATGGGCACCGTGCCCAACGTATTCACCGCAGAAAGGCTCGCCGCCCTCACCGAAAACGGCAAGGGCGATGTTGCACTCGGCCATGTGCGCTATTCCACCCATGGCGAAGAGGATGAAATAAACAACCAGCCCATGGTTATGTCCTACGCCAGAGGCTCAATTTCCGTTGCCAATAACGGCTGTCTTGTCAACACGGCAAAGCTCAGGGAAAAGCTTCAGAATGAGGGCGCCGTTTTCCAGACAAACAGCAACGCAGAGCTCATAGTTCACTGCATAGCACGCCACAGACTTGAAACAGAAAACATCGAAACGGCAATAGCTGAAACGATGAATGAGATAGAAGGCGCTTATTCACTTGTAATTATGTCGCCCAAAAAGCTCGTTGCCGTGCGTGACCCCAAGGGCTTCCGCCCGCTTTGTATGGGTAAGCTCGGTGAAGCGTACGTTGTCGCTTCCGAAAGCTGTGCTTTGCAAAGCATAGGCGCTCAGTTTATAAGAGATATTGAGCCGGGCGAAATTGTTGTAATAACCAAGGATGCCGTTTACTCCAACAAAACGCATTGCGGTCAGAAAACCTCGCTTTGCATTTTTGAGCACGTTTACACGGCACGCCCCGACTCGGTTATAGACGGCGCAAGCGTTCACCGCTCAAGACTCAACGCCGGCAAATTCCTTGCCCAGGAGCACCCCGTTGAGGCGGATGTTGTAATCGGCGCATCCGACTCGGGACTTGATGCGGCAATAGGCTACGCCAACGAGAGCAAAATCCCCTACGGCATAGGCCTTATCAAAAACCGCTATATCGGCAGAACGTTCATCCAGACAACGCAGAGCCAGCGTGAACGCTCGGTACAGATAAAGCTCAACCCCCTTGGCAACGAGTTAGAGGGTAAGCGAGTAGTGCTCGTTGACGACTCAATCGTCCGTGGTACAACCTGCGCAAAGCTTATCAAAAGGCTTCGTGCGGCAGGCGCAAAAGAGGTTCATATGAGAATCTCCTCCCCTCCCTTTATCAACCCCTGCTACTTCGGCACGGATATCAGCTCGAAGGACAAGCTTATCGCCTGTCAGCTGGATATTGAGGGCATACGCAAATTCATCGGTGCCGACACACTCGGCTTTTTAAGCCTTGAAGCACTGCACAAGGTTGCCGACAAATCAAACGTCAGCTTCTGCGACGCTTGCTTCACGGGCAATTACCCGATAGATATTTCGGGTCCCAACTACGTAGACAAATTTGACTATAAAATCAAGAAATAAGGAGAGCTTCAGAATTATGGAAAACAGTTTTTCAAAAAGCTATAAGGATGCAGGCGTAGACGTAACCAAGGGCTACGAGGCTGTAAAACTTATGAAAAAGCACGTCGAGAGAACAAGAATTCCCGGTGTGTTCGATGAAATCGGCGGTTTCGGCGGTATGTTCCTGCCCGACCTCACAGGCATCAAAGAGCCCGTCCTTGTTTCGGGCACGGACGGTGTCGGCACAAAGCTCAAAATTGCGTTTATGATGGATATTCACAACACCGTCGGTATCGACTGCGTTGCAATGTGTGCAAACGACGTTGCCTGCTCAGGCGCAAAGCCCCTTTTCTTCCTTGACTACATTTCGGTAGCAAAGAACATTCCCGAAAAGGTTGCTGACATCGTAAGCGGTATTGCAGACGGCTGTGTTCAGGCAGGCTGTGCACTCGTCGGCGGTGAAACGGCTGAAATGCCCGGCATCTACACCAACGACGAATACGACCTTGCAGGCTTCTGCGTAGGCCTTGCAGACAAGGCAGACATCGTTGACGGCAAGAACATCAAGCCCGGTGACGTGCTTATCGGCGTTGAGTCCTCCGGTGTTCACTCCAACGGCTTCTCACTTGTAAGAAAGGCTTTCAACGTTTCTCCCGAAAGACTTTCCGTTTATGTTGACGACCTTGGCAAGACACTCGGCGAAGAGCTTATCACACCCACCAAGATTTACGTCAAAACAATCAACGCTATCAAGAACGTTTGCAAGATTCACGGTATTTCCCACATCACGGGCGGCGGCTTCTACGAGAACATTCCGAGAATGTTCAGCACGGAAGGCGTAAGAGCAAAGATTGAGAGAAAGGCTGTTCCCGTAAAGCCCATCTTCAACCTTCTTGCTGCCGAGGGTATTCCCGAGAGAGATATGTTCAACACCTTTAATATGGGCGTTGGTCTTTGCGTTGCCGTTGCTGCTGACAAGGCTGACGAGGCTGTAAGAGCAGTAAACGCTATCGGCGAAAAGGCACACATCATCGGCGAAATCGTTGCAGGCGACAAAGTTATTGATATATGCTGAACATAGTTGTACTGGTTTCGGGCGGCGGCACCAACCTGCAGGCATTGCTTGATGCAAAAGCAGCAGGCAAAATTCCGAACGGTGAGTTCGTCAAGGTAATTTCCAGCAAGGACGGCGTTTACGCACTTGAAAGAGCCAAAAATTCGGGCGTAGCAACGGCTGTTATCGAGCGCAAGGGTAAGACGGCAGAGGAATTTGAAAACGCTCTGCTGGCTGAATTGGAGGCATCGGAAGCAGACCTTATCGTGCTTGCGGGCTTTATGACGATACTCGGCGAAAGGGTAATACAGAAGTACCCCGAAAAAATTGTTAACGTTCATCCGGCACTTATTCCCTCCTTCTGCGGCAAGGGCTTTTACGGGCTCAAGGTGCACGAGGCGGCACTTGAATACGGCGTTAAGGTAAGCGGTGCAACGGTGCATTTCGTAAACGAAATTCCCGACGGCGGCAGAATAATCGCACAAAAGGCGGTTGACGTGCTTGAGGGCGACACACCCGAAACACTTCAGAAAAGAATAATGGAACAGGCAGAGTGGAAGATACTGCCCGAGGCAGTGGCAAAGCTCTGCGACGAAAGAAAATAAACGGAGGAATTAACTATGAAGAGAAGAGCACTTTTAAGCGTTTCCGACAAAACGGGAATCGTAGAATTTGCAAAGGAGCTCAATGAGCTCGGTTTTGAAATCGTTTCCACGGGCGGCACGGCAAAGGCTGTTGCAGACGCAGGCATCCCCTGCACACAGGTTTCCGACATTACGGGCTTCTCCGAGTGCCTTGACGGCAGAGTAAAGACTCTCCACCCGATGGTACACGCAGGTATTCTTGCAATGCGCTCCAATCCCGAGCATATGGAGCAGCTTGAAAAACTTGAGGTTACACCGATTGACGTTGTTGCAATCAACCTCTACCCCTTCAAGCAGACAATCCTCAAGCCCGACGTTACACTTGAGGATGCTATCGAAAATATCGATATCGGCGGCCCCACAATGATTCGTGCGGCTGCAAAGAACTGGCAGGACGTTGCAGTTATTGTTGACCCTGCAGACTATGCAACCGTTATTGAAGAATACAAGGCAAACGGTGCACCCAGCAAGGAGACTAAGTTTAAGCTTGCCGGCAAGGTATTCGAGCACACAGCAAACTACGACTCAATGATTAATACATACCTCAGAAAGCAGAGAGGTGAAGACCCGTTTGCAGACTGCTTTACAATGACCTTTGAAAAGGTTCAGGATATGCGCTACGGCGAAAATCCGCACCAGAAGGCTGCCTTCTACACCGAAATCGGTGCGGCAGACAACGTTCTTTCCGCCGCAAAGCAGCTTCACGGC
>JAFXCT010000024.1 GCA_017521365.1 Clostridia bacterium
CTGAGGGTTGCTTGTAAACAATTTAATGAACATAAAATCTTGCAATCCTCCGTCTTTTGCTTCGCAAAATCCACCTCCTTTGCAAAGGAGGTTAATGCTCCGCATACACCTCATCAGTCACCTGCGGTGACAGCTTCCCCTTGTAGGGGAAGCCTTTAGCTATAGTAGTAACTTTTCTTGCCTTCCCCTTGAGGGGAAGGGGGACCACCGAACGGCGGTGGATGAAGTGTTCAAAAGAACTCGACAAACTGTAATTTGTTCAGTTAAGTTCATTCCCCTTTGCATCAAGGAAATAATATTCATCAGGGGCAAAGGGGCAGTAATAGACGAAGGGTATTTCCGTAACGGGCACGGCGTTTTCGCCGATAATAATACTTTTACATTCGGGGTTGTTTATAATAAACGAATAACCGCTGCCGAAGTATTCAAAAAATATGTCCTGCCCTCTTTCGTGTCCGCCGTTATACAGTTTTACGAATTTGTATTCTCCGCTTTCAACCTCTACCACTTCAAGCGGATAGTATCTGTGCATCTGGTATTCGTTTCCGGTAACAATCCAAAACAGATGCCTGTTGTTATCTATTGTGGATTTTCCCGCTACGGTCATTTCAATAGTTTCAACCTCGGCAAGGTTTTTAATTTCCTTTCGAGCCGTTGAAATCAAGCCCTCTTCACCGACAATTTTTGACGAATGTGAGCCAAATATACCAATAATACATATAGCTGCTAACAGAACCGAACAACAAATCAGTATTCTTTTCTTCATACAGCACCGCCTTGTCAAATCCTTATTTTTGAAATAATATTTATTCTTTATTATTTCTGCTTTATTATTTATTCTTTAACATCTTCTTAAGGTACTGACCCGTATAGGATTTTTCGCACTGTGCAACCTCTTCGGGTGTGCCGCAGGCGACGATTTTGCCGCCCTTGTTACCGCCCTCGGGGCCGAGGTCGATAATATAATCGGCGGTTTTAATCACGTCAAGGTTATGCTCGATTACGAGGACGGTGTTTCCGCTGTCAACAAGCTGTTGGAGCACCTTAATCAGCCTTTCTACGTCAGCTGTGTGCAGACCCGTTGTAGGTTCGTCAAGAATATAAATTGTCTTGCCCGTTGCAACCCTTGCAAGCTCGGTTGCAAGCTTGACACGCTGTGCCTCGCCGCCCGAAAGGGTTGTTGCAGACTGACCGATTTTGATATAACCCAGGCCGACATTATAAAGCGTTTCAAGCTTTCTTTTAACCTTGGGCACAGCGGAAAAGAAGTTCATTCCCTCTTCAACCGTCATTTCAAGCACATCGTAAATGGACTTACCGCCGTACTTGACCTCAAGCGTTTCGCGGTTGTAGCGTGTGCCGTGGCAAACCTCGCAGGGCACGTAGATATCGGCAAGAAAGTTCATTTCAATTTTGACTATGCCGTCACCCTGGCAGGCTTCACAGCGGCCGCCCTTGACGTTGAAGGAAAAACGGTTTGCCTTGTAGCCTCTGATTTTCGAATCGGTCGTAGCGGCGAACAAATCACGTATGTCAGTAAACACACCCGTATATGTTGCAGGGTTTGAACGGGGTGTTCTGCCAATGGGCGACTGGTCGATGTTGATAACCTTGTCAAGATATTTTATGCCCGTAATTTTATCGTGCTTACCTGCAAAGCGGCGAGCACCGTTGAGCTCTGCGGCAAGCTTTTTGTTGAGAATTTCGTTAATCAGTGAGGATTTACCCGAGCCCGAAACACCCGTTACGCAGGTAAAGGTGCCCAACGGAATCTCAACGTCAATATTTTTGAGATTATTTTCTCTTGCACCGATTATTTTTATTGCTTTGCCGTTGCCCTTTCTTCTCTGTTCGGGCACGGCAATTTTCTTTTTACCGCTCAGGTACTGACCCGTGAGCGAATTTTCGTCTGCCATAATTTCCTCAGGCGTGCCGCAGGCAACAATTTCGCCGCCGTGAATACCGGGACCCGGGCCTACATCAACAATATAATCCGCACTTAACATCGTTTCCTCATCGTGCTCAACGACAATAAGCGTATTGTCGATATCACGCAGGTGCTTGAGCGTTTCGATAAGGCGGCTGTTATCACGCTGGTGAAGGCCTATGCTCGGCTCATCTAAAATATAGAGCACGCCTGTTAGTGACGAGCCGATTTGCGTTGCAAGGCGGATTCGCTGGCTTTCACCGCCCGAAAGAGTACCGGCAGGACGGGCAAGCGTGAGGTATTCAAGCCCGACGCTGACAAGGAAATGCAGTCTTTCTTTTATTTCACGTATAATAAGGCGGGCTATCTGCATATCACGGTCGGACAGCGTAAGATTATTGATAAAATCAAGCTCGTCCGAAATGGAAAGCTGAGTAAACTGCTCGATATTGATGCCGCCCACGGTAACGCAGAGCACCTCTTTTTTCAGCCTTGCGCCGCCACAATCGGGACAGCACTGCTCGGTCATATACTGCTCGATTTCGTTGCGTGACCACTCGCTTGAGGTGTCGTTATACCTACGCTCAAGGTTGGTTATAACGCCCTCGAAATCGGTTTTATACGTACCCGTCATATACTGCGTGGTACGCTCCATTGTGATTTTTTCGCCCTTTGTGCCGTAGAGGAGAATGTCGATGATTTTTTTTGGAAGCTCCTCCACAGGAGTATCGAGCGAAAACTTATAGTGCTTTGCAAGACCCTCAAAATACATTCTGGCAATACCGCCGTCGGCAACACTCCAGCCGCTTGCCTTTATTGCGCCGCCGTTGACGGAAAGCGTTTTGTCGGGGATAACCATATCGGGGTCTATTTTATGGAAAACACCCAGACCCGAGCAGGTAGGGCAGGCACCGTAGGGATTGTTGAAAGAGAACATTCTCGGCTCCAATTCTTCAATACAAGTACCGTGATCGGGGCAGGCATAATTCTGCGAAAAGAGAAGCTCTTCACCGCCTATTACGTCGCACAGCACGAGACCCTCTGCGAGGTTTGACGCAGTTTCAACGGAATCTGCAAGGCGTGAACGGATTGACTCCTTGACAACAAGGCGGTCAACCACAATTTCAATATCGTGGCGTTTGTTCTTATCCAGCGTTATTTTTTCGCTTAAATCGTAAACGTTGCCGTCAACACGGGCACGCACGTAGCCGCTTTTCTGTGCGTTCTCAAATATCTTTTTGTGCTCACCCTTCTGTCCCCTTACAACGGGAGAAAGCAGCTGAATTTTCGTACCCTCGGGCATTTCAAGAATCTTATCTACAATATCGTCAACGGTCTGCTTCTTTATTTCTCTGCCGCATTCAGGGCAATGAGGCACGCCTACCCTTGCAAAGAGCAGACGGAGATAGTCGTATATTTCAGTTACCGTACCGACGGTTGAACGGGGGTTTTTTGAGGTTGTTTTCTGGTCAATTGAAATTGCGGGAGAAAGACCTTCGATATAATCAACATCGGGCTTATCCATCTGACCTAAAAACTGCCGTGCATAGCTTGAAAGGGATTCAACGTACCTGCGCTGACCCTCGGCATAAATCGTGTCAAAGGCAAGCGAGGATTTGCCCGAGCCGGAAAGACCCGTAAAAACGATAAGCTTATCACGGGGAATCTGCACGTCAATATTTTTGAGGTTGTGCTCCCTTGCACCCTTTACAATAATTTTTTTCTCTCTCATTTTCTGCTCCGTTATTTCATCTGTCTTAATTTTTCTATTCTGTCACGCAGATATGCGGCATGTTCAAATTCAAGTATCTTTGCCGCCGCCTTCATTTCGTTAGTAAGCTGTTTAATCAGCTGCTCACGCTCTATGCGGCTGAGCTGTCTGTCGGGCTTTTCGCTTCTGTCCGCCTTTGCGGAAATTTCAAGCACGTCCGAAACCTCCTTGATAATCGTTTTCGGAATTATTCCGTGCTCCTCGTTATACGCCGTCTGCTTTTCACGGCGGCGGAGTGTTTCCTCAATTGCACGCTCCATTGACGGTGTTACGCTGTCGGCGTACATTATAACCTCACCGTTTGAGTTTCGTGCCGCTCTGCCTATTGTCTGTATGAGCGAGGTTTCGCTTCGCAGGAAGCCCTCTTTATCAGCATCAAGTATTGCAACAAGCGACACTTCGGGGATATCCAGGCCCTCACGAAGCAGGTTGATTCCAACCAACACGTCAAATTCGCCCAGGCGAAGTCCGCGGATAATCTGCATACGCTCTATGGTATCAATATCGTGGTGCATATAGCGCACGTTAATGCCCATATCGGTGAGATAATCGGTAAGGTTTTCCGCCATTTTCTTGGTGAGCGTGGTAACGAGCACACGCTCTTTTTTCTCAATTCGCTTGTTGATTTCACCAAGCAGGTCGTCAATCTGACCGTCGGTGCTTCTTACTGAAATTTCGGGGTCAAGCAGACCCGTGGGACGGATTAACTGTTCAGCAATCTGCTGGCTCTTTCCCCTCTCAAATTCACCCGGAGTTGCGCTGACGAAAATGCGCTGATGCGTTCTGTCGTAAAATTCATCAAAGGTAAGCGGACGGTTATCGTATGCCGAGGGCAGACGGAAGCCGAATTCCACAAGATTGTTTTTCCTTGCCCTGTCGCCGCCTATCATACCTCTTACCTGCGGTAAAGTTACGTGCGACTCGTCCACAAACAGCAGGAAATCGTCGGGGAAATAGTTGAGCAGAGTAAACGGTGTTGACCCGGGCGGCATACCCGAAAGCACACGGGAATAGTTTTCTATGCCCTTGCAAAAGCCCGTTTCTCGGAGCATTTCCATATCGTATTCCGTTCTCTGCTTGATACGCTGAGCCTCCAGGAGCTTGCCCTGCTCAACAAAATCGGCGTAGACGCTTGTCATTTCGTCAAAGATTCTGCCGATAGCCTCCTCCATCTTTTCCTGCGGAATAACGTAGTGAGAGGCAGGATATACGGCGGCGTGGCTGAGCACGGCTTTGACCTCACCTGTGAGAACGTTGATTTCACTCAGCCTGTCGATTTCATCGCCGAAAAATTCAACACGGATGGCCGTATCCGATGAGTAGGCGGGAAAAATCTCCACAACATCGCCTCGGACACGGAATTTATTACGTATAAAGTTTATATCGTTTCTTTCATATTGGATGCTGACTAATTTTTCAATAAGCTCCTCACGGCTTTTTTCCATACCCGGGCGAAGCGAAATGAGCATATTTTTATAGTCAAAGGGACTGCCGAGAGTGTAAATACACGACACGCTCGCAACGATTATAACGTCACGGCGCTCTGCAAGAGCACAGGTTGCGGAGTGGCGGAGCTTGTCTATTTCATCATTTACGGCAGAGTCTTTTTCAATATACGTGTCGGTCGTAGGCAGATATGCTTCAGGCTGATAATAATCGTAGTAGGACACGAAATACTCTACCGCATTTTCGGGGAAGAATTCACGGAATTCCGAACAAAGCTGTGCGGCAAGGGTTTTGTTGTGGGCAAGGACAAGCGTGGGCTTATTTACCTTTGCTATGACGTTTGCCATTGTGAAGGTTTTACCCGAGCCCGTAACGCCGAGCAGGGTCTGCTCCGTATAGCCCTTGTTTACACCGTTTACAAGAGCCTCTATCGCCTGAGGCTGGTCGCCCGTAGGCTTATATTTGGAATGAAGAATAAATTTATCCACGCTTTTCCCTCCTTGCACAAATTTATTATATGTGATATTATTACTACATTAATTTTATAGGTGATACTTTTGAAAAGCTTTACTATCAATAAAAACGATGCCAACCAGCGGCTTGACAAGTTTATAACCAAAACCGTGCCCTTGCTTCCGCAGGGGCTGATGTACAAATACATACGCCTGAAGAGAATAAAGGTAAACGGCAAGCGTGCCGAAATTTCGACAAGGCTTCAGGTAAACGACCTTGTTGAAATGTACATAAACGACGAGTTTTTTGAAGCCGCACCCGAAAAGTACGATTTTCTGCGGGCATCAACAAAGCTCGACATAATTTACGAGGACGAAAACATTATTCTGCTCGATAAAAAGGTCGGACTTTTAAGTCACCCCGACGAGGGCGAATACGTTGACACGCTTATAACACGTGTTGAACGCTACCTGTACGAAAAGGGCGAGTACGACCCCAAGGGAGAAAACTCCTTTGCGCCTGCGCTTGCCAACAGAATCGACCGCAACACGGGCGGTATTGTTATTGCCGCAAAGAATGCGGAAAGTTTAAGAATACTCAACCAGAAAATCAAGGACAGAGAGCTGAGCAAGGTTTACCTTTGCATTGCGCACGGTTATTTTGACAAAAAGCAGGCAACGCTTACCGCATATCTGAAAAAAGACGAAAAGAAAAACAAGGTTGCCGTTTACGATAAGCCCCGTGATGACGCAAAGGAAATCCGCACACGGTACAAGGTGCTTGACGAAAAGGATAACTTAAGCCTTGTCCGTGTTGAGCTGCTTACAGGCAGGACACACCAGATAAGGGCGCACCTTGCGCACGAGGGTCATCCCCTACTCGGTGACGGCAAATACGGCACAAACGCCCTCAACAAAGAAAAGGGCTACAAAAAGCAGTGCCTTTATTCCTACCGCTTACAGTTTACATTCACAACCGATGCAGGTATTCTCAATTACCTCAACGGAAAGTGCTTTGAAGCAAAGGATGTGTGGTTTGAGCGTGCCTTCAAGGACGGCACTTTATGATACCATAGCCTTGAACTGTTCTTCATCAATTACCATAACACCGAGGTCGTTTGCCTTTTTC
The DNA here is from genome assembly GCA_017521365.1 of Clostridia bacterium. Taxonomy (GTDB): domain Bacteria; phylum Bacillota; class Clostridia; order Oscillospirales; family Acutalibacteraceae; genus UBA8612. Next base: position 6,726 of record JAFXCT010000024.1, read on the forward strand.
AGCTTGCTTCCTGCTTCCTCACCGGCAAGAACATAGTCGGTCTTCTTTGAAACGGAGGAGGAAACCTTTCCGCCGAATTTTTCTATTATAGCGGCGGCTTCGTTTCGGGTGTAGGTAGGCAAAGTACCTGTCAGCACAAAGGTTTTGCCCTTGAATATATCGCTTTCAATTTCTTTGAGGGATTTCATATTAAGGCCCAAAGCGGTCAGCTTTTCAATCAGCTCAGCGGTCTGCGGCATAGCGAAATACTGCGCTACGCTCTGCGCCATAATTCCGCCGAAGCCCTCGATTTTCGAGATATCCTCAACACTTGCGTTCTGCAGGGCTTGCATAGTTATGAAATGCTCGCTTAACAGCTTTGCGGATTTCTGACCGATGTGTCGGATACCCAGACCGAAAACAAGTTTATACAAATCATTCTGCTTTGAATCGGCAACAGCCTTAACGAGGTTGTCTGCCGATTTTTTTGCAAAGTGCTCAAGACCGATAAGGTCGTCTGCGGTGAGCTTATAGATATCCTCAACGCCAGAAACAAGGCCGCTGTCCACAAGCATTTCAACTACAGCTTCGCCGAGAGATTCAATATCCATAGCGTCCCTGCTGCAGAAGTGAATAAGCCTGCGCTTGAGCTGTGCGGGACAGTCGGAATTATTACAGCGGATTGCCGCTTCATCGCCCTCTTTTACGGCAGGTGCGCCGCAGACGGGACATATATCGGGAATACGGAAAATCTCGTTTCCGCATTTTTGGGTAACAGAAAGCACCTCGGGAATAATATCGCCTGCCTTGCGGACAATTATCGTATCGCCGATTGCTATTTGCTTTTCGTTTATAAAGTCCTGATTGTGCAGGGTTGCACGGCTGACGGTTGTACCCGCAAGCTGAATGGGGTCAAAAACGGCTGTGGGAGTGAGCACACCCGTTCTGCCGACATTGATTTCAACCTCACGAAGCACCGTGGGCTTTTCCTCGGGCGGATATTTGAACGCAACCGCCCAACGGGGGAATTTTGCCGTACTGCCGAGCACCTCACGCTTTGCAAAATCGTCAACCTTTATTACTGCACCGTCAATATCAAAGGGCAGAGTGCCTCGCATTTCACCGATTTTACGCACTTGCTCAACGGCAGAGTCAAAATCGGAAAAGAGCTTATAATCGGGCACAACCTTAAAGCCGAGCTCCCTGAGAAAATCAAGTGATTCCTTGTGGGAGAAAAAGGTTTTGCCCTCAACCTGCTGAATATTGAAAATAAAGGCGTCAAGCCCACGTGAAGCCGTAACGGCACTGTCCTTCTGCCTGAGTGAGCCTGCGGCGGCATTACGGGGATTTTTGAAGGGCTTTTCGTCCGCTTCCTCCTGCCTGATAACCAGCTCCTCAAAGCTTGAATGAGGCATATACACCTCGCCTCTGACCTCAAGCAGAGGTAAATTTTCTTTTAATGTCATCGGAATACTTTTTATAGTTAAAAGATTATGAGTAACATCTTCACCAGTTTCACCGTCACCTCTGGTTGCACCTCTGACAAAGGTACCATTTCTGTACTCTAGCATA
>JAFXCT010000025.1 GCA_017521365.1 Clostridia bacterium
AATCTCGATAAGAGCATCTCTTCTGGAGAGGTTGAGTCTGCCCTGGTCGTCGATTTCGAGTACCTTAACGATAACCTCGTCACCTACTGCAACAACATCCTCTACCTTCTCGGTACGCTTGACATCAAGGCGGCTGATGTGAACAAGGCCTTCCTTGCCGGGAGCGATTTCAACAAATGCGCCGAAGTCCATAAGGCGGGTAACAACGCCGTTGTAGAATGAGCCGGGCTCGGGGTCGTTGGCAATTGTGTTGACCATAAGGAGTGCACGCTCTGCATCCTCGATATCGAGGGCGCAGATGAATACGGAGCCATCCTCCTCAACGTCAACCTTACAGTTGCACTCTGCACAAATCTTCTGGATAACCTTGCCCTGCTTACCGATAACCTCGCTGATTTTCTCAACGGGTACCTTTGTTGTGAGCATCTTGGGAGCGTACTTGGAAAGCTCCTTGCGAGGTTCTGCAATACACTTGAGCATTACCTCGTCAAGAATTTCACAGCGTGCTGTGTAGGTCTTGTCGAGAGCTTCACGGATGATTGCAGGAGTAAGACCGTGTACCTTGAGGTCCATCTGGATAGCTGTGATACCCTTCTTGGAGCCTGCAACCTTAAAGTCCATATCGCCGAAGAAGTCCTCAAGACCCTGGATATCAACCATAGTCATAAAGCGGTCGCCCTCGGTAACAAGACCGCAGGAAATACCTGCTACGGGAGCCTTAATCGGAACGCCTGCTGCCATAAGTGAAAGGGTTGAGCCGCAGACGGAAGCCTGTGAAGTAGAGCCGTTGGAGGAAAGAACCTCGGAAACAAGGCGGATGCAGTACGGGAATTCCTCAACAGAGGGAATTACGGGAAGGAGAGCCTTCTCTGCAAGTGCGCCGTGACCGATTTCACGTCTGCCGGGGCCTCTGCTGGGCTTGGTCTCGCCTACGGAGTAGGACGGGAAGTTGTAGTGGTGCATATATCTCTTCTCGGTTTCGTTGTCGATACCGTCAAGAAGCTGTGCATCGCTCATCGGGCCGAGTGTTGTAACTGTGAGTACCTGTGTCTGGCCTCTTGTGAACATACCCGTACCGTGTGCTCTGTCGAGAAGGTCAATTTCTGCTGCAAGGGGACGGACGTCGTTGATGCCTCTGCCGTCAACACGCTTGTTGTCGTCAAGCAGCCAGCGGCGTACAACGTACTTCTGTGTCTTGTAAAGGCAATCGTCAATCTTTGCGATTTCCTCGGGGTAAACCTCGTCAAACTTTGCGTGAACTGCCTCGTAGATGGGCTTGAGACGTTCGTCACGGATGCGCTTGTCGTCTGTGTCAAGAGCTACGCGGATATCCTCGATAGCGAAGTCCTTGATAGCCTCGTACATTTCGGGAGCGGGGTCGTTGGACGGAAACTCAATCTTTTCCTTGCCGCACTCAGCCTTGATTGTGTTGATGAACTCAACAATCTTCTGGTTTTCGGCGTGAGCAAACATAATACCGTTGTACATTTCGTCGTTGGTAACTTCGTTTGCCATAGCCTCAATCATAGCAACAAGCTCGGAGGTGGAAGCGACTGTTACGTACATATCGCTCTTTTCCTTCTGCTCTGCTGTGGGGTTGATGATATATTCGCCGTCAATCATACCGACAACAACGCCGGAAACGGGGCCTTCCCACGGAATTTCGGAAATGGAGATTGCAATTGAAACACCGAGCATAGCGGTGATTTCGGGTGAGCAGTCGGGGTCAACGGACATAACCGTTGCAACAACGCCGACATCGTTTCTCATATCCTTGGGGAAGAGAGGACGGATGGGTCTGTCGATAACACGGGAAGCGAGAGTAGCCTTTTCGCTTGCTCTGCCCTCACGGCGCTGGAAGGAGCCGGGAATACGGCCTACGGAGTAAAGCTTCTCCTCAAAGTCTACGGAGAGGGGGAAGAAGTCTACGCCTTCACGGGGCTTTGCAGCCATTGTAGCTGTACAGAGTACGTTTGTCTCGCCGTAGCGGACAAGGCAGGCGCCGCCTGCAAGCTCTGCCATCTTGCCGATTTCGACTACGAAGGGTCTACCGGCAATTTCAGTCTTAAAGGTCTTGAACGTGTCAAAATTTCTGATAGTCGTCATTTGCTTTTACCTCTTTCTTTCAATATTTTTATTGATACGGAAAGCGGCTTCGACTTTTAGCAATAAATAAAACGTTCAAGCAGCTCGCTTGAGTGCTTTATTTACCGCTAAAGCCTGTCGGCGGCTTTCCGTAAAAATCACTTTAACATAGTTGCAAGGGCGGCACAAGTGCCGCCCTTGCGGATAGTCTTATTTACGAAGACCAAGTCTTGCGACGATAGCACGGTAACGCTCGATGTCAACCTTCTGAAGGTATGCAAGGAGATTACGTCTGTGACCGACCATCTTGAGAAGGCCGCGACGTGAGTGGTGGTCCTTATGATGCTCCTTAAGGTGCTCGGTAAGGTCGTTGATTCTCTTTGTGAGAACAGCAATCTGTACCTCGGGAGAACCTGTGTCACCCTCGTGTGTAGCGTACTCTGCCATAATGGCCTGCTTTTCTGCCTGTGTCATTTAGTTTCACCTCATTAATAATTATTTGTTCGCAACCCCAGTACAGGGCAGGTGAAAACCTCGTTGAGGTTTAATCCCATAACCGAGTGAAGGAACACGCAAAGGGAATTATAACATAAGAAGTCCAAACTGTAAAGAGTTTTTCTTGCACTTCTTTTCGTTATTTTACCCAAAGTTTATGCATTTATGCACTGTATTTATGCATTATAGCTGTCCTTAAGGCCCTGCTCGTCGTAAAGGAAGACAGCCTCAAGCATAATGTTGATGCCTGCTTCGATTGACTTGGGGTCAAGGTTGTCGCCCGTGTCAAGGCGTGTGTGGTAGTACCTTGCGGGTGCGGGGTCCATAGCGGCAAGCGTTGCGCCCTTGAAGCCTGCCTTGCAGACTGCGGCAGCATCGGATGCACCGAGGAAGATTGATTTAAAGGGAAGGTCCATACCTGCGTTGAGCGCAGCCTGCTTGAGAAGCGCACAAACCTGCGGGTCGGATTTTACCGTAAACGTCATATCACGGCTGTAGATAGCATAGAAATCGTAATCACGGAGGGTGTCAACGCCGACGAAAACGGTTTCCATATCCTCAAGCTCTTTTTTGTGTGCCTTGGCGAAAGCCTTTGCACCGCGAAGACCTGCTTCCTCTGCACCTGTAAGAAGTGTCCAGACCTCAACGTCCTCAAAGCGGATGTCGTTGTCCTTGAGGTACTTCATAACAGCCATTGAAGCAACGGAGCCCGTAAGGTTGTCGTTTGCACCCTCAACGGGAAGCTTGTAGTTAAGGAAAAAGATAGCGGCGGCAAAGAGGATGCACCATACGAGCATAACCCACCTGAGAATGTCAGTAAGTGCGCCGTCCATTGAGCCCGTTGCAACGGCAGTGATTTCAGCCACGAGAGCAATAACGATACCTGCAACCGCACCGCCGATAACGGTTGTGATGAGAGGAGGACCGCCGAGGTAGGTGTAGCGCCACTCGTAGGAAGAGTCAACGTGACCGGAAACGATGATGCGCTTCTTGGCAGTACCCTTTGCGTTGTATTTTGCAACAACGTTGTGTGACGTGCGCTTGGGGAAGAACGGGTCAAGCGTTTCGCCGTAGAAGAGGAACTCTGTTACAATAAAGAACAGACAGATAAGGCTGAGTGCAAGCGGAATAACGGGCAGCCAGGCGGGAGCACCGTCGATAAACGTGCCTGCAAAGAAAAGGGCGTTGGCAACAATCATAATAATTGCGCACATACGTACCCAGCCGAGGAATGCCTTGGGATGGAGCTCAAACGGTTCGATGTTTACGCTGTCGGCATATTTTTCAAGTTCTGCCGCAAATCTCTCCTGAGCTTTTTTTTCGTTTTCTTCGCCCGAGGGTCTGGGACCGATGGTCTTGCAGACGTCCTTAATCTGCCTTGCGGTATAATTGGTATACTCACGAAGCTTCGGGCGGTAATTCGGAATACTTTCTGATGCCTTCAAGTTTATTATCTCCCTTTCAGTAGAATAATTATTTCAAGTATAGCAATTACACAAAAACATTGCAAGATTAATTCGCATAAAAAATGTAAATTTTTATTTAAGATATTAATACTTTAAATTCACTTGAAAAAAAACGACGGGTATGCTAATATATACTGAAATATATTATTAAGGTGGGGAAGTTTATGAAAAAACTGCTCTGTATACTTCTTTCAGCCGTGCTCGTTGCTCTCACGCTCTGTGCCTGCACGGATAATAAAGACGAAATCGACCTCGACTCGCTTGAAGCCTTTACGCTCGGCGTACCCGTGGGCAAAGCACCTGCGCAGGAAATATTCGATTCTCTTTCCACGAGAATTGCAAAAAAGGGCTACAGGCTTGAATACGTTGAATTCGCCTCTGCCGAGGAAGCACACGCCGCCCTTGCCGCAGGCGAAATAGACGCAAGCCTTGCTTCTCTCAAGGCGGAGTTTGAAAAATTCAACGAGGAAAACCCCGAAACCCTTCTTAACCTCGGCCCTGTATGCCGCTATCCCTACGGTCTTTTCCTCTGCAACTTTGAAAAAATAGAGGACGTTGCCGACGGAGCAACTATCGCCATACCCGAAAGCGCAGAGGGCGTTGCACGTGCTCTTCTCCTGCTTGAAGCAAACGGCTTCATCAAGGTAAAAGAGGGTGCTGGACTTTCCGCAACGCTTGACGACGTAACCGAAAACAGCAGAAACTTCAAATTCATTACGCAGGACGATGAAACGCTTGCCGCAAACCTCAGTAATTACGAGGCGGATATTGCGGTTATGTCCTCCAAGCTTTCCGTTGCAACGGGTGTTTCGCTCAACAAATCCGCCGTTGCGATTGAAGAAATCGACAGTGAGGCTGCACTCGAATTCTCCTATGTTCTCCTTATAAAGAGAGACCAGATTGCAAGCGAATGGTACAAGGCAATCGAACCGCTCTTCTTCAGCCCCCTTATGTTTGACAAGGTTGACGAATACCCGTCGGATATAGTCGTTCCCTCCTTTGAGCGCTCCGGCGTATAATTTTATGAGCAATAACGTTAAAATTGCCGTTGCTATGAGCGGCGGCGTTGACAGCAGCGTTGCGGCTTTGCTCGCAACGAAGGATAACAAAAACGCACTCGGCGTTACGATGAGCGTTTTTGAAGGCTCGGCAAAGCAGGACAGTATTGATGCGGCGGCAGTTGCAAAGCAGCTCGGCTTTGAGCACGTAACGCTTGACCTTTCCGAAGAATTCAGAAAAACGGTTATGCGCTACTTTGCGGACAGCTATATTGCAGGCGAAACACCTAACCCCTGTGTTTTCTGCAATAAAGCAATAAAATTCGGCGTGCTTTTTGACAGAGTAAATGCGCTCGGCTGTGACATAATAGCTACGGGACACTACGCAAGAACGAAAAAAGATGCTTCCGGCAGAGTTCTGCTTGAAAGGGCGGTTTTTGCGGAAAAAGACCAGAGCTACGTACTGTGGCAGCTTTCGCAAAAGCAGCTTGCTTCGGCACGGTTTCCGCTGGGCGGATACACAAAGCCGCAGGTAAGAGAAATTGCCGCAGAATACGGCTTTGCCTCGTCGGACAGACCCGACAGCCAGGATATCTGCTTCGTGCCTGACGGAAATTACCGCAGGTTTATTGAAGAATTTACGGGCAGAATATTCCCCGAGGGCGATTTTGTCGGCACGGACGGCAAAATGTGGGGCAGACACAACGGTCTTATCGGCTACACGGTGGGTCAGCGCAAGGGTCTGGGAATCAGCGCACCTGCTCCGCTTTACGTAATACGCAAGAATGTTGAAGAAAACAGAGTTTACCTCGGCGCACACGAGGAGCTTTTTTCAAGGCGTGTTGAGCTTCGTGACATCAACCTGATTGCGGTTGAAAGGCTTGATGCACCTTTGCGTGTAACGGCAAAAACACGCTACAGCCAGAAGGAGTCGGCGGCAACGCTCACACAGACGGGCGAAAGCACCGCCGTGCTCGAATTCGACGAGCCGCAGCGGGCCGTAACCTGCGGTCAGTCCGCAGTATTTTTCAGCGGTGACACGGTTGTCGGCGGCGGCATTATAGTTTAACTCTGACAAATCCAAAAGGGGTAATTTAATGAACGCAAACCGTGAGTTTATTCTTAACGCAGAAGAAAACACACGAAGGCAGATTATAGCAAAGCACGTTTCAAACGGCGTTAACATTCCCTGTGCTGACGGTGTGATTATTGCTGACGGCTGTGAAATCGGCGCAGGCACGGTAATTTTACCGAACACAATCATTCTCGGCAAAACAAAAATCGGCTGCGGCTGCACGGTAGGGCCCTGCAGTATGCTTGAAGGCTGTACCGTGGGAAACAACAGCACGGTCAACGCCTCGCAATGCGAAAATTCCGTTATAGGCAACGGTGTTTCTGTAGGCCCGTTTTCACATCTCAGACCGCATACGGTGCTGGCAGATAACGTCCGTGCAGGAAATTTTGTAGAAGTCAAGAATTCAAATATCGGTCAAAAGACCAGCATCAGCCACCTTAGCTACATCGGCGACAGCGACGTGGGCGAGGGTGTAAACATCGGGTGCGGCTGTGCCACGGCAAACTACGACGGCACTAAAAAATTCCGCACCAGAATAGGAAACAGGGTTTTCGTAGGCTGTCACACCTGTATGGTTGCCCCCGTAGCACTCGGCGACGGCTCATACACGGCGGCAGGCTCTGTAATAACCGACACCGTGCCCGAGGGCACGATGGCAATAGCACGTTCAAGACAGATTATCAAAAGAAAGGTAAGGAAATACAATGAAAGTTAAAAAAGTTCTCTCCCTTCTCCTTGCGGCGCTTATGCTGCTGAGCTTTGCCGCCTGCTCGGGCAATTCGGGCAAAACCGTTGCCGAGCTCAACCGCATTTTTGAGGACGGCAGCCTCAAGCAGTATTATCTCAACAACCCCGAAACCTTTATGGCAATAGCACAGAAGGAAATTTCGATGTCCGAGGCCGATGCGCAGGACTTCCTTGCAAACCCCGAAAGCTGGCAGGTCTATTCGCTTGAAATCTCCGTCAGCAACAACGGCAAGGAGCCGTTCAGCTACATAGGCTTCAAAGAAGCGGATACCGAGCAGGAGGGCTTTTATTTCAGCACCTGCCCGATTAACGGCGAGCTTTCTCTGCCCGCAGGCATCGAAAATGAATTTTATCCCGCAACCATAGTTATCAACACCTCAAAGGTCAGCACCGAAGAAATGTATTCAGCCGTTGCAGGGCTTGAAATCGTGCTTCTCGGCTATCCCACACCCGAGGATGACAACGAGGTTATTGACCCCTCAGACTATACCGAAATCAAGGTTAAGAACAACATTACGGCGCCCGAGGACGACAAGGATAATGCCGACAAGGAAATCGTTGCAAAGCGCAGCTCGATTGCCGACGGAAGCGCTTACCTTGACCTTTACAGAAACAACGAGCTGATTTTCGCAAACGAAGCCAAGCTCTACGGTATGGACAGCGAAACAGCCGTTCAGGTTACAAACAAGGAAGGCAAGTGGCAGTGCTACGTATTCTACATTGCAGTAGAAAACAAGACCGACACTGACCTCACCGTTTACCGTATTCTGCCCGAAAACAACGGTGCAAACGGCGTATGGCTCAACAGCGTTTCACAGTACGGCGAATTCAGTATGGCAAGCGGTATGACGGACGAAATTCCCGTAACAATACTCGTCAACCCCGACGCACTCGGCGGCAAAACGGTTGAACAGGTAATTGCGGAAATGACCATTGAGCTTGAATACTCAAAGGGCACGCTTATGGATGCCAACGGCAACGAAAGCATACAGATTAAGAAGATTGCAACAGTCAATTAAAACTAAGTTTGCCTTCGGCAAGTGAAGTTGATTTCATCAGTGAAGTTACTTCGTAGTGAAGTTTGACTGCGTCAAGTGTTACACAAGCAAACTTAACTTCACTTTTGCAAAGCAAAAACTTCACTGTAATTGATTACAACTTCACTTCAAACTTTGTTTGAAACTTCACGAATATCCGGAAGACGCCGACATCTTCCGGATATTTTTTTATTTTGCTATAACAGTAAAATTATGTCATTTTAAGTAATTATTTATATTAAATTAAAAAATTACTATAGACATCGCCATTTTGTTTGTGGTATAATTCATTCGTATGTATGTACGATTTTGGGGTCGTACGCATATACGGCTCCAACATTCTACGACAAAGGAGGAAAATACAATGCTCAAGAAAATCAGCAAAAGCCCCTTCAAAGGCACTCCCGAGCAGGAGGCACAGCTCAAAGCGATAATCGAAGAAAACAAGCACGACTCCAGCATGCTTATGCACGTTATGCAGCAGGCTCAGGCCATTTACGGTTATCTTCCCTTTGAGGTTCAGGTAATGATTGCAGAGGGTATGGACATTCCGCTTGAAAAGGTTTACGGTGTTTCCACCTTCTACGCACAGTTCTCACTTTCCCCCAAGGGCAAGTACAACATCGCCGTCTGCCTCGGTACAGCCTGCTACGTCAAGGGCTCACAGGCTCTGCTTGACGAGCTTTCAAAGCAGCTCGGTATAGGCCCCGGCGAATGCACGGAAGACGGTCAGTTCTCCCTTGAGGCTACACGCTGCATCGGTGCCTGCGGTCTTGCTCCCGTTCTCAACGTTAACGAGGATGTTTACGGCAAGCTCGTTCCCGACCAGATAGCCGGCATCATCGAAAAGTACAAGAACGCATAAGCTATGCGTGAGCTTTCACTCAACATTCTCGACATCGCCCAGAATTCAATTGCGGCAGGTGCAAGCCTTATCACAATTGAAATTGCGGAAAACACCCAAGCCGGTGAGCTGACGATAACCGTCGGCGACAACGGCTGCGGTATGACCGAGGAACAGCTAAAAAACGTGCTTGACCCGTTCTTTACCACAAGAACGACACGCAAGGTCGGTATGGGAATACCGCTGTTCAAGCTCGCCGCAGAGCAAACGGGCGGAAGTCTGAAAATAGAAAGCGAAAAGGGTAAGGGTACAACAACCTCGGCGGTTTTCAAAACCGACAGCATAGATTTCACACCGCTCGGCGATGTGACCTCTACGGTAACTATCCTTATCTCAATGAACACAGACAGAGATTTCATCTACACAAGAAGGCTTGACGGCGAAGGCTTTGAGCTTTCAACGGTACAGCTCAGGGAAATACTTGAGGGCGTACCGCTCAGCGAGCCCGAGGTGGTACAGTGGATGAAAGACTATATCAACGAACAAACCAACATTCTACTCGGAGGTGTAAACCAATGAAATCACTTGCAGAGCTTCAGGCAATCAAAGAACGCACACTCAAAAATATGACAGCAAGAAATGACAGCGAGGAGAACACCAGAATCGTAGTCGGTATGGCTACCTGCGGTATTGCAGCAGGCGCCCGCCCCGTTCTCAACGCTTTTACAGAGGAAATTGCCCGCCGTTCACTCAAGGGCGTAACAGTTTCCCAGACAGGCTGCATCGGTATGTGCCAGTACGAACCCATCGTTGAGGTTTTCGTACCCGGCCAGGAAAAGGTCACATACGTTCAGATGTCTGCTGACAAGGTAGCAAAGGTTGTTGCAGACCACATCGTAAACGGCAACATCGTTACCGAATTCACAGTCGGCTCAGTAGCGAAATAACAAAGGCAAAATAACAAGGAGGAAACAATAATGTATCGTTCCCACGTTCTTGTCTGCGGCGGTACGGGCTGTACTTCTTCTCACAGCGCTGAGATTATAGAAAAGCTCGAAAGCGAACTCGCAGCAAAGGGACTTCAGGATGAAATCAAGGTTATCAAAACAGGCTGTTTTGGTCTTTGTGCCCTGGGTCCGATTATGATAGTTTATCCCGAAGGCAGCTTCTACAGCGAGGTTACTATCGATGACATTCCCGAAATCGTAGAAGAGCACCTTCTCAAGGGCCGTATGGTAACACGTCTTCTCTATGATGAGACAGTCGAGGCTGACTCAATCAAGTCCCTCGAGCAGACAAAGTTCTACGCAAAGCAGAAGAGAATTGCTCTTCGCAACTGCGGTGTTATCGACCCCGAAAACATTGACGAATATATCGCACACGACGGTTATCAGGCTCTTGAAAAGTGCCTTAACCAGCTCACTCCCGAAGAGGTTACAAACATCGTCAAGGATTCCGGCCTTCGCGGCAGAGGCGGCGGCGGTTTCCCCACAGGCCTCAAGTGGAGCTTTGCAGCAAAGAACGCTGCAGACCAGAAGTATGTAGTATGTAACGCCGACGAAGGTGACCCCGGTGCATTTATGGACCGTTCAATCCTCGAAGGCGACCCCCACTGTATCATCGAAGCTATGGCCATCTGCGGCTACGCAATCGGCGCAAGCGAGGGCTACGTTTACGTCCGTGCTGAGTACCCCATCGCCGTCAAGCGTCTTCAGATTGCTATTGACCAGGCCAAGGAGTACGGCCTTCTCGGCGAAAACATCTTCGAGTCCGGCTTCAACTTCGACCTTCACATCCGTCTCGGTGCAGGCGCATTCGTCTGCGGTGAAGAGACCGCTCTTATGACCTCTATCGAAGGTAACAGAGGCGAGCCCCGTCCCCGTCCGCCCTTCCCGGCTGTCAAGGGTCTGTTCGGCAAGCCCACAAACAACAACAACGTTGAAACCTACGCTAACATTCCCCAGATCATCCTCAACGGTGCAGACTGGTTCAAGGCTATGGGCACAGAGAAGTCCACAGGTACCAAGGTTTTCGCACTCGGCGGTAAAATCAAGAACACAGGTCTTGTTGAGGTTCCCATGGGCACAACACTCCGTGAGGTTATTGAGGACATCGGCGGCGGCATTCCCAACGGCAAGAAGTTCAAGGCAGCACAGACAGGCGGTCCCTCCGGCGGCTGTATCCCTGCAAGCCTTATGGACACGGCAATCGACTTTGACAACCTTACGGCTATCGGCTGTATGATGGGCTCCGGCGGTCTTATCGTTATGGACGAGGACAACTGTATGGTTGATATCGCCAAGTTCTTCCTTGAGTTCACTGTTGACGAGTCCTGCGGTAAGTGCTCACCCTGCCGTATCGGTACAAAGAGAATGATGGAGCTGCTTGACAAGATTACAGAGGGTAAGGCAACGCTTGAAGATATCGACAAGCTTGAACAGCTTGCTCTCTATATCAAGCAGAACTCTCTCTGCGGTCTCGGCCAGACTGCTCCCAACCCCGTTCTTGCAACACTCAAGTTCTTCAGAGACGAATATATCGCACACGTTGTTGACAAGAAGTGCCCCGCAGGCGTATGTAAGGGTCTTGTTCAGTACTATATCGACGCTGAGAAGTGTATCGGCTGCGGTATGTGCGCAAGAGCCTGTCCCGCAGGTGCAATCAACAGAACAGACTATATTGCACCCGGTCATAAGCTTGCTTCCTTCGCAATCGACCATGCAAAGTGCGTCAAGTGCGGCGCTTGTATGGATTCCTGCAAGAAGATTCAGGCAATTTATAAGAAATAACGAAAGGAGTGTGCCACACAATGGAAATGGTAAATATCAAAATCAACGGCATGCCCTTAAGTGTGCCTAACGGTATAACAATCCTCGAAGCAGCACGTTATGCGGGTATCGAAATTCCCACACTCTGCTACCTCAAGGATATCAACGAAATCGGTGCCTGCCGTATCTGCATGGTAGAGGTAAAGGGCGCAAGAAGCCTTGTTACCGCCTGTGTTTACCCCGTAAACGAGGGTATGGAGGTTTTCACCAACACAGAGAAAGTCAGACAGTCCAGAAAGACTACTCTCGAGCTCATTCTCTCAACACACAGAAAGGATTGCCTTTCCTGTATCCGTTCCGGCAACTGTGAGCTTCAGAAGCTCTGTAAGGAATTCGGTGTTGACGATGAGCACGCATTCGACGGCGAAATGCCCGCATTCGAGTTTGACGATTCCGCAGCCCATATGGTAAGAGATAACAGCAAGTGTATCCTCTGCCGCCGCTGTGTTGCAGCCTGCAACGAGCAGAAGGTAAGCGTAATCGGCGCAAACGCACGTGGCTTCGACACACACATCAGCTCCGCATTCGACAAGGACCTTGCTGATGTTTCCTGTATCTCCTGCGGTCAGTGTATCGTTAACTGCCCGACAGGTGCTATCTACGAAAAGGACGACACCAAGGCTGTTTTCGCAGCAATCAACGACCCCGAAAAGTTCGTTATTGTCAACACAGCTCCCTCAATCCGCGTTACACTCGGCGAAGCTTTTGGTATGAGCATCGGTTCAAACGTAACGGGCAAGATGGTTGCCGCTCTTCGCAGACTCGGCTTTGACAAGGTATTTGACACCGACTTTGCAGCAGACCTTACAATTATGGAAGAGGCTTACGAGCTTCTTGACAGAATCAAGAACGGCGGTACTCTGCCGATGATTACCTCCTGCTCACCCGGCTGGATCAAGTACTGCGAGCACTACTACCCCGACCAGCTCAACCACCTTTCCACCTGCAAGTCACCCCAGCAGATGTTCGGTGCAATCACAAAGACGTGGTACGCACAGAAGATGGGTATTGACCCCAAGGATATCGTCGTTGTCGGCATTATGCCCTGTACGGCAAAGAAGTTCGAGACAAAGCGTGACCACCAGTCCGCTTCCGGCTATCCGGACGTTGACTACGCACTCACAACACGTGAGCTTGCCCGTATGATTGACACAGCAGGTATCTACTTCAACCACCTTCCCGACGAAGAGTTTGACAATCCGCTCGGTGAGTCCACGGGTGCAGCCGTTATCTTCGGCGCAACAGGCGGCGTTATGGAAGCAGCACTTCGTACAGCAGTTGAAGTTCTTACAGGCGAAGAGCTCCAGAGCCTCGACTTCACAGAGGTCCGCGGCCAGGGCATCAAGGAAGCAAGCTACAACGTTGCAGGTCTTGATGTCAAGGTTGCTGTTGCCAGCGGCGCTGCAGCAGCACACGAGATTATGGAAAAGGTCAAGAACGGCACAGCAGATTACCAGTTCATCGAAATTATGGGCTGTCCCGGCGGCTGTGTAAACGGCGGCGGTCAGCCGATTCAGCACGCTGTTGTTCACAACTTCGTTGACCTTAAGGGCAGACGTGCAGCAGCTCTCTACGAGGCTGACAAGAACCTTCCCAAGAGAAAGTCACACGAGAGTGAGGCTGTCAAGAAGGTTTACGCAGAGTTCCTTGGCGAGCCCAACAGCCATAAGGCACACGAGGTTCTCCACACAAGCTATGTAAAGAGACCTAAGTACAAATAAGATTAACTAATAATAACACCCGAAAGAGGAAAACTCCTTTTTCGGGTGTTGATTTTTCATTATAATTTTTTACCCATAATTCTGCCGATGGTAAATTTCACCTGAGTATCAAATCCGCAGCGCTCGTAAAAGCGGATTGCGTTTGGATTATCCTCACCTACTACAAGGTGAACACCTCTGACACCCTGTGCTTTCAGGTGCTCGCAGAGAGTGGCTATCATCCTTGTGCCGTTGCCGCCACCACGGTAGCCCTTGAGAATATCGATATGCAGGTGCGCCGGGTATCTGCGGGCGGCAAGCCCGTGCACCCACGCTTCGCCCCAGCTTTCGATTTTTGCTTTTCTGTCGCAGAAAACTCTCGGCTGATACTCCTTCAGGAATACCCTGCGGTATTTTTTCTGCTCCTTTGCACACAGAATATAGCCGACTGCCTCGTCATTCTCATCGGTGAGAACAAAACAGTTTTCGGGCTCACGCTCGATATAGTAATCACAGTAGGTAGAAAGAAGATAGTCCCTGAACGGTCTTTCTTCAATTGTTGTAAACGGATAATCGTCATCAGCAGTGCGCAGGCAGATTTCCTGCACCTTACGTTTGTCTGTTTCCCTATACGGTCTTATATTCATCCCGTACCTCACAGCTCAACGAAAATTCTGTGCTCGCCGACACCTGTTTTAATTTTCAGCTCACAGCCGCCGTATTCAAGTGCTTTGACCTCGTATTCTCCGTCACACTCAACATTTTTCGGCTCGCAGGGAAGGTAAACGAGCGTTTTGTCTTCAAATTCCTTATCCTGCTTGTAGCTGAGAGTAAACGTGCTTTTTTCTCTGTTGTGGCGGTAAGAAAGGATTTCACCCGTTACCGCTCTCGGATACGGTCTGTTAAGCTCGCCAAGCAGTGTGTCACCAATCAGACCCTCGTGGAATGCCCAGTAGGTATTGCTCCACTTGCGGTCGTCAAAGAAGCGGAGAAGATGGTGCACGTGCGGATACCACTCCGTACCTTCGGAATAGCCGCCCCATTCGCCGACAAGCACGGGAATGCCAAGACGCTTCTGTGTGTTTTCGTGCTCGCCGAAAATAGCATCGGTACGTGAGGAGCTTGCGTGCTTGTAAAGAGGTGTGTCAACCATAAAATCATAGCCGTGCGGCGAGAAGCAGGCCTGCTCCTCTACCGTGTCGCCGTAGGTAATCGGACCCGCCTTACAGGGTATTGAAAGGTTGGAATAGTAGCAGTTGTCGATAAACATAATGCCGTTGTCCGTTACACCTCTGATAGCCGCCGCCGTTTTATTGAGGAAGGGTGTATAGCGGTCACGGTCAAATTTCTCCACGAGTGCTTCGGCAGAAGCCGCAACATCACGGAGTATGCCGCCGTTATACTGGTCGAGTATTGCGGGAATATCAAGCTTAAGGGCATCCTTTATCAGCTTGCCCTTCTTTATGCGCTTGTCCGTAAGCGTTGTTTTGATGAGGTTTGCAATAAGCGTGCGGAAAACTCTGCCGCCGTCCTTGCCCATAAACGGCTCGTTGAGCATATCAAAGCCGAAAAGTGCAGGGTGGTCACCGAGCTTTTGGGCAACGTGCGCCCACATATCGGCGTACCAATCGAGCAGACCCCTGCCGTTGACCTGCTTGTTAAGCCAGAAATTGTCGTAGGCCGTCTGTACGCCCTTGCCCCAGAAGTAGCCCTCAGCCCAGACGAGCTTTATCGTCTTGCGCTTGTTACCCTCCATAAGACAAGCCCATTCGGGCGCACCGTCGCCCCATTGGTAGCAATGTGCCGAATACAAATCCTGGTGCATATCAAGGTAGACGTAAATGCCGTACTTTTCGCAGGTGTCGAGCATTCTGCGCAGCGCTTCAATATATTCGTCGTTGTACTCGCCCGGCTTTGGCTCAATCGCCTCCCAGGTTGTACCCAGACGCAGAATGTTAAAGCCGTTTTCGGCAAGGGTACGGAACATCTTTTCGTCGTACTCGTGGGTATATTTTCTGTCGGTTTCGTCTTCATTTGTTGGTACGCCCTTGTCGCAGAGGTTTACGCCGTTGAAAATGCGCTCTCTGCCCTCTTTGTCAACAAAAGCAGTACCATTAACAAAAATTCTTTCCATATTTTCACACCTCTTAAGCTTTGTATATCATAAACTCACTTATTATTACGCCGACGTGCTCTTCGCCTATTTCAAGGCTCAGGCAGCCGTTTTCAAAAACATCGGCAGGCAGGTCATAAACCGCACAGGTGAAATTGTCGGGCAGCATTTCTTTTTCAAACTGCTCGTCCTTTTCACCGCCGAAGAATTTGCCACGGTAAATGTCATTGCCGTTGGCTTTGACATAAAAGCCGTTGAACATTTCGACATTCTTCATCTTTTTGTAGGTGACACGCAGCTTATAATCCGTGTCGGGCTCAAAGCCGCCTATGTTGCAGACAAATCTGAAATGGTCGAAGGCTTTGAGAATACACATTGGAATTGTGCCGTTGTTGACCTCAAGGCGGTCGCCCTGATAGTCTATGTAGAACTCACCCTCCTGCCTTGCGCCGAGCACACCGAAGCCGTGCTCCGCAAGCGAGAAGTAGTATTCGCCCTTGCTGACCTTGTTGCGGTTGAACACACGGCACAGGAAGGCTTCACGCTCACCCTCGGGCATATTTTCAGCCATTTCATAGCGTGAAAGCAGCCACTGTCTGTCCGTTACGGGCAGGTCGATAGTGTCGAGCGTTGCACCCCTCTCGGCACGCTGAGCGTGGTAATTTTCAACGTCAAGCTGAATACCTATCTGCTCAAAGAGCCTGTCCGCAAGCGTTGTGAGTGAGGAACGCAGAGCATAGTAATCATTATCAAAATCTGTCTTTAAAATTTCGTGAGCCTTGTCATACTCACCCTTGCGGGCGCAGATTTTAGCGTCCTCTATAAGCTCAAGCTCGAAAACTCTTCTTCTGCGCACAAGTGCATCGCACCTTGCACGGAAAAGGCAGAGCACGAAACGCCAGTTTTCAAGAAGTGACGGTGCTTTTTCAAGCTCCTTTTCAAAGGTTTCAAGCGTGTTTTCTATGTGCGGATTTTCGGCAGGGTCACCCTCCCAGTTGCGCTCAAGACCGAGTATGCCGTCGGCAATTTTCTTCGGGTCTGCCTGCCACATAAAGAAGCGGGCGTAGTCACACAACGTTTCGTAAAGCGGCACCTCGCCAAAGTAGTCCATATTACTCCAGACCGCCTTGTTGACGTCGTCATTAACTCCCTCGGAATAGCTGACGCTGCCGACAAGGTACGGGCGCGTGAGGCGGTGAAGCATACGGAATTCCGTCGGACGGGGGTTGACACTTTCACGGCTCAATGTAGTTGCAAGTGCATAATGCCAGTCGTCCCTGTCAAAATGAACGGGATATTCGCACCTTACGTTGTGCGTGATATCGGGATAAAGCCTTATCGGATATTTTGACGGCACCTTGCGGCGAAGCTCAGCCAGAGGCATTGCGTGGTTGGGGCCCATAATTACGCCGTCAATTTCATCGGGCAGTTTAGTTATTTCCTCAAGGAAATCCTCTGCCCAGCTGATATTACCGTGCGGTGCCTGTGCAGACGGCCACATTTCGGCAGACGGCTTTGCCGCTTTAAGCACTCTTGATATTTTGATACAGCGCTTTATAAAATCGTCGCCGTCCATTTCGCCTGGGTCTCCGCCGGGCGGAAAAACTGCGTTTATGCGGGGGATTTTCTCAAAAGCCTCCCTGCGGCTTGCAAGCGCCTCCTCCTCGGTCTGCTTATCGTCATTCGGATACCAGCAGGAAACGTCCATATCCAGCTCATCCGCAAGCTCACTGCCCCATACGGCAACGTCAAACGGGTCGTACTTCATCAAAGGATTGTTGGAGTCAAAGCCCTCGGTGGGAATATGCTCGCAGGTGTTGCAGCCGAAAGCCATAATATCAAGGTAAAAGCGGAAGTACTCCTCCTCGCCCCAGGCATCGTATGTATTCGGACAGCTTCTGTAGCCGCACTGATGACCTCTGATTTTCATTTCGGGGCTGTAGCTGCCCGATATATCCTGAATGAGCGTGATTTTACCGCCGCTGAAAACACATTTTCTCAAAAAATAGGAATAGCCGTAAATCAGGCCTCTGATACCCTGCGCCTTAACGGTGATGTGTGTGCCGTCCTGCTCAACTGCAAAACTGTCCTTGTTTGAGATATTCTTATCCTCAACAAGCTCAACGCAGGGCTCACCGCCCTCAAGCGGCTTATAGCCTGCCCTCATTTCAATTTCATTTGCAAAAAGCTCCTTCGACTTTTCAGCCGAAGCACCCCTTGCGGTAACGCTGATAAAGGAAAAATCGTATTTCATTTCTACGTCCCCTTTGCACATATTATGCGATTATATAATATAGTAACATATAAATATATAAAATACTATAATTATTTACATTTTTATACACCCATTTTTTCAAAAAATTCTGCCGAGGACATTCCGTGGGGGCGGTTATAGCGGCCAATACGATAGAGCCACTCCGTGTCTTCGGTGTCGATAAAGTTCATTCTTTCCTCGCAGATAAACGCCGCCTCAAAGCCCATAGCCTTTAACACCTGCTTGGATTCCTTTGAGTAGCTGCCGAAGGGATAGGCAAAGGCGGTGGGTCTTTTGCCCGTTTTTTCTTCGAGCAGGGTCTGCATTGAGCCTATATCGGCGTTGAGGAAGGCGGAGTATTCCTGCACACTCTCACCGCTCACCTTCTGTGCACCCGACCGGCCGGAGGAATCCGTTTTATGCAGGTCATAGCTATGGTTTTGTATTTCGATTCTGTCCCCTGCCGCAAGCTCGGCAATTTCGTCCCACGTCATATAGGAATAGCTGAGCGTATGGTCGTTGATTTCGGTGTACATATCCGCATAAGCCCCGACAACCGAGGCAACGGCACACATATCGTATTTTTCGAGCAGGGGTAAAAGAAAGCTGTAAACCGTTTCGTAGCCGTCATCAAAGGTAAGCATTATAGGCTTTTCGGGCAGGGCTGCGCCCGATTTGACGTGGGCTAAAAGCTGCTCGACATCAACGGTTTCATAGCCTTTTTCTCTTATGTATTTAAGGTCGCTTTCAAGCTGGTTTAGCGTAATACAGTAAGGGCCAGCACGGCTGATATTTTTCGTAATCTGGTGGTACATCACCACGGGCAGAGAAATATGCGCCTCGCCCGAAACATCCGCTACGGATTTGGGCACGGCAAAAATTCCGCTGACAAGCAGCAGCGACACCACCGCCACGAAAACGTATATCTTTCTCATTTTTATAACCATAAAAAAACACCTCACTGCAAATGTATGCAATGAGGTGTCCTTTTATTAGAGTTTGTGTGGTGTCCTCAGCCCTTGAGGGCAAGGTCGAGCCAGATTGAGCCGATATCCATAGCCTGGTATATGCCCTTTTTCTCGCTCTTTTTGATGATTCTGTCCTTCGGGCGTGCATCGGGGTCAGTGCTCAGAAGCTGAACGGTGACTCTGTCTGCAACGTCAAGGTCGTTGACCTTTTTGGAGGAGAGAATCTGGATAAGAACAACGTGGCTGTCGTTCATATTGCCGTAGTAGATTGTATTGCCGCAGCGGACAAGGGGCTTACCCTTGTAGCTGAGGAACTTGGCCTTTTTCTTTTCTGCCATTGTGTTTTGTCCCTCCCGTAAAAATTATTTGTTTTCGATGTAGTTTTTGACAAGTGACTGAAGCAATTCGTCACGGTCAACCCTGCGAAGCAGACTGCGTGCATTGTTGTGCGTAGTGATGTACGTAGGGTCTTCGGAAAGGATGTAGCCGACTATCTGGCTTATGGGATTGTAGCCCTTTTCCTTCAAGGCGTCATACACAACCTGAATCGTGCGGCGCATTTCGTTTTCGTGCTCATCACGAATATTGAATTTTATGGTCTTATCTGTCATTTATGACACCTCCGAATTATACTGTAAACTTCAAGTACAGTTTATTATATACTAAATTTTCAAAGAATACAACCCTTTTATAAATTTACTTGATTTTAACCTCTGCGTGTGCTTCGGAAGAATCGTAAATAGCCTGAAGGATTTTTGAAGTGCCGACAGCGTACTTGATGTCGTTGCGGTTTCTTTCGCCCTTGGCTACGCACTCAACAAAGTCGATAACTTCACATCTGTGCATATCGTTTGTTTTATACTTGGGTGTTGTTTCGGTGAGCATACCGTTTTTGGTAGTCCACATTCTGAAATTGCCGCAGTACTGCAGCCTGATGCCGCCCTTATCACCCATAAAGTCGATAAAGGTTTCGTGCTCGCCGATGTTCTGCGCCCAGGCACCGTTGAAGCTGACTACGGCGCTGTCAGTACGGACAAGGCCTACAACGGAATCGTCAACGTCGTACGTGCCGTTTTCCATATCGGAGCTGTCCTCTGCCCACATACTCTCGTAAACGTAGTTCTTCATATCCTTACCGAGCTTGCAGAAGGCTTCGCCGCTTGCGGTGAGCACCTTCGGGTCGCCGAGGCAGTAGAGAATGAGGTCGATATAGTGTACGCCCCAGTCAATCAGCGCACCGCCGCCCGAGCTTGCCTTGGTTGTGAAATCACCGCCAAGACCCGGAATTGAACGGTAGGCACGGAAGCTCGCATAAACGTGGTAAACCTCGCCAAGCTCGCCGTCAGCAATCAGCTTTTTGATGTGGTTGACGGAGTTTGCATAGCGGTTACAAACGCCGATTGAAAGAATTCTGCCCGTTTCATACGAAACCTTTTCCATTTCAAGTGCTTCGGAAAGTATTCTTGCCGCAGGCTTTTCGCACAGCACGTCCTTGCCGTGGCGCATAAAGTCGATAGAGATAACCGAGTGCATATCGTTGTGTGTGCAAACGGAAACAGCGTCAAGCTCGGGGTCATCAAGAATTTCGTGGTAATCGTAAATTGCCTTGCCGCAGCCGTATTTTTCTACAGCCTTGTCAGCTCTTTCGGGAATAATGTCGCAGAAATATTTGATTTCAGCCAATTCACAAGCCATATATGCAGGAATGTGTGCAGAGTTTGCTATTGTACCGCAGCCGATAACGGCTACCTTAACTTTTTCTTTCATAACAGTACCTCCCGTTGTATTTTTATGAACGCAGTGAAATACCAATCTTTTCAAGAGCCTTAACAGCCTTCTTCATTGCGCTGTCAGCCTCTTCGTCGGTCATTGTGCGGTCTGCCGCACGGAGCTTAAGGTTGAAGGC
>JAFXCT010000026.1 GCA_017521365.1 Clostridia bacterium
GCCCCAGACAATCGAGGCTATCAACCACGCAAAGGCTGCAGGTGTTACAATCATCGTAGCTATGAACAAGATGGATAAGCCCGATGTTTATCCCGACAGAATCAAGCAGCAGCTTACAGAGTACGAGCTCATTCCCGAGGAGTGGGGCGGCGACACAATCTGTGTTCCCGTTTCCGCACACACAAAGATGGGTATTGACGAGTTGCTTGAATCCATACTTCTCGTTGCAGAGATGAAAGAGCTCAAGGCTAACCCCAACAGAGCAGCAAAGGGTATCGTAATCGAAGCAAGACTTGACAAGGGCCGTGGCCCGATTGCAACTCTCCTTGTTCAGAACGGTACACTCCGTTCAGGTGACATCATCGTTGCAGGTACAGCGGTAGGCCGTGTCAGAGCAATGGTTGACGAGCACGGTAAGAACGTCAAGGAAGCAGGTCCCTCCTGCCCCGTTGAGATTATGGGTCTTGCCGAAGCTCCGCAGGCAGGCGACGTATTTGACGCAGTCAGCGACGAGCGTCTTGCACGTGAGCTTGTTGAACAGCGTAAGCAGAAAATCAAGGACGAACAGTTC
Source organism: Clostridia bacterium (assembly GCA_017521365.1). Classification (GTDB taxonomy): domain Bacteria; phylum Bacillota; class Clostridia; order Oscillospirales; family Acutalibacteraceae; genus UBA8612. The sequence goes on from JAFXCT010000026.1 coordinate 572, forward strand.
AACTCCGTACAGAAGGTTACACTTGACAACCTCTTCTCCTCACTCCAGGCAGGCGAGGTCAAGGACCTCAACGTTATCGTCAAGGCAGACGTTCAGGGCTCTGCGGAAGCAGTTAAGCAGAACCTCGAAAAGCTCTCCAACGACGAGGTTCGTGTCAGAGTTATCCACAACGGTGTCGGCGCAGTCAGCGAAAGCGACGTTATGCTTGCTAACGCTTCCAACGCTATTATCGTCGGCTTCAATGTCCGTCCCGACCCCGCAGCTCAGGCTAACGCAGAGCGTGACGGCGTTGAGATGAGAATGTACCGCATCATTTATGACTGTATCGAGGAAATCGAGGCAGCTATGAAGGGTATGCTCGCACCCAAGACCCGTGAGGTTGTACAGGGCAGAGTTGAGGTGCGTAACGTTATTTCAATTTCCTCCGTCGGTAACGTTGCAGGCTGTTATGTGCTCGACGGTAAGGTTACAAGAGCCTCTAAAATCCGTGTTGTGCGTGACGGTATTGTTATCGCCGAGGACGAGATGGGCTCACTCAAGAGATTCAAGGACGACGTAAAGGAAGTTGTTCAGGGCTACGAATGCGGTATCGTGCTGACAAAGTTCATCGATATCAAGCTCGGCGACATCTTTGAGTCCTTCATCATTGAAGAATACAGAGACTGATTGAAAGGTTAAGCTTAAGGACTGTATAAAGCAGTCCTTAAGCCTCTAAAAACAATGGCAGGTTATAAAACAGACAGAGTTGCGGAAGATATAAAGCGTGAAATAATCGCAATCATCCGTGACGAAATAAAGGACCCCCGTGTTCAGGGCAAGCTTCTCACCGTTGTGAGGGTTGAGGTTTCGGGCGACCTTTCCTATGCAAAGTGTTATATCAGCGCTATGGAGGGACTTGAAGCCGCACAGGAAGCGGTAAAGGGACTCAAAAATGCGGCAGGCTATATCCGCCGTGAGGTGGGTCAGGCACTCCGTCTGAGAAAAACCCCCGAGCTGCGCTTCGTTGCCGACGATTCAATAGAACACGGTATGAGCATTGCAAAAATGCTTAAAGACCTCGGCACGGAATAATAATAAACAAAGGAGACAGCTTCCGATGATTATAAATCTTAACGATGCTGCATCTTTCTTAAAAGAACACGACAATTTCACAATCATCACTCACGCTCACCCAGACGGAGATACTCTCGGCTCGGGCTTCGGGCTTTGCCTTGCACTGCGCTCAATGGGCAAAAGGGCAAACGTAATCAACAACGAGGAGCTCCCCGCAAAATTCCGTTTTCTTGACGTGGAAAAGCAGGATTTTGAGGAGCAGACGGTTGTTGCCGTTGACATTGCCGATGTTTCGCTTATGGGCGAGGATACGAAGGCAAGATACGGCGAGCGTGTGGATTTGTGCATAGACCACCACGGCGCAAACAGACTTTTTGCCAAGCTCAGTTATGTTGATTCCGGTGCGGCTGCGGCGGCTGAAATAATTGCGGAGCTTGTTGAGCTGCTCGGCGTTGAAATGAACGCAGATATTGCGGACAGGCTTTTCACAGGCGTTTCAACCGACACGGGCTGTTTCCGCTACGCAAACGTAACACCGAAAACGCACCTGATAGCGGCACAGCTTATGGGCTACGGCGCAAATGCGGCGAAAATCAACGTGGCTATGTTTGAAACCAAGTCAAAGACCTATGCCGCACTTGAAAAAATGGCTCTTGAGTCAATGGAATTTTACTTCGACGGCAGGTGCGCCGTAATCACAATAACGCAGGATATGTTTGACAAAAGCGGCTCGAGCGAAAACGAGTGTGAGGGTATTGCCGCCCTGCCAAGACAGATTGAGGGCGTCAAGGTAGGCGTTACAATCCGAGAGCGCAGAAACGGCGAATACAAGGCCTCCGTGCGCACGCACGACCCCGTTGATGCTTCGGCTATCTGCTCAAAGCTCGGCGGCGGCGGCCACCGCAACGCTTCCGGCTGCTCGCTCCCCTTCACGCTTGAAGAGGCAAAGAGCAAGCTTCTGGAAGTAATCGGTGAGGCCTTATGACAGGTGTAGTTTTTCTCGACAAGCCGCAGGGACTTACCTCCTTTGTTGCGGCTAACAGAGTAAAAAGAGTGCTGGGTGCAAAAAAGTCGGGTCACACGGGCACGCTTGACCCAATGGCAACGGGTGTGCTTGTTGTTATGCTGGGCGGTGCAACGAGATTCATCGACTTTCTCCCCTCGCACGACAAGGCATACAGCGCAACGGTAAGGCTCGGAATCACAACCGACACGCTTGACACCGAGGGCGAAATACTGTCACAGACCGAAAGCCACGTTACCGCCGAAGAATTCAAGGCGGCTATGCTTTTCTTCCTCGGCGAAACCGAGCAGATTCCGCCAATGTACTCGGCAATAAAAAAAGACGGTAAAAAGCTCTACGAGCTTGCCCGTCAGGGTATTGAGGTTGAGCGTGAAGGCAGAAAAGTGAACATTTACTCACTTGAAATGACAGGTGCAGACGAAGAGAAGCAGGAATTTTCCTTTGAGGTAAAGTGCTCTGCAGGCACCTACGTGCGCACCCTCGCAAGCGATATCGGCGAAAGCTTAGGCTGCGGTGCGGCGCTTTGCTCACTTCGCAGAATTATGGCACACGGTGCTGAAATCGGGCAATGTAAAACGCTTGAGGAATTGACAGAAAACGACGTTGTCAGCCTCGATTCGCTTCTGCCCTACCCCACCGTTACGGTAAGTGAGGCTCAGGCAAGGCGCTTTCACAACGGCGGCGAGCTTGACACCAAGCGGTTAAAAGCTAAAACGGATATCGGTCTTTACAAGGTTTATTCTCCCGACGGCAGCTTCCTCGGACTCGGCGAAGTCAAAGAGGACGGTATGCTGTGGGTAAAACGGATTTACGTTGACAACTGACATATACTATATTTATTAAGGTATAAAATATGGCTGAAATAAAAAGGGCTGTTGCCCTGGGCAATTTTGACGGCCTGCACTTGGGTCACACCGCCGTTATTGAAAAGGCGAAAAGTTTAGCACAAAGAGGCTTCACGCCCTGCGTGCTGCTGCTTGACCCGCTGCCCTGCAATGTGGAAGGCTTCACGCCGCACAAGGCACTTATCACCGACAGCGAAAAAGAAAAGCTGCTGGGTGATATGGGCGTTGAAGTTGTTAAAATTGATTTTCTTAAAATTAAAGATTATGAGCCCGAGCGCTTTTTTGAGGATATAATAATTAAAAAGCTCAATGCAGGTGCCGTAAGCTGCGGCTTCAACTACCGCTTCGGCAAGGGCGGCAAGGGTGACAGCACCCTGCTTGAAAGCCTTTGCAGGTCAGCAGGAATAACCTTTTGCGCGAGCGAGGCGGTAGAATTCGAGGGCTTACCCATAAGCTCAACGAGAATCAGAAGCGCACTCGAAAACGGCCAAATTGAAAAAGCAAACGCTATGCTCGGCAGAGCCTTCGGCTACACGCTGCGGGTTGTGCACGGCGACAAAATCGGCAGACTGCTTGACTGTCCTACGATTAACCAGCTTTTTCCCGAAGAGCTCATAGTCCCGAAATACGGCGTTTACTCGTCCGAAGCTGAAATTGACGGCAAATGGCTGCGCTCGGTTACCAATATCGGCCGCCGTCCGTCCTTTGAAAACGACGAGCAGCGCAGCGAAACACACATCATCGGCTACAACGGCGACCTTTACGGTCAGCTTGTAGAAGTCAGGCTCCTTTCATATAAAAGGGGCGAAAAGAAATTCTCCTCCCTTGACGAGCTCAAGGAACAATTGAGCAAAGACAAAGCATAATCTCCAAACCAAATAAAACGGAGTGATAATATGGCAACAACAATGAAAAAAAAGTACGGTCTTATGACCGCCATCGCAATGGTTACGGGTGTCGTAATCGGCAGCGGTGTTTTCTTCAAGGCGGAAAAAATTCTTTCCGCAACAGGCGGTAACCTCAAGCTCGGTATCCTTGCGTGGATAGCCGGCGGTCTGATTATGCTTGCCTGCGCATACGCTTTTTCAATCCTTGCAAACAGAATTGAAAAGGTCAACGGTCTTGTTGACTACGCAGAATCACTTGTCGGCAAGAAGTACGCCTACTTTATCGGCTGGTTCACCTCGATTATCTACTACCCCTGCTTGACTATGGCGCTCGCTTGGGTAACCGCTCGCTACACCTGCGTGCTCTTGTTCAACGACCGGGCGGATATCACGGGCGGTCTTTGTATGACCGTTGCCGCATTTTACCTGATATTCAGCTTTGCAATCAACCTGCTTTCCCCCGTGATTGCCGGTAAGGTGCAGGTTTCCACAACCATAATCAAGCTCATTCCCCTTTTCCTTATGGCTATTGTCGGCACAATTTACGGCCTTACAAAGGGCTACACGGTTGAAAACTTCACGACTATTGTAAACGAAGTACAGACAGGACCTGCCCTTTTCACCGCAATATGTGCAACAGCCTTTGCTTATGACGGCTGGATTGTTGCAACAACAATCAACGCAGAGCTCAGGGACGCAAAGAAAAACCTTCCCCGTGCACTTGTTTTCGGCTCTCTTGCAGTTATTATCGTTTACATTCTCTACTACGTAGGTCTTGCAGGCGGTATCACCAACGCCGAAATGATGCAGGGCGGCGAAACAGGCGCAAGACTTGCTTTCGAGGCTGTATTCGGCAAAATCGGCGGCACGGCAGTTTTCGTTTTCGTTGTAATTTCCTGCTTCGGTACCCTCAACGGCCTTACCCTTGCCTGCTCAAGAGGTATGTACGCACTTGCAGCCCGTAACGAAGGCCCCAAGCCTTACGTTTTCGCACAGGTTGACAAGGCAACAAATATGGCTCCCAGCTCCGCTACTCTCGGCCTTCTGATGTGCGTTGTGTGGCTCGTATTCTTCTACTGCTCACAGTTTTCCTCCTTCGGCTCAAGCTGGGGCATCTTCGCCTTTGACCCGACGGAGCTTCCCATTGTTACGAGCTATGCGCTGTATATGCCGATTTTCTTTATGATGCTCTTTAAGGTCAAGGATGCAGGCGTTGGAAAGCGCTTCCTTGCACCGGCTATCGCTATTATAGGCTGCTGCTTTATGATGGTTGCAACTGTATTTTCTCACCAGAAATTCGTCATCGGCTACCTCATCATCTTCTCAGTAATCATGGTCTTCGGTATGATATTCTCGAAGGAAAAGAAAGCGGTTAAGTAAAAAAACTATAAATGAATTAATCCCCGATGATTTTAAAAATCATCGGGGATTTTTGTTATGTGCTGTTGATTAATAAATTCTGAACGTTTTTACTTCAAACGGCTTATATGTAAACTCAAAGGTTTCGCCGTCGAAGGCTACGGGGGTTTCGTCCTCTTCAATCATATTACACTCGGTAACCGTTTTACCGCCAAGCTTCCAGGTAACCTTACCCTTGCCTCTGCGGCGTTCTTCCTCGGCAATACGGATGATGATACCTCTGCCGTCCTGAGCGTTCTTGATACAGTCAACGGTGAAGCTGCCGCCCTCAACGGTGAGGAAGCTACTGCCGCTTTCAATTTTGCCGTCCTGCTTGCCTGCAACCCTTGCAACTGCGGGAACGTTAAGGCAAAGACCGTTCCTGACGGTTTCAGCATCCTGCCAGCCGTTCTTATGCGGATAATAAGCATAAACAAAGGTGCTGATGCCGTGGTCGCCTGTTCTGTCGGGGCAGGTCGGGGCACGCATAAGCGTAAGTCTCATACGGGAATTGTGGATATCGTAGCCATACTTACAGTCGTTGAGAAGGCTGACGCCGTAGCCGCCCTCGGAAAGGTCTGCCCACTTGTGTGCGGCAACCTCGAAACGGGTGTAATCAAAGCTCGTGTTCCAGTGTGTCGGGCGTTTGATTGCACCGTGAGCAATGTTATATGTAGCCTCTGTGTCGATAATTGCAACGTTGAATTCTGCCTTGAGCACCTTGTCACTCTCATGCCAGTCAACAGTTGTGTCGAAAAGAAGCATATCGCTGTCACGGTTGAGGATAATCTTCTGTGTGATTGTGGACTTGTGGAACTTGCGGACGATTTCGATTACGCCACGCTGTGCGTTGGATTCGAGCACCTTGATGCTCTCTGCCTCGTCAAGTGTCCACACCTTTTTCTTGTAGTTGATTTCAAGGTTCCACGCAGTTTCGTGAATACACTTGTCGAGCGAAACTGTGAGCAGGTTGCCCTTGCCGTCAAGTGACTCTCTGTCGTTGACCTTGTCGTAAATGCTCGTAATTACGCCGTTCTCGTCGAACACAGCCTTGATTTTGCTGTTTTCAAGCACGGTTGCGGTTGCTGTAACAGCGTCGTATTCTGCCGTGTTTTCGCCCAATGCAAATACCTTACAGCCGAATGCAGGCAGAGGCTCGTCGGGAGTAAAGGTGAGCAGGAAGCCGTTTTCTCTCTTCTCGAATACGCAGGGCAGAGCCTTGCCGTCCTTACCGAGGGGAACAAGCTTATCGCTTTCAACGTTGAGCTTGACGGGCAGAGCGTTTTCAACGCTTACAAGGTTCCAGCAGATAATGCTGTCACCCTCTGTCTTGACTGTTGCGTTAAGAGCGTTGAGCAATTCGTTTTTGAGCTCTCTGTTCATCTTGCGAAGAAGAGCATATTCCTTCTTGCAATCCTCAAATACCTCGTGAATTGAAGTACCGGGGAGAATATCGTGAAACTGGTTTGTGAGAAGGCACTTCCACGCAGTTTCGATTTTTTCCTTCTGATATGCAACGCCGCAGAGCTTTTCAGCAAGGACGTTAAGCATTTCGTTACGCTCGATTGCGTATTCGCCGCGGCGGTTGTTCTTCTTTACAAAGTGCTGGCTTGTGAACGTACCTCTGTGGTTTTCATAGTACATCTCGCCGTTCCATACGGGAAGCTCTTCCTTCTTCTCTGCCGTAATTGCAAAGAAATCGTCAACGTGGCCGATGTGTGCCTGAGGCAGACCGGGGAAGTTTTGAAGGCGCTTGCCTCTTTCGAGCATCCAGTTTGTGGGGCCGCCGCCGCCGTCACCGTAGCCGTACATCTGCATAGCGGTGTCAAGCTGTTCCTTGTTGTTGCACTCACGGTCGGAGGTCATAAGCTCGCTGACACTGAACACACCGTTGTAGCCGGGGTGCATCATATGAGCCATAACCTGTGTACCGTCGTTACCCTGCCAACGGAACATATTGAACGGGAACTTGTTTGTATCGTTATAGGAAAGCTTTGAGGTGATGAAGTTTGTCATACCGCAACGCTTGATAATCTGCGGAAGTGCCCAGGTAAAGCCGAAGCAGTCGGGCAGCCAGTAGGTCTTGGAAACCTTGCCGAATTCGTTCTTGAAAAATTCCGTGCCGTAGAGCACCTGACGGATGAGCGCTTCACCCGAAGCTACGTTTGTATCAGCCTCGACCCAGACATTGCCGCAGATATCCCACTGGTTGTTGGCAACCTTTTCCTTAATCATTTCGTAAAGCTCGGGGTAGTGCTTCTTGACCATATCGTAAAGCACGGCCTGGCTCTGACCGAAGGTCATTTCGGGGTATTTATCCATAAGAGTTACAACGTTGGAGAAGGTACGTGCGCTCTTGCGGATGCTCTCCTGAATTCTCCAAAGCCACGCAACGTCAATGTGGCTGTGACCCGTGAAGATAACCTTTGAGGTTGCCGACCACGGAATTTTTGAGAGTTTTTCGAGGTAGAGCTTGCGTGCCTCGGCAATGGATTTTCTGACCTGAGGCTCGTCAAAATCATAATCGACAACGTGAAGGCTGTCGTCAATTGCAGCGTAAACGAGGGAATAAATATGCTCGTCCTTGATGAATTCAAGCGCCTGGAACGCAACCTCAAGGTCGTACCAATAGCCCTCGCAGGCCTCGTCTGCAACCCAGACGTAGGCTGTGGAGAAGGTGTATTCCATACTCTTTGCGCCGTCCATAGCGTCATCGCAGAATTCCATTGAGTTAACGGCTGATTCAAGCTCGATATTGAGCACGTCGCCTGCGCTGAAGCGGTCCTTGAGCACTATAGTGCCTCTTTCGGGCGCATATTTTGAAGAGGAAACCGAGCCGCAGAACTTGCCGTTGATTTTTACGAGGCTTTCGCCGCCGATGAAAAACTCAAGGCGGAGCTCCTTACCGGCCATTTCCTCGGGTACGGTAAATGCTGTGCGGAAGAAGTGAGCCTCATCGTAGCCTGTTGACCAGTGCTGACCGAGGGTCATTTCTCCTCTGTTTTCTTCGGGTGTGTAGCTGCCTGCCTCAAACATTGCGTGGGTGTATGACCAGACGGGCAGGTCTGCCTTATACAAAGCACAGTACTTGCGAAGCTGGTTATACATATCCTTAAGTACGCCGAGTTTCGGTGTGAGCATATTTTTTACCTCCTTGTGTTTATGTCACGGTAGTTTACTACCCTGATTCTTCTTCGTCTGCGGTTTTTGTTTACGTAGATATTTGCAACGATAAGGAAAACAATTACGGCTGCAAGAATAATCGCAAAAATCTTGAAGCCCGTTGTTTTTGCAAGCTCGCCAAGCTTACCCGTAACAAAGAGTATGATGCTGCGGTCAATATCTTCCGCCGCAACGAGCTTTACCCTTGCAATTTCCTCGCCTGCGTAGGTTACAACTGCCTCACAGACCTCGTCACCCTTTTTGAGCGGAGCGTCAACAGATTCGGGCAGGCTATCCTTTACAGGCTCAACAAGCACGCTGCCTGCATCAACGCCGACAGGCACAAGCGCAAAGCACTCCTCCTTGGGCACAAGGCGGACGTGGTCAACACCCCAGGCGTAATTGACCTTTGCAACGGTGATAATCTGCGACGGGTCTGTTACTGTTTTGAGCTTGATATTGTCAAACGTCCACTCAAGCATTGCCTTGGTGTCCATAAAGGCAAAGTTTTCGTCGTAGCCGTCCTTATCGTAATCGTAAAACGGTGCCTTCATTGCAACGGCAAGGTAGCTGTAGCCGTTTTTGGTGGCGGTGGTTATTACGCACTTGCCCGCCTTGGTGGTAGAGCCCGTTTTGATGCCCTTGGCTTCTTCAAGGTAATACTCTCTGTAGCCGCTGAGCAAAAGGAAATTCGTCGTGCGGATTTTACGCTCCGAATTCATATTGGTGGCAGGGAGCGTATACTCCTTGGTCGAGCTGATTTCGTTGAAAACGGGGAAGGTCATTGCGTATTTGGTGAGCTTTGCCATATCCTTTGCGCACGAGTAGTGGCCTTCTTCGTCAAGACCGTGGGGATTGGCAAAATGTGTGTTTTCACAGCCTACCTCTTCGGCAAGGCCATTCATCATTTCAACAAATTTTACAATTGAGCCCTCGCCTATATAATCGGCAAGTATCATTGCCGCCTCGTTTGCGCTGCTTACAAGCAGGCAGTAGAGAAGGCTTCTGACCGTTATTTCCTCACCGACCTTGATACCGGCAAGTGAGCTGCCCGTGCCGTCCAGCGCACGGATGCAGTGCTCGGGCACGGTAACAACCGTGTCAAGCTCCTCGCAATGCTTAAGAGTAAGAGCCGCCGTGACAATTTTGGTCAGCGAAGCCGGAGAAGCCTGCTTCTCGGAGTTCTTTTCAAAAAGCACCGTTCCCGTATCAAGACTTTCGATATAAAATATCTCGGTTTCGGTCTTAACGGAGGAGTTGTAGACGGCACTTGCACCTATCGGAGCGACGCAGGAAAAAATAACCGCCACAGAAAGCAAAAAAATTATTACTTTTTTCATAGACAAAGCCTCATAAAATGTAGTATAGTATTATTTACATCCACTAAAGGAGAATAACTATGGTATATATAACCGGTGATTTACACGGCGATTATGACCGCCTTGATTCAATAAAGCTCAAAAAGGGTGACACCCTCATTATCTGCGGCGACTTCGGCCTCGTGTGGGACGGAAGCGCAAGAGAGGAAAAGCTCTTGCGACAGCTCGGCAAAAAGAAATTCAACATCTGCTTCCTTGACGGCACGCACGAGAATTTTGAGCTGCTTGACGAATACGATGTCGGCGTTTTCTGCGGCGGTAAGGCGCACAACATTTCGGGTAATCTCTACCACCTTATGAGAGGTCAGATTTACTCGATTGAAAAACAGACATTTTTCGCAATGGGCGGCGGCGAAAGCCCCGACATTGATATGCTGTTTGACAACGGTGCGTGGTCACGCCGTGAATTCCCCAGCAGTGAGGAATTGGCAGAGGGCGCAGAAAATATGGAAAAGGTAGGCTGTAAGGTGGATTACATAGTAACCCACGAGCCGCCCTCACGAATCAAGAGCTTCTTGAAGCTCCACAGCGAAAACCCGGCAAGAATTACGGGCCTGAACGCTTATTTCGATGAGATGAGCTGTGCCTGCGAGTATAAACGCTGGTTTTTCGGAAGTATGCACATTGACAAGCACATTTCCACCACACACATTGCGGTTTACAAAAAGGTTATCAATGCACAAACAGGTGATATAGTATATTGATTTGAAGCACACTTCATTGTCGAAGTGTGCTTCAGTTATATTAGCCTGCGGCGAGTGATATTGCAAAGCAGTTATATTATACTCCGTATAGTTTTATTGCCCTACGGGCAGTTTTCAGGCGAATATAATATAACTAAAGCCGTCAGGCTTTTATATCACTTGACCAAAGGTCAAATATAACTGCAAGCAACGCTTGCAATATAACTTTTTTAGTGTCCCCAGAACTTTCTGTCAAGACTTCTGAAGCGTATTGCTCTGCCGATGTGCTCGGCTTCGATTAATTCGCTTGAGTCGAGGTCGGCAACGGTACGGGCAACACGGAGAATTTTATCGTAGGCACGTGCCGAAAGACCTAACTTTTCAAAGGCATTTTTGAGCATAAGGTTTGCGCTGTCCGTCATAACGCAGAATTCTTTAGTCTGTGCAGGCGACATTTTTGCGTTACAGCTTGCCGTGCTTCCCTTGAGTCGGTCGAGCTGTATTGCCCTTGCGGCATCGACACGCTTTTTGATTTCGGCGGAGCTTTCCGCCTTTGCGGTTGCGGAAAGGTCATCATAATCTACGGGCGGCACTTCAAGATGTATATCTATTCTGTCCAGAAGCGGGCCTGAAACACGGTTTACGTAGCGGTTAGCCGCACCGCTTGAGCAGGTGCAGGGCCGTGTCGGGTGACCGTAAAAGCCGCACGGACAGGGGTTCATAGCACAAACGAGCATAACCGAGCAAGCGTAGGAAACCGTGCCCGATGAACGGGTGAGGTTAATCACACCGTCCTCAATCGGCTGACGGAGAATTTCAAGCGCCTGCTTGCTGAATTCGGGAAGCTCGTCCAGAAAAAGCACGCCGTTGTGAGCAAGCGAAATATCACCCGGACGGGGCACAAAGCTGCCGCCACCTGCAAGACCTGCAGGAGATATTGTGTGGTGCGGCGAACGGAAGGGTCTTGACTTTATAAGCGAAACACCGGCAGGCAACGCACCTGCAACGGAATAAACCTTGGTGGTTTCAATCGCTTCCTCAAAGCTCATATCGGGCAGAATTGAGGGCAGACGCTTTGCAAGCATACTTTTACCCGAGCCGGGAGGACCTATCATCATAACGTTGTGGCCGCCTGCCGCCGCAACCTCAAGGGCAAATTTTGCTTCGAACTGACCCATAACTTCGCTGAAGTCGGGTGCATCGGGCGCAAGCACGCTTTGTATGTAATCCTCTTCCTTGGCAGGCTCAAGCAATTTTGAGCCGCGCAGATGGCTTAGCAAATCGAACACCGTTTTAACGGGATAAACCGTAATCCCCTTAACGACACAGCTTTCCGCCGCATTGTCGCAGGGCACGAAAATTTCCTTTATGCCGTTTTTCTGCGCCTCGATTACCATAGGCAGGGCGCCGTTTACCTTGCGGATTTCGCCGTTGAGCGACAATTCGCCGAGGAAGGCACAGCCCGAAAAATCGCCCTTGAGCTGTGAGCTTGCCTTGAGAATGGCAATATAAATCGGCAAATCGTAAATCGGCCCCGTCTTGCGCTTATCCGCAGGGGCAAGGTTTACGGTTATACGGCTGACGGGGAAGGACATACCCGTATTTTTGATAACGGCGTTTACCCTTTCGCCCGATTCCTTTACAGCCGTGTCGGGCAGGCCGACAATATCAAAGTGAGGAAGCCCGCGCGAAACATCCGCCTCAACGCAGACCATATATGTATCCATACCGAATATGCCGACGCTGTTTATACGGGCAAACACAGGGCTTCACCTCCTCACTAAACTGTCGATATGTGACCTTACGGTCACTCGATATAATCAAAATAAATTATTATTTATCCTTCTGCTTGGAGTACTTCAGCTTATAGATTGTGCGCATAATGAAGCAGTCGAGCTTGCCGATATAATTGGGCTTGCCGAAGGCGCAGCCGGCAAGGTAGGATTTGCAGTTTTTCTCGACTACCATCTGAATTGCGTTTGCGTCATACATATCAGAGCCGCAGCAGAGCACACTGCCGTCCTTGAGGAAGGCTGCGTTTCTGCCCTTGAGTGCCTTGACTGCCTTATCGCCCTTGATTTTGCGGACTGTTACGCCTGCAATCTGTGCAAAGTCGTCCAGCAGGGGCTTGAGCGCACCGCCGCACTTCTTGCCCGCACCGAGAATGTCAGGTGTTGCGGACTGAACAATTGCGTTTACATCGGGACGGGCAATGTATATATCTCTGTGCATTGCAGCCATTGCAAAATTCTTGCCGTCCATACCGCTGAAGGGGCACTCAATGCTTGAGCCGTCATCACCGGAAAGAAGAATCTTTTCGCCGTCTCTGATTGAAGAGTAGCAGACGGGCTTTTTATTTTCGGGAACCTTATATTTTTTGAGAAGATATACGTTGCAGGCATCCTCAAGGGTCTGTGCAACGAAGAATGCCTCGTTGCTGTCCTTGCCCATACATACCGCACCGTGGTGGGACATAATTACAGCCTTGCTGTCGGGGTTGTTGGCAATTGCGTTATATACACCCTCTTTAAGCTTCTTTGTGCTGGGCATACCGTAGGAGGCAAGCGGAACCTTGCTGCCCAGAACGCTTGAGTGCATTGCGCTTTCTACGGGCATATCCTTGCCCAGAACGCTTACAACGGAAGCGTTGAGCTGGTGGGTGTGAATAACGAAATTGCAATCGGGGCGCAGCTTATATGCGGAAGCGTGAACACCCTTTTCGGATGAGGGCTTTACGTCGCCCTCGTAGCTGAGGTCTTCAATCTTAACCTTTACGATTTCGTCGGGAGTAAGGCTTTCGTATGACCTGCCGCTGGGAGTAATAACAAATTCCGTGTCGCTGATTCTGCAGCTTACGTTACCCCAGGTTCTTGCGATAAGTCCGTTAGCAACGAGTGCCTTACCTGCTTCGATAACGGCAAGCTTTGCCTGCATAATATCCATAATTCGTACCTGTCCTTTCATCGTTTAATATCAAATTTAATTTAAGCCAATAACTGATTTTCCGCTTCGGGTGCGTCGAGGTTGCCCATTTCGTTGAAATAGTAATCGTACACGCTTGCGGCAATTGTGGCAAGCGAGGAACCGCTGCCTGCGCCCTCTGCGGCGATACATATTGCTATCTGCGGATTGTCCGCAGGAGCGTAAGTGATAAGGAAGCCGTTGTTCGTCGTTACTCGGTAGCCGTTGATTGTACGGTCAACCTGAGAAGTACCTGTTTTTGCGGCGGCGGAAACGGGCAAATCCTTGAACGCATAGGAGCAGTAGCCGATTGAGCCGACGAGCTCCATACCTCTGCGCACGGTGGCAAGAGTATTGGACGAAAAGCCGGTTTCAAGTATTACCTCGGCACCGTTTTCAAGCACGGTTTCGGAATAGTCCGCCGATTTAACCGTCTTTACAAAATGCGGTCTGTAGCGTGTGCCGCCATTGGCAATTGTTGCGCAGTAGTTGACAAGCTGAACGGGTGAGAACATACTGCCGCCGTTGCCGATAGCGTTCTGAAGCGTGAAGCCGGGCTGCCACACCTGGTTGAGAGAAGCTCGGTATTCCGGGCTGTCCAGCGTGCCTGTTGCCTCGGGCAGCTCAACACCCGTCTTTGCGCCGAGTCCGTAAATTGAAGCGTATTCGTTGATTGTTTCTATGTTCGTCTGTTCGGCTACGTTGTAGAAAAAGATGTTACACGATTCATTGATAGCCGAAACAACATTCATCGTGAGGCTTTCGTGCTTCTGTAAGCATTGAAACTGATGGTCAAGATAGGTGTAGCTTCTTGTACAGCGGAAATACGTACCGCTTGTGATAAGCCCCTCTTCAAGCGCCGCAGTTGCCGTACAGGGCTTGAAGGTTGAACCGGGTGAATAGGTGCTCATCAGCGCTCTGTTCCAGAGCGGAGCGTTTGTTGCCTTGACAAGCTCGCTGTAATCCTGCGAAAAGGTGGAAATATCGAATGCGGGGTAGGAATAGCTTGCGAGAATTTCACCGTTGTTGACATCCTCGATTATAATTGCACCTGCGGGGTCAACCATACTGTCCTCCCGCAGCTTTTCAAGTCCGCTCGAAAGAGCCTTCTTGGCAACCTCCTGCAAATCCTTTGAAACCGTGAGAACAACCGTGTTGCCCTGCAGCGGCTCAATTTCATAATCCGTTGAAACGTTGCCGTCGGCATCGGTAGAAATGGTTTTGATGCCTCTCGTGCCGCGCAGGTACTCCTCCATTGCGCTCTCAATACCGTCCTTACCTATCATAGCGTTGAGCGCATAGCTTTCGCCTGCTTCTTTTTTCTCGGCGTATTCCTCGGCGCTGATAAGGCCGACTCTGCCGAGCAGGTGCGGCATCAGCGTGCCGTCGCTGTATTCGCGGTAGGGCACGATTTCAACGTCCACACCCATAAAGAACGAGCTGTTTTCCTTAATCTTTGCAACCGTTTCCATAGGCACGTCGTTGGCAAAGGTATAGGGAATAGACATACTGAACGAGATTCGTGTCATTTCGTAGCGCACGGAAGCAATTTTTCTCGCCGTAGCGGTATCGTACTGCTCGAGCTTGTATTTTTCAACGAGCGCATCCATACAGTTCTGCGCCGTTGCGTAGGAGTTGAGCTCAAGTATATCCGTGCGAAGCTCCTCTATATCCTTCTCCCTGTCCTCGGCAAAGGCAACGTTGCCGTCCTTGCCGATTACGATAGGCAGATTATCGTTCCACTCAAGCCCCTGCTGCTCAAACAGCTCAATAAGCGCCTTGATAATCTGGTTGCGCTTGCTGTTTTCCTTAATCGGAGGGAAGTATGCGTAGTCGAAAACAATCGAGTTGCCCTGACGGTTGGAGATGAGGGCGGAGCCGTTTCTGTCAAGCACCTCGCCCCTTGCGCCCTCAACCTTAACGGTTTTGACGGAAATTGAAGAGCCTGCCTTGGCGTACTCCTCGCCGTCGATAACCTGAATTTTAAAAAGCGAGCCGAGGAAAACAGCGCATACGAGCACGAAAGCAGAAACGGCAACGATACCCCTACTGCTCATTTTCTTCTTCCGGTTCATATTTACACTTCCTTTCCTCTTTTATTTTCCCGTACTGTCAGAAAGACAGTTCGTCATTTTCCATATTCAAGAATTCTTTTTTTATTGCCCTTACGAGATAGTAGAACAAGGGCATTATAAATATATTAAGCAAAGCCGTCGGCAGATAAAAGGTGAGCAGCGGCTTCCAGCCGCCCGAAATGCCGTGAACACCGACGCTTACAAGCCAGCTGACAAGCGCATACAAAACCGACCAGAACGAGGTGAGAATTGTTGCGGTAAGGAGATTGTTCATCATAAGGTAGGTCATCAGCAGACCGCAGATGAAGCCCGCCAAAGCAAAAAACAGAGCGTAAACGCCGTCACCGTCGGCATTGTTCATATCGCACAGCACGCCTGCAAGCAGGCCGAAAATGAGACCGTAGGTTTCACGCTCAAACATACCCACCGTAACAGTCAGAGCAAGCAGGGGCATAAGCTCAAGCCCGAAAACATCGGGCAGAACACCCGAAATCTGCAACACGCCGAAGCCTAAAATCAAAAAGAAGAAAACGACACGCCGCATAATCTTCGGCTTGTTTTCCTTCCACGCCTGCGGTATCATTTTCTTCCCTCCCAAAACAGAACGGTCAAGACCGTTCCCTACATTTGTTTAACAACGGCATAATGGCAGATTTTTTAAACTGAGCGAAAACACGGCATAACGGCAGATTTGTCCGCAGTTTTAATCTGTGTCGCCGACACCCATACCTTTGAAGTAGGTTATTATAAACACGTCACGAAGCTGTGCAAAATCAACCTGCGTGTTGATTACGGCGTAGGACGAAATGTTCGTGGTGTCGTTGCGCACCTCTTCAACCGTGCCTATTATCAGGTCAGCCGGGTAAATTCCGCCGACACCCGAGGTGCAGACTATGCCGCCGGGGGCAATTGCGGTTGTTCTAACAAGACCCGAAAGGCTGCACTTACCCTCTTTGGCAAGGTCAACGGTTGTGGTTGAATAGCCCGATTCCCTCGTGCGCACCTCGTAGGCGCTGACGTTGACCTCGGGGTTGAGAACGGTATTTACAACGCAATATGTCGGCGCAGTCTTCACAACAACGCCGACAAGATATTTTCCATAAATGACAGGGTTGTTGACCTTGACACCGTCCAACTCACCCTTATTGAGCGTAAAGGAACCAAACGCATCCGAGCTGTCGCTGCCGATAACGGATGCGCTTGCAAACTGAAAGTCTTCGTTTTCCTCTTTTAACTCCAAAAACTCCTCGTAGAGAGCTATCTGCTGCTTTGCCTGCTCGTAGCCGACAAGCTCCTTCTGTGCTTCGCCGAGCTGGTTTTCAAGCTCCTTCACCCGTTCCTGATACTGTGCGGAGGAGCGGAAATAGACCGAAAAATCCTTTACGGAATCGGCAATTGCGCTTGAAACGCTCTGCAGCGGCGAAAACACCGTGCCGAGCACCGTTGAAGCAGGCGAAGACCCGCTTTCGGTAGCGGCGGCAAAAATGATGCTGAGAATCAGCACGCCGAAGAAGCCGAGAAAGCCTTTGAAGCGTGTGCTTTTGAAAAAGCTTCGCATTTATCTCTTTTCCTTTTTCTTCTTTTGTCCGCTGAGAGTGCCCAGAGCATCGTTCTCAAGGCAGAGACCCGTACCGTCAACAACACAGTCAAGCGGATTTTCCGCAATGTGCACGGGCATTTTTGTTTCGATTTCAATAAGCTTATCCAGACCGCGGAGAAGTGCACCGCCGCCTGTGAGCATAATGCCGTGGTCGATAATATCTGCGGCAAGCTCGGGCGGAGTCTTTTCGAGCGTGGAACGGATAGCGTCGATAATCTGGCTTACGGGGTCGGAAAGAGCCTCGCGGATTTCCTCGGAGGTAACCTCAACGTTCTTGGGCAGACCGTCCATAAGGTTACGGCCCTTGACGTTCATTGCGCCCTCACCGTCGTAGGGGTAAGCCGAGCCGATGCGGATTTTGATATCCTCTGCGGTGCGTTCACCGACAAGAAGATTGTACTTTTTCTTGATGTAGGCAATGATAGCATCGTCAAAATCGTCACCTGCAACTCTTGCGGAACGGGAGGTAACGATATCGCCCAGTGAAAGCACGGCAACCTCTGCCGTACCGCCGCCGATATCTACAACCATACTGCCCGTTGCCTCGCTTACGGGAAGACCGGCACCGATTGCGGCTGCCATAGGCTCCTCGATAAGGCTTACGTATTTTGCGCCTGCAGAACGTGCGGCATCGTGAACGGCTCTGCGCTCAACCTCCGTAACGCCCGAGGGAATACAAATCATAACTCTTGCTCTGTTAAAGGGTGAGCCGCTGATAGCACGCTTGATAAATGCCTTGAGCATATCTGCGGTAACGTCGAAATCGGCAATAACGCCGTCCTTAAGGGGACGTACAGCCGTAATTGAGCCGGGAGTACGGCCAATCATTTCCTTTGCCTCTGCGCCGACTGCAACAACCTTGGGCGGCTGTGAGCGCACGTCAACAGCAACAACGCTGGGCTCTCTGATAACAATGCCCTTACCCTTTACAAACACGAGGGTGTTTGCAGTACCGAGGTCAATACCTATATCCTGTGAAAAAAGCATAATTTATTTCTCCTTGCCTCAAATATGTGTAATTTATATTCTGTACTCAATTGTGTCAAGAATTGCCTTGAAGTCATACTTTCCGCCGTCCTCAAACTCGCAGGCGCAGGTAAACGTCATAACGCCTGAGGAAACGCTGATGAAATAGGTCTCAAGGTAAGCGTCAGCCTTGCCGTGCGAAACCATAACAACCTTCTTTGCGTCACGGCCTGCAATCTGAGAGTCGGATACATCAATAGTCAGCGTGCCGTCGGCAACGTTGGGGGCAAAAAGCTCGTTGAGCTGGTCAACCCTGTCCTCTGCGGTGGGGATAACGCCGTCTTCATTTGCACCGACAAAGGTGTAGTCAATCTTTATCTCGTCCTTTTTGTCACGGAGCATAATCGAATCGTAGCCGATGTTTTTCCAGCCTCTGGGCATTGTGATTGTAAACTGCTGGCAGGAAACAGACTTGCCGTCAATAAGGTATGAGGGATATGAAACGGGGTGAGTCTGGTCGTTGCCTGCGGCATCGGTAACCTTCCAGAGAAGGTTGCCTTCCTCGTCAACACGGGTAACGCCGTTAGCGTCCGTTGCAAGCTCGTAAGCAGCCTCGCCTGCCTCGGGACGGTAGTAGATTTTTCCGCCTTCCTCATAAAGCAGCTTCTGTGAGTTATCCTCACCCGAGCAAGCGGCAAACGCCGTTAAACAAATTGCAAGTGCGCCAAGCACGGAGATGATTTTTACGGTGGATTTTTTCATAAATATCTTTTCCTCCCTTTCGATAATCATACAGTTTAAAGTATATCACCCTATATATTAAAAGTCAATGATTATTGACTTTTAAAGAATAAATAAGAAATAATAAAGAATAAATATATATGGGCAAACCTTCGGTCGTCCGTATTGCCGATATATCAATTCTTCGGCGAGTCGTAGGGGCGATTCACTTTCTCGCCCGTAATTTACCGTCAAATCTCCTTTACGGCAGGAGCAAGCCCCTGCCCTACAATGTTTTCAATTTAATGCATCGGCAAACACGGGAGGCGAAACGCCTCCCCTACGGAAAATTTATTATTTATTCTTTAAAAACAATTTTCAATTTTCCACTTTCAATTCAAAAAAGCCCCAACGCCCACGGTCGCAAGGGTGCCGCAGGCGTCGGGGAAACATTATGAAAATTATGAATTATGAATTCGAATTATGAATTTTTTCCGAATCCACCGTTGCGCAAATTGGCGTACCGTTTTTGCGGGCACATAATATGTGCCCCTACGGAAAAATTTATTATTTATTATTTCTTATTTATTATTTCTTCTTTATTCTTTACAAAAAATAACCCCGTTCAAATGAACGGGGTTACATTTTTTGCAATTAGTCTGCTGTGTAGGGCAGAAGAGCAACGTAGCGTGCACGCTTGATAGCTGTTGTGAGCTCTCTCTGGTGCTTAGCGCATGTGCCTGTTACACGTCTGGGGAGAATCTTTGCTCTCTCAGATGTGAATCTGCGAAGCTTGTTAACGTCCTTGTAGTCGATGTAATCTACCTTATCAACACAGAAGGTGCAGACTTTTCTGCGGCCTTTTCTGTTGGGACGTCTGTCATTCTTCTCGTATGCCATTGTAGTTATCCTCCTTGTAAGATTTTAGAACGGCAGGGAATCGTCGTCGTCTTCGATTGACTCGAAGTCGCCCATACCGCCTGTTGAGAAGCTGGCAGCGGGTGCTGCCGGTGCTGCTGCGGGGCGCACTGCTGCGCCGCCTGCCGTGCCGCTTTCTGCCTTGGAGCCGCAGAAACTTACGTTGTCTGCAACAACCTCGACTGCGGTACGCTTGTTACCCATTTTGTCCTCGTAGCTGCGGGTCTGAATTGAGCCCTGAACGGCAATCATCGAGCCCTTGCGGAAATAGCGTGTGACAAAATCTGCCGTCTGACGCCATGCAACGATGTCGATGAAATCCGCCTGACGCTCTTCACCCTGGCGGACGTAGCCGCGGTCAACAGCGATACGGAACGAGGTAACGGAAATTCCCGTAGTAGTTGTACGGAGCTCAGGGTCCGCTACAAGGCGGCCCATAAGAACTGCACAGTTGAGCATTTCTTTTTCCTCCTTGGATTACTTGCGGATGATCATTGAGCGAAGAACGCCGTCCGTAATCTTGAGAACACGGTCGAGCTCTGTCTGGAAATCGGGAGCACTCTGGTAGTTGATTACTACGTAGAGAGCCTCTGTTTCGTCGTTGATCGGGTACTCAAGTCTGCGCTTACCCCATACATCAACGTTTTCGACAGTGCCGTTCTTCTCGATCATACCCTGGAACTTCTCTGTGAGTGCGTTTGCAGCCTCCTCACCCTTTGCAAGGGAGAATACCAACATGATCTCGTAGTTGTTCATTGATTTGCACCTCCTTATGGTCTTTGGCCCCGGA
>JAFXCT010000027.1 GCA_017521365.1 Clostridia bacterium
CATAAAATTTTGCACAAATTGCGGTGCTCCGATTGAAGCCCCTGCCGAGCAGGCAAGCGCACCTGCTGTTGACCTCTCCGCAAAGCTGACAGAACTCAACAACACGGCAGACACAACGGCGGAATACGATGCACAGGATATAGAAAAGAACAAGGTTATGGCGTTACTGGCTTACATAATTTTCCTTATTCCGTTGCTTGCGGCAAAGGACTCAAAGTTTGCCCGCTTCCACACCAATCAGGGTCTTGTGCTCTTTATTGGCGCAATTCTCTCATCCGTAATCACAGTAATCCCCATTATCGGTTGGATAATTGCTCCCATTGCAGGCCTTGCAATTACCGTTCTCGCAATTATCGGTATTGTAAACGCTCTCGGCGGCAAGGCAAAGGAACTGCCGATTATAGGTAAATTCAAAATACTTAAGTAAAACACAAAACCCGACGGTGGCGAATCCGTCGGGTTTTCTTAGTATATGGTTTTAAATTAAAGGTTAAGGAAATCTTTTCTGTACTTTACGCCGAAGAATTCGGCAAGCTCAACCATTTCGCTGTCCTTGATTGTGTTTACTCTGGGCATATGTGCCGTGAGCATATAAATCTGTGCGGCCTTTTCAACCGTTTCAATGAGGCCGAAGGTTTCATCCATCGTTTTGCCTGCGCCGTAGATACCGTGCATACCCCATACAACAAGGCGGAATTCTTCCATTTTCTTTGCTGTTGCTTCACCGATTTCGTTTGTGCCGCAAAGCATCCAGGGGAGAACACCTACGCCGTCGGGGAATACAACGATGCATTCCGTGCACATTTCCCAAAGCGTATGAGTGAACTTCTTTTCGTCAAGCTCGTGTATGTAGTTCATAGCAAGAGTGTTTGTGGGGTGTGAGTGCATAACAACTCTGTTTTCGGGGTCAACCTTAAGCCTTGCCATATGGCTCATAAGGTGTGCAGGAAGCTCGCTTGTGAATTTGCCGCCGTCGGCATAGCCCCAAAGAAGCTCGGCCGTTGTGCCGTCTTCGGCAATACGGATTATACCGAGGTTGTTTTCGGGGTCATCCATAACGTTCTTGAAGTATTTACCTGTACCTGTAACAATGAAAATCTTGCCGATAAGGTCTGTAGCGTCAAAGCCTGTGGGGATGGTGCGGATTACGTTGTTAAGGTCAAGGTATTCTGCAACCTCGTCGGTTTCGAGCATATAGCTTATGTTGCCGCCGTTGCGCTCATCCCAGCCGAGGCGGTACATATTTGCGGTTGTTGCCTGCATTTCCTTGACAAATTTTGCGGTTAAAATATCCTTCATTTCAAATTTCTCCCGTGATTTATTTTTACAGCAAAGTATTATATCATTATTTTTCCTTTCATTCAAGCGTAATTTAAATGTTTTTGTAATTATATATTCACAAATCATCTTTACAACTTCAAACCAAAATATTATAATATTATTGGTCTAATTTTACTTTTGGAAATTTAAACACGAAAGGAATTATATTTTATGGAAAGATATCTTATTATCAATGCAGACGATTTCGGTATGTGCCGTGCCGCCAACTTCGGTGTTTTTGATTTGCTCAAGTCCGGCGGTATTACTTCTTCAACTATTATGGCTCCCTGCGGTTGGGCTCCCGAGGCTGTTAAGTTTGCCAAAGAGCACCCCGAGTTTGCCATAGGCGTTCACCTTACAACTACAGCCGAGTGGGAGAATTACCGCTGGGGTCCCGTTTGCTCGGGCGAAAATTCTTCCCTTCGTGATAAGGACGGCTATTTCTATCACGAGTGTGATGAGTTTGAAGAGCACGCAGACCTTGAAGAGGTTGAAAGAGAGGTTAAAGCTCAGATTGAAAAGCTCAAATCACTCGGCCTCAATCCTTCTCACCTTGATAACCATATGGGCTCTCTCTACGGTGTTGCCACAGGCCGCTTTGAGCTGCTTGAGCTTATGATTAAGATTGCCGGCGAATATCAGCTTCCGCTTCGTATGCCTATGAACTTTACGGACGAGCAGTTCGGTAACACAATGCTCGACGTTCAGGCACCCAAGGAGCTTGTTCTCGGCCTTATCGGAAAGGTTGTTGCTTACGGTAAATCCCTCGGCGTAGCTATGCCCGATTATCTTATGCCCGGCGATTGGTCAGGCCCCCAGGCTGACAGCTACGAGAATTTCAAAGAATACATCTACGAGATGTACAGAGGCTTCCCCGAGGGTGTTGTTGAAACATATATTCACCCTGCCTACGAAACCGATGAGCTCAAGGGTACTACGGGTTGCTGGAACCGCAGAGTCTGGGAATATAAGCTCTTCTCTGACCCGCAGACAAAGCAGCACATTGACTCTCTCGGCATTAAGCTTATTAACTACCGTGACCTTGCAAAGATGCGTGCAGAGGGCAGATAAGGAGAATTATTTATGTTTTCCGAACTTGTAAAAGCAACACGAAGCTATCGTAATTTTGACCCTGCTGTCAGGCTGACGGATGAGCAGTTAAGCTATCTTATTGAGCTTTGCCGTTTTACTCCGTCAACTGCCAACAGTCAGTCAATAAAGTTTGCTTATGCAAACAGCGAAGAAGCCTGCGAAAAGGTTTTCTCTATTCTCGGTTGGGCAGGCTATCTGACTGATAAGCTGCCTTACGACGGTAACGTGCCTGCGGCGTATATCCTCGTGTGCTACGATACCTCAATATGTAAAGAAATCGAAATTGACGCAGGAATTTGTGCCCAGACAATCGTTCTCGGTGCAATGGATATGGGCTTCGGTGCCTGTATGCTCGGCAGCTTTAACAAGGAAAAGGCTGCGGAAATTTTTGCGCTTCCCGAGCATATCAAGCCCCGCCTTGTTATCGCCCTCGGCAGACCCAAGGAGACCGTTGAGGTTGTCGATATAAAGGACGGCGACGTCAAATATTACCGTGACGGCAAGGAAAAGCACTTCGTTCCGAAACGTCCGCTTTCAGAAATAATGCTGCCTAAAGCAGAATAAGGTGTTAAAATGGCGTTTAAAGATTTAGTTGTTTACGGTGCAGGCGGTATGGGTAGAGAGCTTATGTGGCAGCTCAATGATCCGAAATCGGAAAAATATAATATCCTCGGTTTTATTGATGATGACCCCGAAAAGCTTGGCGAAATAATCAACGGTTATCCGGTTGTCGGTGATACAGCCTGGCTGCTTGAACGAAGCAAGGAAATTTGTGTTGCCGTGGCTGTCGGAAACCCTGCCGTAAGACGGAAGATTGTTGAAAAGTTAAGGGCTAACGCAAACATCTCTTTCCCGAATATTATTGCCCCTGACGTTAGAATTTCCGAGTTTGTTAAATTGGGTGAGGGCTGTATAATTTGCTACGCCAATATCATAACCGTAAATATTGAAATAGGTGACTTTTTTCTGTCGAACCGTTGCTGTACTATCGGGCACGACTGTGTTATTGGTGACTATGTTACGCTTAATCCTATGGTCAGTGTTTCGGGAAACGTTACTGTTGAAAGCGGTGTCGATATAGGCACGGGTGCAAATATTATTCAAGCTAAGACAATCGGTTCTGACAGCGTTATTGGCGCAGGTGCGGTTGTCGTTGCTGATATACCTGCCGGCTGTACGGCGGTGGGTGTGCCGGCAAGACCATTGAATAACTAAATGAAGGGTGAAAGCTTATGTCTGCAATAATCAGCTTTTTTTCGTATCTACTCGCCGTTCTGCTGGCGTTGCCCGGCTTGATATTTTCCGGCGGTGAAAGCGCTGACAATTACGGTTTTTCCGTTGAACTTTCCGATTCGGGTGAAGTGCTTCCCAACGCCGTCAGCAACGTAAATATCTGGGATATGAACGGCTCCGACCAGTTTACTAACCTTAAGATTAGTGAAGAATACAATATCGGCGAATTTGTCGAGTATGTTCAGTTAATGCAGTGCACGGGCGGTAACGCAGCGAGAGATTTGTTCAAGGACCCGATGAATTTTGATGTACTGGACGACTATGATTTTACCCGTCTTATCGACAATTGCCGCGGCATACTCGAGCTTGGCGCAAAGCCACATCTGAAGCTTGGCAGCGTTCCTCTCAAATATTCCGCCAATGCGCTTGAGGGTAAGAATTTCGGTACGAATATCTATCCGCCCGATGATTACGAAGTCTATTATAATTATATTGCGGCTATGGCTCAGGCACTCGTTGATGCATTCGGCAAGGACGAGCTGCTCCAATGGCGTTTCGGAGTAATGACAGAGTATGAAAATGCTGATTGGTTTATGGCTGTCAGCGGTGACCCTCAGGACTCTGCCGTTGAGTACTGTAAGCTCTATGATTATACCGTAGCCGCTTTGCAGGAGGTCATCGGCGAAAACGTTATCGTCGGTGCTCACTCAATGACCGTTACCGAAGGCCTTTGGGACGAGAATATTTTTATTCAGCACTGTGCGAACGGTAAAAACTATAAAACGGGTGATAAGGGTACCCGTGTCTGCTTCCTCAACGGCTCGTTTTACGATGCCAGACCGGGAGAATTTACAAGCGGCTATACCTTGCCCGAAACGATTGAATACCTCCAGGCTTGTGCCGAAAAGGCAGGGCTGACCGACCTTTTTTTCGGTATTGACGAGGGCAGGATTCTTTGCGGCAATTCCTCCGGTGCGGTGGACAGTCAGCTTTTGAGCAGAACGGTCGGTTATACTTATCAAGCGGCGTACGACGCACGCCTTTATAAGCAGCTTTTTGATTGCGGCGGCGATTATTTTTCGGCTTGGTACTACCTGTCGGACGGCTTGTTTAACGGCAATCCCACCGTCAGCTATCACGTTGCTTCAAATATTGCAAAATTTGCACAGCTTAACCGTGTTAATGTGAAAAAAACCGACAGAGGTGTTTTGTACGGTACCGAGGTTGATGCAGTTGCGGCGTACGATGAAGAAGCCGAAATATGCCGTGTAATGGTGTATAATTTTAAAAATGACGTTGAATATGACAGGTCAATTGAATTGAGCCTTGAAATCAACGCCGCACAGCTTGACGGCAAAACAGTTCAGGTTACAAGATACGTTGTGGACGATAACTGCAACTATTTTGACGAATGGGTAGAGGACAGAAAGACTTACGGAATAGGGGACGAGTGCTTCTTGTGGTCACCCGATGACCCGATTATTGATAATTACACCACTCTTTCCGATTCTGCTGCGAGAGAGATTTATTTAACTCAGCTTCGCAGTAAGTATTACGAGTGCTCCAAGCTCGTTCCTGTAACTGAAACGGCAACTGTTGAAAACGGCGTTCTCGTGCTTGAAGATACTCTTGCCGCAAACGGCGTAATATTCTACGAAATAACACCTGTAAAATAAAATTAAAACGGCTCCCACACTCGCAAAGAGTATGGGAGCCTGTCTGTTATTCCAGTTCCTTTATTACCGATATTATTTCGTCAAGCGTATACCCGTGTCCCGTAAAGCTGTACATAACATCGTCATACGCAAAAGTTACGCTTATTCTGTCGGGGTCATCGCCTGAGGTGTAGCAAAGTACATCTGTATCAAGTTCATCCACGTGGATTTTATCAAGCAGTATCTTGTGACCCATTGCGTCGATACCTTCTTCAAACGCAAGCACGTATCCTTCTTCCGCACCGATATTCAGTATATATACATACTGGTTAATGCTTTTTCCGTTTTCTGTGCCGTCCGTTACTATTCCCGGCCACCACAGGTCAATTCTTGCAATACTTCCGTCTTTATTAAGGCTTGTATCATAGTTTACCGTATCGTTTTCTGCGTCTAAACAGTGCAGAATATCAAAGCTGAGATAGGCTTCAATTTCTTCGTGCGACATTTGCAGCATACTTGCAAATTCTTGGTTTTTTGGTGCTGTGTCAGGTATATCTTTAAAAAATGCGTTTTCAACTATTTGTTCGGTCGAGCCGTCATCAAATTTAATTGAGGATGACCAGTTCGTCCGGCTTGCCGCCGTGTAGGCTATTGTACCGATAAGTAAAAGAATTACTACCGTTGCTGCAAGCGGTGCTTTTACAAAGAGCTGTTTAATGCTGTTTGTTTTTCGTTTGTCTTTTCCGAATTCAGCCGCTTCGGCTATAAAGTCGTCGCTGATTTCCGAAACCGCTTTTTCTATAGCGTCTTTTTTCATATATCAAACCCCTTTTCTGAAAGATATTTTTTTAGTGCGTTTCTTGTCCTTGAAAGCTTTACGGTTACGTTATGGTTGGTTATACCCATATCCGAGCCTATTGCTGAAATTTCCTCACCGAACCAGTATCTTTTTACGAATATTATTCGGTTTTCGTCGGAGAGATTAGCTAAAAATTCGTTTATTTCTTTTGCCAGTTCTTCTGCGCTTATCTCTGCTTCGACTGAAAAATCGGATTGCAGACAGCCGATAATTTCATCAAGCGCCGTGTCGTAACGGCTGTTTCGCCTTTTGGCCGTATTTGAGCGGTGTTTTTTAAGGGCAAGATTGCGTACAGTTTTATAAACGTATGCGGATAGGGGACAGGGTCTTTCGGGCGGTATTCTGTTCCATATTCCCAATAGCGCATCGTTTACACATTCCTGTGCATCGGCATCGCTGCCGAGTATGTTAAAAGCTATTTTGCGGCAGGTTTTACAGTATTTTTCCGACAGCTCGGTGATTGCCTGTTCCGAGCGCTCAAAGAACAAATCAATTATTTTACTGTCGTCCAAGGCTTATCTCCTCCTTTCGCCCTCAAACATATACTACCTTTTTAAACGGAAAAGTCACAGATTGGTATTTTGAGTTTTTTTACAAAGTGAATTAGTCTTGCAAACTGTAGTCTGTGCAGTTGATTTAAGTAATGAAATAAAGTATAATATATTTAACTTATTATTAACGGTGAAATGTAATGGACGAAAAAACAAACGTAATGCGTATTCTCGACCAAAAGAAGGTAAAGTATATACCGCATACCTATGAAACTCAGATTGCCGCAAGCGGTACCGAAGCCGCAGACATAATCGGTGTTGAGCGGCAAAGAGTGTTCAAAACTCTCGTAACCGTCGGCAAAACGGCAAACCACTATGTTTTTGTAATTCCAGTTGAAAACGAGCTCGATTTAAAAAAAGCGGCAAAGGCTGTGGGCGAAAAATCAGTTGAAATGATTAAGTCCAAGGATTTGCTGCCGCTGACCGGTTATGTCCACGGCGGCTGTTCACCCATAGGTATGAAAAAGTTTTTCAAAACGACCTTTCACGCTGCCGCCAAGGATTTTGACAGTATTGTTTTCAGCGCAGGTAAAATCGGCTGCCATATTCAGCTTGATATAAACGACCTTGCGAAGGTTATACGTTTCGGTTTTGCTGATTTGGTAAAAACAGGGGAATGACGATGAACGAAAAAATTATTTCTTCCGGGCTTGGTGACGCCGTAAAAGTTATTTGCTTTGACAGTATCGATTCTACAAGCTCATATCTTCGCCGTGCGCTTGACGAAGGCGAACAGGGGACGGTGCTCGCCGTTGCCGACAGACAGACTGCCGGCAGAGGCAGAAGCGGAAAGAGCTTTTATTCTCCCGATGCGTGCGGTGTTTATATGTCGCTGCTGATTCATCCCGGAATCGGGTTTGAGTCAGCCTCTTGCGTTACGGCAAAGGTTTGCGTTGCGGTTTGCAGGGCAATTGAGTCGGCTACGGGGATAGCTGCGGATATCAAGTGGGTTAACGACCTTTATCTTAACGGCAGAAAGGTCTGCGGTATTCTTTGCGAAGCGATTAATGATTATAAAAATGCCGTTACCGAAAGTATTATAATCGGAATCGGAATAAACGTCAGCACAGTTGACTTTCCCGAAGAATTACGGGAAATTGCAGGCTCACTCGGTGCTCAGAATATCACCCGTGAGGAGCTTGCCGTGCAAATAACAAAGGCTTTGCTGAACATCAGCTTCGGTTCGCTGACAGAGGAGGAGCTTGCGTTTTACCGTGAGAGAAGCTGTGTTCTCGGCAAAACGATAAATTACTTTATAAACGGACAAAAAAACACCGCCGAAGCAGTCGGAATCGACTCCTCGGGCGGTTTGGTTGTCAAAAAGAATGACGGTGAAATACTTACCCTCACAAGCGGTGAGATTTCGGTCAGACTTTGCTGATTTTCTTTATTCTCGAACTCAGCAGTATGCTGACGAAAAGCTTTAATAAGTCGGGCAGTATAAACGGAAGCACCGCTGTGAAAAAAAGCTGTTTTTGCGGAAACCTCCGATACGAGTGCAAAGTGCACGCACCCGACAGCGTAACACAATATCATACCGGTAAGCAGGGCGGAAACTTTTACGTAAAGCTTTTCTCCTGCTTTTTTTGTTACCAGGGCGTAGCACAGACCCATAAGCAAAAAACCGTATATAAAGCCGCCGCTCGGACCTGTCAGTATGCCTATTCCGCCCGTGAAAGAATGAAAAACGGGCAGGCCTGCAATACCGAGAAGAATGTACAGCAGTATTGCCGTCGTGCCTCTTTTTCCGCCAATCACAAGCAAGGTGATAAATACCGCAAAGGTCTGCATTGTAAAAGGGATTACGGAAGGAATACTCAGCCACGAGCACACACAGATAATTACGGCAAACAAGGCGGTCAGAGTCAAATCAAGTGTTTTATTCCTCATCGGAAGACGGCATAAAGCTCGGCATAAGCTGAAGCTTGAAGAGGTTTCTTTCGTGAAGAGTGTCAATTCTCTTTTTCGTTTCCTCGTTTTCGATTTTGCCCGTGCGGATGTAAATATCAAGCTCTGCATAGGTAAAGCCGAGGTTGTCTTCATCCGTTTTTCCGCAAAGGCCGTCAATCGGCACCTTGTCAACAAGATTAACGGGAAGACCGATAAGTCTGCCGATTTGCTTGATTTCGGTTACGGTAAGGTGAGAAAGGGGACTGAAATCACCGGCGGCATCGCCGTAGCGTGTGGAATAGCCCACCCAGTCTTCGGAAAGGTTGCAGGTGTTTGCAACTCTGCCGTTGAGGCTTTGCGATACGGCGTAAAGCGTTGACATTCTGATTCTGGGAGAAAGGTTTACCCTTGTCTGGTTGCTGATTTCAAGCTTGCCTTCAAGCTGATTCATAACACCTTTTACAGCGTCTTCAATATTAATTTCGTAGTGCTTTATTCCAAGGTGGTTTACAAGCTGATAGGCGCAGTCAATGTCGTGCTGCTTTCCGCAGGGCATAAGTACGCCGATAACTCTGTCCTTGCCGAGGGCTTCAACACAAAGGGCGGCAACAATGGAGCTGTCCTTACCGCCGGAAATACCGACAACGGCATTACAGCCTTTACCGTTCTTTTCAAAAAAATCTTTTATCCATTCAACACATTCGTTTTTTACTTTCAATGCATCAAACATAGTTTATTCTCCTTAATATCAGCCCAGGAAATTGAGTACACGAACCATTATATATGCTATCGTTGCGCCGACAACAAAGCCGCCAGCAATTTCGGGAAGGGTGTGACCTTCGACCTTCTTGACATCGGAAACGTCTTTGCCGTAGAATTTATCCTGAAGCATATTGAATGCATCTGTCAGCTTTTCAATGGGAAGGCGAACCTTTATTGCATCAAACATAACAATAAATGCAAAAACGCCTGCAACGGCAAATATATCGGAATTCCAGCCGCTGTGCATACCGATGCTTGCGGAAAGAGATATTACGGTTGCGGTGTGTGAGCTGGGCATACCGCCAAGCTTGAAAAGGGTGCTGAGCGTAACCTTTGAGCCCTCTTTGCCTTTCTTTTTTGCAACAGCGTACTTAATTAAATTGATTATTACTTTAATAAGCTGTGCCGTAAACCATGCGATAAGACATATTACGAATATTTTCATTTTCCTCTTACTCTCCCTTGGATTTGTGCTTGTTAACACTATGTTAATACTTTATAGTGATTTTACAATAAATTTACTGGAATTTCAAGAGAAATACTTGAAAAAATTAATATTTTGTGTTAATATTATTCACAGTTTGTTAAAAGTTCGGAAATTTTCGGGTTTTTAACAAAAAACAGCGTAAAAAATGAACAATGGTTAAAAGAAATACTTTTCGGAGGGAAATTTCGTGAAAAAAAAGCTCAGTAATCTCGGCAATCCCAATATTCCCACTTATACAACGCTTAAAGAAATCATCGTTAAGGGTACGCAAATGGGCGGTGACCACAAGCAGTTTGCTTTCCTTGACAAAAACAAGGTTGAGCAGTCAAGAACATTTAACCAGACCTGGCGTGAAATGATTGGTGTCGGCACATACTTCCACTCAATCGGTCTTGTAAATCAGGCTAAAATCGCCATTGTTGCCGAAAACTCCTATGATTGGATGCTTGCTTACTATGCAACCAATATGACACGCAACATCAGCGTTCCTATGGACTGCAAGCTTCCTGCCGATGATATCGGCGATCAGCTTATCCGTTGTGGTTGTGATGCGCTTGTTTATTCGGACAAGTTTGAAGGTATGGTTGAGGAATTCAAGAAGAATCCCGATATGCCCGTAAAGCATTACCTTCCTATTGATGAGTTCGACAATTACAAGGAAATCGGTTACAAGCTTTTCGACGAAGGCAATACCTATGTTGTTGATGTTGAAGTCAAGCCCGATGACCTTGCCTGTATCGTTTACACTTCCGGCACAACCGGCAAGAGCAAGGGCGTTATGCTTACGCACTACAACATTGCTACAAACTGCAGCTCTTCCACACGTGTTCTCTCCGGTAAGCACGCTATCGGCTTCCTTCCTCTTAACCACACATACGCTTGGGTAAGTGCTCTGTTTGCCTGCTATATCCTCACCGAGTGGGGCTATATGTGCGACAGCATCAAGAGCATTCAGTCCGACCTTAAAAATCAGAAGCCATACAATTTCTCGGGTGTTCCGCTTGTTGTTGAAACAATTTACGACCGTATCTGGAGAACAGCAAGAAGCACGGGCAGAGAGGA
>JAFXCT010000028.1 GCA_017521365.1 Clostridia bacterium
CAAGATTTCTCCGCAGGCTAAACCGCCTGTGTGTAAAATTATGGACTACGGCAAGTATCGCTTCGATATGGCAAAAAGAGAAAAGGAAGCCAGGAAGAATCAGCGCATCGTTGAAGTCAAGGAAATTCGCCTTTCCGTAAACATTGATACGCACGATTTTGACACTAAGGTCGGCCACGCAAGGCGATTCGTTGCCGGTGGCGACAAGGTCAAGGTTTCAATCCGTTTCAGAGGCCGTGAGATGGCTCACACCAACCTCGGTAACGAAATTATGGAGCGTTTTGCACAGGCCTGTGCAGAATTTGCCAATATTGAAAAGCCCGCAAAGCTCGAGGGACGCCAGATGCTGATGTTCCTCGCACCTAAATCAACAAAATAATCAAGGAGGATAAAACAAATGCCTAAGATCAAAACTCACTCCGGTGCAAAGAAGCGTTTTAAGCTGTCCAAGAACGGCAAGCCTATGAGAGGTCACGCTTACAAATCACACATCCTTACAAAGAAGAGCACAAAGCGCAAGAGAAATCTCCGCAAGACAGCTGTTGCTGACGTAACAAACTGCAAGCAGATTAAGCGCCTTATTCCCTATAAATAAGAGATAGGGTCGGCTCAAAACTTAAGAATAATATTTGGAGGTAACTAATCATGGCTCGTATTAAGGGCGCAACTATGACTCGCAAGAGAAGAAATAAAGTTCTCAGAATGGCAAAGGGCTACTACGGCTCAAAGGCAAAGCTTTTCAAGACTGCCAAGCAGGCTGTTATGAAGTCCGGCCAGTACGCATACATCGGCCGTAAGCTCAAGAAGAGAGATTTCCGCCGTCTCTGGATTTCCCGTATTTCCGCTGCTGCAAAGGCAAACGGTATGAACTACTCAACACTTATCAACGGCCTCAAGAAGGCAGGCATCAACCTCAACAGAAAGATGCTCTCCGAAATCGCTATCTCTGACCCCGCAGCTTTCACAGCAATCTGCGAGAAGGCAAAGGCAGCACTTTAATAATCAATAACTATGTCAAGCCCTCGGATATAACCGTGGGCTTGAGTTTTTGTTTGGTGGTAATTATGCAGACTGTATTAACTGCTAAAAGCAACGATAAAATAAAGCAGGCCGTCCGCCTGAGGGACAGTGCCAAGGCACGCCGTGAGGAAGGCTTATTCTTCCTTGAGGGTGCAAGGCTTTGCGCCGATGCCGCTTCAAGTGTTGGAACGGTACGCCTTTTCTATACCGCAAGGGCGAAGGAAAAGTATTCCGACGAGGTGGATTTCATAGCGTCGAAGGCAGAAGAAAGCTGTGAAATTTCCGATGAAATTGCACAGAAGCTGTCGGATACCTTTTCTCCTCAGGGCATATTTTGTGTGTGCAAAACTCTTGACAAAAAACATTATATAGATAAAATATATAGTAGCGCAAAATTGGTTGCGCTCGAAAACATTCAGGACCCTGCCAATCTCGGCGCAATTATCCGCACGGCGGAGGCGTTGGGAATAGGCGGTGCAGTGCTTTGCGGCTGCTGTGATGTATATAACCCGAAGACACAGCGTGCGGCTATGGGCTCAATGCTCCGTATGCCGTTTGTCTGTGTTTCCGATATGCCCGAAGCAATGAAGGAGCTGGAGAATAAGGGCTACGTAACCCTTTCCTCAACCCCGTCCGAAGCTGCGGAGGATATAACAAAAACCGACCTCGGCGAAAAGACGGTTTGTGTTATCGGCAACGAGGGCAACGGCGTTGAAGAGGCTACTATGCAAAGCTGTATGCACCGTGTGCGTGTGCCTATGCAGGGCAGAGCAGAATCGCTCAACGCCTCAATGGCGGCGGCGATAATTATGTGGGAGCTGATGAGATGAGTTCCGCTTACAGCGAGGACGTTTACCGTATATGGCTTGCAGAGTGTCTGGGCGCAGGCTCGGACTATATTACCGCCGTTGACGAATTCGGCGGTGCCCGTGCTTTTTATGAGGCAAGCGAAACGGAGTGGCGTATCCTCGGCATATTCAGACCTGCACAGCTTTCACGGCTTTCAAAGCGTGATTTGTCTGCCGCAAGCAGGGCTCAGCAGATATGTGCGGCAAATTCCTGGCATATAATACCTCAGGACAGCGAATATTACCCCGTACACCTCGGTATGATAAAGGATGCCCCTGCTTTGATTTATGCAAACGGCGATAAGGAATGCCTGAAAAATAAGCTGTGTATTTCAATCGTCGGCGCAAGAGAGGCTTCACTCTACGGAAAAGAGGTTGCCTTCCGCCTTGCGGCTTCGCTTGTGCGTGCAGGCGTTACGGTTATCAGCGGCGGTGCGTTGGGTATTGATTCCGCTTCTCACGAGGGTGCAATAAGCGCCGGCGGCAAAACGGTTGCCGTTATGGGCTGCGGTCTCGGTGCTTCCTATCTGCCGGAAAACGAAGCCCTGCGCAACTCCGTATCGAAAAACGGTGCGGTAATCAGCGAGTATCTTCCGCTCTCAAAGCCTACAAAGGCAAGCTTCCCGATGCGTAACCGCATAATCAGCGGTATGTCGCTGATGACGGTTGTTGTGGAAGCAAGCGAAAAAAGCGGTTCTTTGGGTACGGCAAGGCACGCTATGGCACAGGGACGTGATGTCGGTGCAGTACCGGGCGATGTAATCAGCTCGGCATTTGTCGGGTCGAATTTCCTGCTTTCACAGGGTGCCAAGCATATTGCATCTGCGGCGGATGTTCTTGAAGATTATGTATATACTTATCCCGAGCTCATCAATCTGAGCAAGGTTGAACGCACGCTTGAACGAAAGGCGGCTGAAAAGCCCGTCAAAAAGCGTGCACCCGATAATTTAACTCAAAGGCAGGCGGCTGTCTATGAGCTTTTCGGCGGTGAGCCGTTGAGCTTTGACCTGCTTGTCACCAAAAGCGGACTTGATGCACCCGCACTTTCCCTGACACTCACCGAGCTTGAACTCGAGGGGTTAATTACGGAATGTGCAGGCAACAGATATAAAATAGTTTGAAAAGGAAGGACATACTTAAATGTCAAAGCTTGTTATTGTTGAGTCAATTTCAAAGGCAAAGGTAATCAAGGGCTTCCTCGGCGACGGCTACGAGGTTATGGCTTCCGTAGGCCACGTGCGTGACCTGCCTGCCTCAAAGCTGAGCGTTGATGTGAACAACAACTTTGCGCCCAAGTACGAAATCGTCAAGGGCAAGGAAAAGCTCGTAACGGAGCTTAAGAGTGCCGTTAAAAAGAGTGACGGCGTTCTTCTCGCAACCGACCCTGACCGTGAGGGTGAGGCTATCTCGTGGCACCTTGCAACCCTGCTTGGTCTTGACCTTAAAAAGAAGAACAGAGTTACTTTTAACGAAATCACCCGTTCGGGTATCGAAAAGGGTATGTCTGCCCCCCGTGCGGTTGATATAGATATGGTAAACGCACAGCAGGCAAGGCGTATTCTTGACAGACTTGTCGGTTATAAGCTCAGCCCGTTTGTCAGCCAGAAAATCCGCAGAGGTCTTTCCGCAGGCCGTGTTCAGTCCGTTGCGGTAAGACTTATCGTAGATAAGGAAAACGAAATCAACGCCTTTGTTCCCGAGGAATACTGGTCACTTGATGCACGCTTCACCTCCTCTGCACGCAGAGTTTTCTCTGCCGCATTTGCAGGCGATGAAACAGGCAAGGTCAAGCTCACCAACGAGAAACAGACGAATTCCTATATTTCAAGGCTCGACGGTGCAACCTACACCGTCGGCACGGTAAAGAAGGGCACACGCAAAAAGAGCCCTGCACCGCCCTTCACAACCTCCACAATGCAGCAGGAGGCTTCACGCCGCCTTAACTTCCAGTCCCAGCGCACAATGAAGGTTGCGCAGGAGCTTTACGAGGGTATCAACGTCAAGGGTCACGGCTCAATGGGTCTTATAACCTATATGAGAACGGACTCGCTTCGTATATCCGACCAGGCAAGAGAGCAGGGCAACGAGTATATCAGAGCCGCATACGGCGACAAGTTCCTGCCCGAAAAGCCCCGTTACTTCAAGCAGCGTGCAAACGCTCAGGACGGTCACGAGGCCGTTCGTCCGACCAACCCTGCACTCACACCGGCAATGGTAAAGGACAGCCTTACGATTGAGCAGTATAAGCTCTATAACCTCATCTGGCTGCGCTTTATGGCAAGCCTTATGGCAGACTGCGTACAGAACACCGTAAAGGCCGAAATCAAGGCACAGCGTGAGGGCGAGGAGCAGTACTGCATCTTCAACGCAACGGGCTACGAGGTCAAATTCGAGGGCTTTACGGCACTTTATGAAGAAAGCACGGAGGACGAGGACGGCGAGAAGGACGGCAAGCTTCCCGAGCTTAAGAGCGGCGAGGTGCTCAAGCTCAAGGAGCTCGTACCTGCAAAGCACTTCACTCAGCCCCCTGCAAGGTACACGGAAGCTTCCCTCATCAAGGCGCTTGAGGAAAACGGTGTAGGCCGTCCGAGCACCTATGCAACAATCATTACAACAATTATCAAGCGTGAATACGTAAAGCGCAGTGCAAAGCAGCTTGTCCCCACGGAGCTCGGCTTCGCAACGACTAATCTGCTCGGCGAGCGTTTCCCGAAGATTGTAAATGTCAAATTCACCGCCCAGATGGAGACCTCACTTGACGAGGTTGAAGAGGGCAAGGAGAATTATATCGACGTTCTGCGTGATTTCTACGGCGATTTTGAGAAAACTCTCGACAAGGCCAAGGCAGATATGCAGGGTGTCAAAATTGAGCTTGAAGAGGATAAGACCGACATTCCCTGCGATAAGTGCGGCGCAATGATGGTTATTAAAACGGGCCGCTACGGCAAATTCCTTGCCTGCCCGAATTATCCCTCCTGTAAAAACGCAAAGCCGCTCATTCAGGAAACGGGTGCAAACTGTCCCAAGTGCGGCGAAAAGCTTGTTGAAAAGCGCAGTAAGAGAGGCTACGTCTTCTACGGCTGTGAGGGCTGGCCCAAGTGTGATTTCGCAACCTGGGATAAGCCCACCAAGGAAAGCTGCCCCAACTGCGGCAAGAGCCTTTTCAAGCAGAGAGGCGGCAAGATAATCTGTCTCTCAGAGGGCTGCGGCTTTGAAAAGAAGGCAAGCAGAAAGAAAGGCAAAGAGGATGAATAAGGCAACGGTTATCGGTGCGGGTCTTGCAGGCGTTGAGGCTGCGTGGCAGCTTGCAAAGGCAGGAATTGAAACCGAGCTCTGGGAAATGAAGCCGCTGAAGTTTTCTCCCGCCCACAAAATGCAGGGCTATGCCGAGCTTGTCTGCTCAAATTCGCTCAAGGCTATGCGCCTTGACTCTGCGGCAGGTATGCTCAAGGAGGAAATGCGCCGCTTCGGCTCGGTGTGTATGATTGCGGCTGAAAAATGTGCTGTTGCGGCAGGCGGTGCCCTTGCCGTTGACAGAGATGAGTTTTCCGAAATCATCACAAAGCTTATCGACGAAAATCCGCTTATCACCGTAAAACACGGCG
The DNA here is from genome assembly GCA_017521365.1 of Clostridia bacterium. Classification (GTDB taxonomy): domain Bacteria; phylum Bacillota; class Clostridia; order Oscillospirales; family Acutalibacteraceae; genus UBA8612. The sequence continues at coordinate 5,474 of JAFXCT010000028.1, forward strand.
AGGTGGAAAAAATACCCGAGGGTGTCGTTGTCGTTGCGGCAGGTCCGCTTGTGTCGGACAGCCTTGCCGCCGATATTGATGCTCTGTGCGGCGGCAGATTAAGCTTTTTTGATGCCGCTGCGCCCATAATCACGGCGGAAAGCCTTGATTACGACTGCCTTTTCACCCAGTCCCGTTACGACAGGGGCGGTGAGGACGATTATATAAACTGCCCGATGAATAAGGAAGAATACGAGGCCTTTTACGAGGCGATAACAACCGCCGAAAGGGCAGGCGTGCACGCCTTTGACGAGCGTCACGACGTTTACGAGGGCTGTATGCCGATTGAGGCTATGGCTTCGCGAGGTGCGGATACGATGCGCTACGGTCCGCTTCGTCCCGTTGGTCTGCGTGACCCGAAAACGGGGCACAGACCGTGGGCGGTTTTACAGCTCCGTAAGGAAAATGCAGACGGTACTCTTTTAAACCTTGTCGGTTTTCAGACCAATCTCAAATTCGGCGAGCAGAAGCGTGTCTTTTCGATGATACCCGCACTCAAAAACGCCGAGTTTGTCAGATACGGTGTAATGCACCGCAATACCTTTATCGATTCGCCCCGTCTGCTGAATGCGGATTATTCCTTCCGTAATCGTGAGGGACTCTATTTTGCGGGTCAGATAACGGGCGTTGAGGGCTATATGGAGTCGGCTTCGTCAGGTATTCTTGCAGGCATTAATGCCGCAAGGCACATAAAAGGCGAAGCACCGTTAATACTTAAAAATACTACTATGATGGGTGCGCTGGCTGAATATATCAGCTCGTCACCCTCAAAGGATTTTCAGCCTATGGGTGCCAATTTCGGCGTTTTGCCCCCGCTTTCCGAAAAAATACGGGACAAGCGTGAGCGTTATGCGGCACTTTCGGCAAGAGGTCTTGATGACCTTGAAACCGAATAATACGGTAAAGAGGAAAAAGAAATGAAAATTATTGTTGATGCTTTCGGCGGTGACAACGCTCCGCTTGAAATTTTAAAGGGCAGTGCACTTGCCGTTAAAGAGCTCGGTGTTGAAATTCTGCTTGTCGGCGATGAAAGCAGAATTCTCGCCTGTGCAAAGGAAAACGGAATTACGCTGGAGAATACCGAAATTCTTCACGCCGAAAAGGTCTTTGAAATGGAGTACGACCCGAGGACGGTTATGAAGGAGCATTCCGATACCTCGCTTGCCGTAGGTATGAAGGCGCTTGCCGAGGGTAAGGGCGCTGCCTACGTTTCCGCAGGCAGCACGGGCGCAATCGTTATGGGCGCAACCTTTATCGTCAAGCGTATAAAGGGCATCAAGCGTGCCGCAATAGCAAGCATTATGCCTTCAGACAAAACTCCGTTTATGCTTCTGGACTGCGGTGCAAACGTTGAATGTAAGCCCGAGCACCTTGTTCAGTTTGCTAAAATGGGCAGCGTTTATATGAACAGGATTATGGGCTATGAAAGCCCGAGCGTGGGTCTTGCAAATATCGGCGTTGAGGAAAACAAGGGCACACCGCTTCAGCTTGAAACCTATGCGCTTCTTAAAGAGAAGAAGGACATCAGCTTTATGGGCAATGCGGAGGTAAGGGATATTGCCTTTGGTGTGGCAGACGTTATCGTTGCCGACGGCTTTACGGGCAACGTTATCCTCAAAATGTACGAAGGCGTTGCAAAGTCCCTTACGGGAAGCATCAAGGCGATATTCAAGAAAAACGTTCTTTCTATGCTTTCCTATATCGGCGTAAAGAGCGGTATGGATGCGTTTAAAAAGAAGATGGATTACAAGGAGTACGGCGGTGCGGTGCTTTTAGGCATTGCAAAGCCCGTAATCAAAGCACACGGCTCGTCTGACGCAAGAGCATTCAAAAACGCAATCCGTCAGGCTGTAAACTGTGTTGAAAAGGACGTAATAGGCGAGATTAAGAGAAGTGTCGGAGAAGAAAAAGATGAAGACTGATTTAAAGAGCTTTCAGCAGAAAATAGATTATAAATTCAATAACGAGGAGCTTCTGCTTACGGCACTCACACATTCGTCCTATGCAAACGAGTGCGGCGGTGCGTTCAACGAGCGTCTGGAATTTCTGGGCGACAGCGTGCTCGGCTTTATTTCGGCAGAATTCTTTTTCTCCAACCGCAAAAGCGTGCCCGAGGGTGAGCTGACAAAGCTGCGTGCGGCAACCGTTTGCGAAAAGTCGCTTTTCGGCTTTGCAAAGGAGATTGACCTTGGCTCATATATCCGCCTTGGCAAGGGCGAAACGAACACGGGCGGCAGGGAAAGACCCTCCATTCTTTCGGATGCGTTTGAGGCGGTAATTGCCGCAATTTACCTTGACGGCGGTATGGAAGAAGCAAAGAAGTTCGTTCTTCGTTTCTTAAAGGAAGCTCTGGCGCATAAGAATGAGTCGGCTTTTAAGGACTATAAAACCGTTCTGCAGGAGATTATTCAGCGCAACCCCGAGGAAAGGCTCGAATACGTGCTTGTGGGTGAGAGCGGTCCTGCACACGACAAAATTTTTGAGGTGGAAATTCA
>JAFXCT010000029.1 GCA_017521365.1 Clostridia bacterium
ACCTAAAATTGCAACGCTCGCCATATGGGTTGCAAAGTAGACATCAAAATCGGGCTTTTCACCGTTTCGTATGCAGTTGAAAAATTCCTTTATTACAAAGTAATCTCCGCCGCCGTGACCTGCCTTTTCCGCCTCACGGGCGTCCTCGGTCTGCCACTCGGGGTCGTAGCAGTTTGTTTCCTGCATACCCTCGGGTACACTCCACGAGTTGTAGCGGAGCATAACCTTTTCGCCCATACCACGCAGGTTTTCAATCTGTCCGTTGACACCGCACACCCTGTACGAATTGCTGTGAGCGCCGAAGGCAGAGCAGCCCGTAAACTTGAAAACGGAGTCGTCATCGTTGAGTGTGGTCATAATTGCGGCGCAGTCGCCGACATAGCGGCTGAAGCAAGCATCCTCGGGCAGGGGATTGAATACGGGCATAGCCGTTACCCTCACGGGCTTTGAGCCTGTTGCGTGCATAATGGGAGCCAGCGAATGTGTGACATAGTAGGCTCTGGGCAGGTAGTTGCGCCAATGCTCCTGCGTTGTGTGCAAGGCAAGGCAGGTTTCCTCATCGTAAAAATCTACGGGGTGGTTGTACTCACCCTCTGCGTAAAGAATTTTGCCGAGAGTGCCGCCGTCGCAAACACGCTTGATTTCCCTGTTAAACTTCATAAACGGATAATTTTCCGCAAGCATATAAATTGCGCTGCTCTTTTCTGCGGCACGGACAAGTGCCACACCCTGAGCCATTGTTATATTTGATGTACATTCGCTGAGCACGTTTATGTTTTTTTCAAGACAGCGCACTGCGTATTCAGCGTGCTGTGTAAAATAGTTAGCAAGCAGTACGGCATCCATCGGACAAGCAATGAATTCTTCAAAATCTATAAAGCACTCCGCTTCGGGGCAATGCTTTTTGGCTTCCTTCAGCTTCTTTTCGTCCTTGTCGCAAAGCGCAGCAACCACACCGCCGCAGGCAGTAATACTTTCATAAAACGAGCTTCCTCTGCCAAGGCCGAAAATACCAATGCGTACCTCTTTCATAGTCAAAATCCTTTCAACAAAAAGCATAGTAAAATAATAGCAGTTATGGCATTAAATATCAAGTGTGATATATATAAATTATCAGCTTTCGCCCTGCATTTTTTTCATTTTACGCCAGCTGATATATCCGTATATGTCATTGACCAGAAACGCCGCAAAGCAAACCGCAACGCTGATATAGCGTGGGTCATATACGCTTGCCATTATCCACAGAACAATCAGCACAATGTCATTGGAGGCATAAGCCAACGCAAACAGCGGACTTCGCTTGAAGGTGAGATAAACGGCAACAAAGCTGGTTGTAACGGACACAGTACTCGGTATTATATTAGCGGTGTTAAAATGCTCCAGAATAAAATAAAAAACTACCGTTACGGCTGCCGCAGCAAAACACATAAATACGGTTTCTTTTTTGCCTACTGTGTTGACCTTAACCTGCGCTTTGTTGCCCTTGTACGGGTTTTTCAGCCACGCTATCAACGCAAAAACAGCCATAGGCATAGTCATACCAAGGTAAGTAATCATTTCGCCGTAATACGCAAAGCCATAGGAAATTATTCCGTACAGCAGGCTGAACACCACCATTAAAACCTGTCCGAACGGATTTCCCTTTGCGCTGAATATAAGCGAGGTTACCCCGATTAACGAAGCCGCCAGCGTAAGATAATTCTCTTTGTCAAAAACGCAAAACGAGCCAACAATAAGAAGCACAGAAGAAAGCCAGAGAATAAGCTCTGTTTTGGTAAAATAGTTATTCATCAAAAATCCCCTTAAAAAAAGCATCCGTTTTACACATCATCAAAGACCTAACGATGCGTAAACGAATGCTTCTGCATTTCACTACCCGGTGGCAGTATATTATTTATTTTTTACATTATATTATATTTGATTTGAAAAATCAAGCGTGGTTTAGATTTAAAAAAGAAAGCATTGCACACAGAAAAAATTTTTTGAAAAATTATATTTTCTAATATTCCTTTAATCTTTGGCGGTTATTATTAAGCCACAGTCAAGGACGACTTAACAAATAATAAAACTTAAAAACCCCAAAAAGAAAGGAAATGATATTATGAAAAAACTTACAGCTTTTTTACTCGCAGCTCTCGTTGTGCTCTCTCTTTCCGTAACTGCTTTTGCGGCACCGTCCGATAACCTGATTTCGAAAAATGAAGCAAAGGCAATCGCCCTTAAGGACGCAGGCTATGAAGCAAACGAAGTCAGATTCCTCAAAGCAAAGCTCGACTTTGACGACGGCAGATATGAATACGAAATCGAATTCAGAGCCGAAGGCAACCTTGAATACGATTACACAATCAATGCCGAAAACGGAAAAATCGTTGAATTCGACCGTGATTACGAAGGCCGTGACAGATTTGAGTTTTTCAACTTCTTCGCTTTCCTGAGAAATCTTTTTGAAAACCTTTTCAGAAAGCTTGCCTGATGCCTTAAAACAATAGTATAAAAAAGATGCCGTGCTCAACACACGGTTTCCTTTTTGCTATTTACAGAAAAATAGCACTATCTCTTTTTGTATATGACCAGCTCGGGATTTGCGCCGTTTTCTTCGTATGTGCAAACAAGCAAAAAATCCATATTTGAAGCAATACCGAAACAACGCTCGCCGCCGAATTCACATTCAAGCTGATTGCCGAGATAGGTGGCGTTATCATCAAGGAATTTAACAGTCTGTCCGTTGGGGAGACGGTATTCAAGATTGATATATCCGCCTACAAGTGCGTTGAGCTTTTCAACCTTCGGCATACCCTCAATATGCAAATCATTGAATTCCTTGATAAGCTGTTCTTTGAACTCGTTGAACTTATCCGCACCGTCAAGATTTTTATATTGCTTCCAGTAATTCAGCTTCGGCAGCATATCTTTCATATAAGAACGAGCCTGTTCCGAAGAAAACTCTTCGTTTGCCATATTCTGCACGCAGACCTCAATTAAATCATCCATATTATGATACATATATTCGCCGTCAGCATAGCACCATTTGCAGTATTCCTCGTTGAAAACACCGTCGGTTTCTTTGCTGATATTGCTGTCTTCAAGCGGCATACCGCAGCATTGGCATATAAGCTGTCTTGGAGAGCCCAAAAGAGTGTTGATTGAAACATCAAAGAGCTTTGATAAAAGCTTCAGAGTTTCCGTGTTAGGGGTTGTTTCACCGTTTTCCCAGCGGCTGACCGCCTGACGAGTAACAAAAACCTTTTCGGCAAGCTCATCCTGTGATAAACCTTTTTTAGTTCTCAGTTCAAGTATAATATCTTTCGTTTCCATAAATTTATCACCTCAGTATTATTCTAACACCGAATGTTTTAATGAACAAGCAACTCGCTGTTGCTTTTGCTTGATTAACATAAATTTATCTGTGAGCCTTAAAATCTATCCCTGCTTTTCTCGCTTGACTGCACAGGTCTTTTGTCTGCAATTTATATTCCTTACCGTCTTTGATAAAATGAGTTCCGCATTGTCTGAACTCAAAGGATACGTTTTTACGAATGCACTGTTCTCTGATATCAAGTGCCCAATCATAATCAAACGCCCGTGCACAATAATCTGACTCTCCGCCGACAACTACAAGTTCAATATTATCAAGATACGGTTCAATATGTATTTTTTCAAGCAACGGTTGTGCAGTAATACATTTGTGCTTTATCGGAAGTGATTCA
>JAFXCT010000003.1 GCA_017521365.1 Clostridia bacterium
CAAAAGACGGAGGATTGAAAATTTTATGTTGATTAAGTTTTCAACAAGCAACCCTCAGTCACTTCGTGACAGCTCCCTTGAAAGGGAGCTATTGACAATCGCTTTTACGCTCGAGAACATCTCGACAAACCGTAATTTATCGAACACTTTACAACATAGGAGGTTTCAGTTATGTGTCAGTACTGTGTAGACGAAAGCACCATAAAGGTTACAAATTACGAAGTTATGGGTAAGCTCCCTGACCCGTTTTTGTTTGACGACGGCACCCGTGTAAAAACAAAGGCAGACTGGGAAAAACGCCGTGAGGAAATGTTTAAAACGGCTGTCGAGCTTCAGTACGGCACTCTGCCGCCGGAGCCCGAATTTCTGGAGGTTGAGCCGCTGTATATCAGTAACGTTGAATCCTACAGAATTCATACGGGTACCCGTGAAAAGCCCGTCGTTTTCACAATGTATGTAAAGGGTGCAGACAGAGAAAACAAACGTCCCGTTGTTGTTGACGGCGATTTGTGCTTTGATTACCCGTTTGACAAAAAATATACCTCAATTTTCAAGGATAACGGCATTACAATCTGTCTGTTCAACCGCTGTGAGCTTGCTCACGATACCGACGGCAGAGGCATAGGCTACGGTCAGCTTTACGAAACCTATCCCGAATATACCTTCGGTGCTCTCGGTGCCTGGGCGTGGGGCTACTCACGCTGTGTGGATGCGCTTGAAAAGCTCGGCTTTGTCGATATGAGCTGTGTTACCTTTACGGGTCATTCACGCGGCGGTAAAACGGCAGCACTTGCAGGTGTGCTTGACAAGCGTGCCGCTATAGTAAATCCCAACGAAACCTGTGCCGGTTCTTGTGCCTGTTACCGTGTGCATATGTCGGCAATAAGGGAAAACGGTGAGGAAGCACGAAGCGAAACGCTTTCCGATTTGCTTCGTAATTTCCGCTTCTGGATGGGTCCTGATATGGGCAAATATGCGGATAATGAAGCAGAACTGCCCTTTGATGCTCATTTTATAAAGGCGATGATTGCTCCCCGTGTGCTCTTTGTTTCCGAAGCGGCAAGCGATATCTGGGGCAACCCCATCGGCTCGTGGCAGACCACAATGGCGGCAAAGGAAGTTTACAGATTCCTCGGGGTTGAGGATAATCTCCTTTGGTATTACCGCAAGGGTGTGCACTCCCATCACCATCGTGACCTTGAAATGCTCGTAAACGTTATCCGCCACGTAAAATACGGCGAGGAGCTGAACGGCTGCTATTCCAAAACACCCTTTGCTCAGCCCGAGCTGATTTTTGACTGGAAAGCACCCGAAGAATAATAAAATATACTTTACTTTTAATTAAATATTTGATAAAATACACGAAAAGTTATTTGAGGAGAAAAACGAAATGGCTGCAAGAATTGTAATCGCCTCCGGTAAGGGCGGCGTAGGCAAGTCTTCTTTTACTGCGGGTATTGCCTGTGCACTTCAGAATTCCGGGCATAATGTACTTGTGGTGGACTGTGATATTGGCTTGAGAAGCCTCGATATTATTCTCGGCGCAGGTGCGGATATGCTCTTTACGTGGGGCGATATAATTGCCGGCAGATGCAGCTGTGACGATGCGCTGACACGTACAAACTGCGGCTGCTCGCTTCTGTGTGCACCCTCTGAATTTGAGGAGTGCTTTACGCCCGAGGCTATGCGCAGTATGGCAGACGAATATGAGGAGCGCTTCGATTTTATTCTTTTTGATTCTCCGGCAGGCATTGGCAACGGCTTCAGGCTTGCTGCCGCTGCGGCGGACAGCGCAATCGTTGTTGCAACTCCCGACGGGGTTTGCGTGCGCAGCGGTGCGGTTGCGGCGGACAGCCTTGCCCTTCTCGGCATAAAAAACAGCCGTCTTGTTATTAACCGCTTTGACAAAAAGGCTACAATCAAGGGCAAACGCCTTAATATTGACGACGTTATCGATTCAACCTGCCTGCGTCTTATAGGTGTTGTACCGCAGGATAACGTGCTTTCATTCAATATGACCTGCGGCAGGCTTTTGCCAAAGAGAAGCCCGTCTGCGGCGGCGTTTTCAAGAATTGCCTCCCGTCTTGAGGGTAAGAGAGTGCCCCTTGAAATAGATTAAGAAAAATTATATTAATATATCTTAAAAAATATTTGACTTATAAGGAGCTTTTTGGTAAAATATACGGGTAAAATAGGTTTTATCCTTAAAATTGCGGAACAGAAAGGAAAAAGTGTATGAACATTGCTTTAATAGCTCACGATGCAAAGAAAGAACTTATGACCCAGTTTTGTATTGCCTACTGCGGAATTCTCAGCAGGCACTCGCTTTGCGCAACGGGCACTACGGGCAAGCTTGTCGGCGAAGCAACCGGTCTTAAAATCCAGAGCTTCCTGAGCGGCTCACAGGGCGGCGACCAGCAGATTGCTGCACGAATTGCCTGCAATGAAATTGACCTGCTGCTTCTTTTCCGTGACCCGCTCAACCCCAAGCCGCACGAGCCCAACGAAGCAACGCTGCTCAGGCTGTGCGACGTGCACAACATTCCCGTTGCAACCAATATCGCAACAGCCGAGGCAATAATCCACAGCCTTGAAAGAGGCGACCTTGACTGGCGTGACATAGTTAACCCGAAGAACTGATAAATAACGTCGGGGCGGACAAAACGATTGTCCGCCCTGTAGTCATATTTTTAACCACTTGCGAAAGGATACTTTACAATGGCATTAGTTACCAAAGCCATCAAGGGCACGCAGGATTTGCTGCCCAACGAGAGCTATAAAAACCGCTATGTTGAGCAGACTATGCTCGATATTGCAAGCAAATTCGGCTATAAGGAAATACGCACTCCAGTGTTTGAGCACACCGAGCTTTTCAGCCGAGGTGTCGGCGATACCACCGACGTTGTCCAGAAGGAAATGTACACCTTCGACGATAAGGGCGGCCGTTCAATCACCCTTCGTCCCGAAGGTACCGCAGGCGCAATGAGAGCCTTCCTTGAGCACGGCCTTTTCAACGAGCCCCTGCCGCAGAAGGTCAGCTATCTCACCTCCTGCTACCGCTACGAAAAGCCTCAGGCAGGCAGACTGCGTGAATTCCACCAGTTCGGCGTTGAGTGTCTCGGCACGGCAGCACCTGCCGCCGATGCAGAGCTTATCAGCCTTGCTCACGAAATTTTTTCGCATCTCGGTGTAGAGGGTCTTCAGCTTGAAATAAACTCAATCGGCTGTCCGACCTGCCGCAAAAAATACCATGAGGCACTTCACAGCTATTTCGAGTCCAAGAAGGCAGACCTTTGCGAAACCTGCCTTGACCGCCTTGGCAGAAACCCGATGCGTATTCTCGACTGTAAGAGCCCTGTCTGCAGCGAAATTGCGAAGGATGCTCCGAAGGTGCTCGACTACATCTGTGAGGATTGCTCGGCACACTTTGAGGTGGTCAAAAAGCACCTTGATGCAATGAATATCCCGTATGTTGTAAATCCGACCATCGTAAGAGGTCTCGATTACTATACAAGAACCGTTTTCGAGTTCGTTTCCACTCAGATAGGTGCTCAGGGCACCGTCTGCGGCGGCGGCAGATACGACGGCCTTGCAGAGCAGCTCGGCGGCAACAGCACACCGTCACTCGGCTTTGCTCTGGGTATCGAACGCCTTATGCTTCTTATACAGGCGCAGAACACACCTCTGCCCGAGGAGGAAAAGCCTGACCTTTATATCGCTTCAATGGGCGAGGCGGCTACCGTGCTTGCCGCAAAGCTTGCCGCTTCTCTGCGTGAGGAGGGTATCTCCGTGCAGTACGATGTTGCGGGCCGTTCCGTAAAGGCACAGATGAAGTTTGCCAACAAGCTCGGCGTGCGCAACACCGTTGTAATCGGCGACAGCGAAATTGAAAGCGGCAAGGTCACCGTTAAGGATATGAACGGCGGCGAAAGCGTTGAAATGGAGCTTGACGGCTTTGAGGACAGCTACCAGAGCTATCTCATTCAGTCAGCCGTTGCCGAAATCGCAGGTACTGAAGGCATAGATATGAGCGGCATCAATCTTGCCGACCTGTTTTAATCAAAACCACACTCAAAGGAGTTAAGAATACTATGGACTTTATGACAGGACTTAAAAGAACAAATTACTGCGGCGAGCTTCGTGCAAGCGACGCAGGCAAGGAAGTTGTTGTTGCCGGTTGGGTACAGCGTCAGCGTGACCTCGGCGCACTTATCTTTATTGACCTTCGCGACCGCACGGGTATAGTACAGCTTGCTTTTGATGATAATACGGACAGAGCGGTTTTTGACAAGGCGTTCTCGGCAAGAAGCGAGTACGTTCTTATGGCAAAGGGCGTTGTCCGTGAGCGCTCCTCAAAGAATATGGATATTCCCACGGGCGAAATCGAAATTGAAGTAACGGAGCTTCGTGTGCTCAACAAGAGTGAAACTCCTCCGTTTGAAATCGTTTCCAACTGCCAGACCTCGGAGCTTACCAGACTCAAGCACCGTTATCTGGACCTTCGCCGTCCCGACCTTCAGTCAAACATTATGCTTCGCCATAAGATTGCAAAGGTTACCCGTGACTACTTCGATGAAAACGGCTTTATCGAAATCGAAACACCCATCCTCATTCGTTCCACACCCGAGGGTGCGCGTGACTATATCGTTCCCAGCCGTATTCACAAGGGCAGCTTCTACGCTCTTCCCCAGTCACCTCAGCTTTATAAGCAGCTTTCAATGGTTGCGGGCTTCGACAGATATATGCAGATTGCACGCTGCTTCCGTGACGAGGACCTGCGTGCAGACAGACAGCCCGAATTCACACAGATTGACCTTGAAATGTCCTTTGTTGAAATGGACGATGTTCTTGCAATAGGCGAGGGCTATGTCAAGAGAGTGTTCAAGGATGTTCTCGGCGTTGAAATTGAGGGCGATATTCCGAGGCTCACCTATAAGGACGCTATGGACCGCTACGGCTCCGATAAGCCCGATACACGCTTTGCTATGGAGCTTTATGACCTTACCGATGTTGTCAAGGGCTGCGGCTTCAGCGTATTCACGGGTGCAACCGAAAACGGCGGCAGCGTAAGAGGTATCACCGCAAAGGGTGCCGTTACAACCCTTACAAGAAAAGAAATTGACAAGCTCACAGAGTTCGTCAAGGGCTCTGGCGCAAAGGGTCTTGCGTGGATAAGGCTCAATGAGGACGGCACAATGGCTTCCTCCTTTGCCAAGTTTATGACAGAGGACGAAATGGCTGCTATCCTTGCCAAGGCAGATGCCAAGGCGGGTGACGTAGTTCTCATCATTGCCGACCCGAAGAATTCGCTTGTTCTCAATACGCTCGGTCTGCTTCGCTGCGAGGTTGCACGCAAGCTCGACATTATCCCGAAGGATAAGTACAACTTCCTCTGGATTACCGAGTTCCCGTTCTTCGATTGGGACGAGGAGCTTGGCCAGTTCGTTGCTATGCACCATCCCTTTACAGCACCTATGGACGAGTGTATCGAATACCTCGAAACTGATAAGGCAAAGGTACGTGCAAAGGCTTACGACCTTGTTCTCAACGGTATCGAGCTTTCTTCCGGCTCAATCCGTATCACCAACCCCGAGCTTCAGAACCGTATTTTCTCCCTCCTCGGCCTTACCGACGAGCAGGCACACGAAAAATTCGGCTATCTGCTTGATGCGTTCCGTTACGGTGCTCCTCCCCACGGCGGTATGGGCATCGGCCTTGACAGACTCATTATGCAGATGCTCGGCTGTGACAGCCTTCGTGACGTTATTGCTTTCCCGAAGGTACAGAATGCAACAGAGCCTATGACGGAGTGTCCTGCACCTGTTGACGGCGTTCAGCTTACCGACCTTGGTATCAGCATTACTGCGGCTGAAGAAAAATAATCGAAAAGAGATAAAAAATGGGTATTTTTTCAAAAATAAACAAAGGCCTGCAGAAGACAAGACTGTCAATGGCAGGTGCTATAGATAACGTTCTTCACGGTGTCAACGAAATTACGGACGAAATGTTTGACGACCTTGAGGAAATCCTCGTTATGGGCGATGTCGGCGTTACAACCGCAACGGAAATCATTGACCGTCTTCGTGCCAAGGTTGCCAAGGAAAACCTGCGCAACGGCAAGCAGGTAAGAAACGCCATCAAGGAAATCGTTGCCGAGCTTATTGACGGAGGCGAGCAGATGGAAATGATTACTATGCCGTCAATCATCCTTGTTATCGGTGTAAACGGTGTCGGCAAGACAACCACCATCGGCAAGATGGCGGCACTCTATAAGGCTCAGGGCAAAAAGGTCATACTCGGTGCGGCAGATACCTTCCGTGCCGCCGCCATTGACCAGCTCCAGATCTGGGCTGACAGAGCAGGTGTCGATATCGTCAAGCACAAAGAGGGTGCAGACCCTGCCGCAGTTGTTTTCGACACAATCAGCGCAGGTAAGGCAAGAAACGCCGATATTATCATTATCGATACTGCAGGCAGACTCCACAACAAGAAAAACCTTATGGATGAGCTTGCAAAGATATACAGGGTTATTGACCGTGAGCTTCCCTGGTCAGACCGTGAAAGCCTTCTCGTTCTCGACGCCACAACGGGTCAGAACGCTGTCAACCAGGCAAGAGAGTTCAAGAACGTTGCCGAAATTACGGGTATAGTCCTCACAAAGCTGGACGGTACTGCAAGGGGCGGTGTTGTTCTCGCAATCAAGCACGACCTCAACGTACCCGTAAAGTTTGTCGGTGTCGGCGAGCAGATGGACGATTTACAGCCCTTCGACCCGAGAGCCTTTGCAGAGGGTCTGTTTGACGTTGCAGAGGAAGAGGACGATAAGTAATGGAATATATCATTGCAACCCATAATATGAAAAAGCGCAACGAGCTTGCCCGTATTTTAGAGCCGCTCGGTGTCAGCGTTTTAACTGCCGAGCAGGCAGGAGTAGAGCTTACCGACGTTGAAGAAACGGGCGAAACGTTTGAAGAAAACGCCCGCCTTAAAAGCCAAAGCGGCTGTAAGGAGAGCGGTATGCCCTGTATTGCAGACGATTCGGGGCTTATGGTAGATGCTCTGGGCGGTGAGCCCGGTGTTTATTCCGCACGCTATGCCGGTGAGCACGGTAACGACCCGAAAAACAATGCGCTTCTGCTCGAAAAGCTTAAGAATGTGCCCGATGAACAGCGTACTGCACGCTTTGTCTGTACGGTCTGCTGTACTTATCCCGACGGCAGGGAAATTGTCGTTACGGGTAAGTGCGAGGGCAAAATCGGCTACGCTCCCAAGGGTGAGGGCGGCTTCGGCTACGACCCCGTGTTTATGGTAGGGGATAAGAGCTTTGCCGAGCTTACCTCGGAAGAAAAAGACGAAATAAGCCACAGAGGCAACGCACTCAAAGCGCTTGCCGAAGCGTTGGCAAAAGAAAATGCATAAAATTAAGGATTGATTTGTTTTGACAAGTAAGGAAAGAGCTGCGCTTCGTTCGCAGGCAAATACGCTTGAGCCGCTTTTCCAGCTCGGTAAGGGCGGTATGTCCGATGCTCTTATAAAGCAGACGGATGATGCTCTGCGTGCAAGAGAGCTTATCAAGCTCAAGGTGCTCCTTGAGTCCACACCCATCACACCCCGTCAGGCGGCTGATGAATTGGCTGCGGCAACAGGTGCGGCTGTTGTTCAGGTTATCGGCGGTGTAATCGTGCTTTACCGCTACAGCCCCGAGCTTCACGGCGAAAAGGCAAAGGGAGAGCCGAAAAAGCGTCCCGCAACCAAGAAGGAAGCAAAGAAGCAGGGCTACAAGGTACACTTTGTCCGCAAAAAGTACGCAAAAAAGGAACAATGAGCAGAATTGGTATTTTTGGCGGAACGTTCAATCCGCCGCATATAGGCCACACAAGGCTTGCCGAGCATTTTGTCAAAGAACTGAAGCTCGACAGGCTTCTTGTTATACCCACTTATCAGCCGCCACACAAAAGCGCAGATAACCTTGCAAGCGGTGAGGACAGAATAAATATGTGTATGCTTGCCTTCCCCGATGCGGTTATAAGCACGGTTGAAATGAACAGAGGCGGCAAAAGCTATACCTACGATACGCTTTGTGAAATAAAAGAGCAGTACCCCGGTGACGAGCTGTTTTTCATCGTCGGGTCGGATATGCTTTTAAGCTTCAACAGGTGGTACAGGAGTGAGGAAATCCTCGATATGATTACGCTTTGTGCCGCAGACAGAGAGGATGACGGCGCTGAGCTTGAAATGCCCGAATTTCTTAAGGGTAAGCGCGTGATAATAACCAAGCTTCCGCCCTTTGAGCTCAGCTCAACACAGATAAGAGAATGTGTTTCAAAAGGGGAGAGCACGCAAGGTATGCTCGATGAAGCGGTAAGATTTTATATTGATGAAAAGGGGCTTTACAGATGATTGAAGAATATAAAGCTCTCCTGCGAAGCCGCTTGTCAGACTACCGCTATAACCACTCGCTTTGCGTTGCGCAGAGTGCCGTTGAATTAGCGCAAAAATACGGCGCAGACCCTGCCAAAGCTCTTGTTGCAGGCTTGCTTCATGATGTTACAAAAGAAGCAGATAGGGCAGAGCATTTTGCCCTTTTTGAGGAAAGCGGAATGGCTTTGACTGAGCTTGAGCG
>JAFXCT010000030.1 GCA_017521365.1 Clostridia bacterium
TCCATAACAACGTCGGAGTACATCTGGATAAATCTTCTGTAGCAGTCCCAAGCCCAACGGGGATTGCCGGACTTTGCGGAGATTGCCTCAACAACCTCTTCGTTAAGACCGAGGTTGAGGATAGTGTCCATCATACCGGGCATGGATGCACGAGCACCGGAACGGACAGAAACGAGAAGGGGATTTTCCTTATCGCCGAACTTCTTGCCTGTTACGCCTTCCATCTTTACGATGTATTCCATAATCTGAGCCTGGATTTCATCGTTGATCTTCTTGCCGTCTTCGTAGTACTTTGTACAAGCCTCTGTAGAAATTGTGAAGCCCTGAGGAACAGGGAGACCAATCTTGGTCATTTCTGCAAGATTTGCGCCCTTACCGCCGAGGGTATTACGCATTGTAGCGTCACCTTCGGAGAACAGGTAAACATACTTGTAAGCCATTGGTTTATACCTCCAATAATAAATAATAAACAATATTATATAGCCATAGCGTACAATTACGCTATGTACCATCGGTTATTATATCACACACCAAAAACAAAAGTAAATACATTTTTACTATAAATTCCAATCACACTGCTATTTATATTTTGGTGATAATCATTAAATAATGCAAAAAAACGGACAGCAATCTTAATTTGACTGCTGTCCGAACCTCTTATTTACAGTATTATTACCACTTTACAAATACCGTGTTTTCTGTTGCCGTACAGCTTACGCCGATCTGTCTTTCGGCGGAGGCGACAAAAGCGTCACGCATTTCGGCATCGGGGAATTCGATAGAAGTTTCCATCGTGAGCTTTCTTTCGTTGACGGGGTCAGAGAAAGCGAAGCCCGTTGCCCACCAGGTAAGGTACGCCTCACGGTCAACAAAGACTCTTTCATCGTTGTAGACCTTTATTGATATGGGCATCATATCCTCGTCCTTGGCACAGTTGTAGAAGAAGCCGAGGCTGCCTTCCTCTCGGTTGTAAACGCCGACCTCGCCGCCGACAAGAAGGTCAAAGCCGTAATTGCCCTTCCAGAGCTGGATGCACCATTCCTCGCCACCGTAATCAAAATAGACACGGCGTGTGACATAGTCGAAAGCTGTCATATTGGCAAGCAAATCATAAAGCGGTGTGAAGCCGAGACCTCGCTGCCAGCAATCGTTCATTGCGTAGAAAATTTCGGTGTGGGCATTGTAGTTGAAGCCCGATTCGAAAATGCCCTGTGAATAATGTGAGCCCGAAACCTCACCCGTTGTTTCGTCGTAATAAGCACCAAGGCCGATATCCTTTTCCGTTCCGTCGCTTTCGGAATAGCTCAGGTGAAACTCGTATTTGTCCTCACCGTCACACGGTGCCAGATATACTCGGGTATCGTTGATGCCGTACTTAAAAAAGCTGAGCGCCTTTACTATGTTGCCGACAAAGCCGTTATTCGGCTTTTCCTCCTGCACGGGTTCATCAGCGTGTGCCGCAATGCCTGCGAAAGAAAAAATCATAGTGAACGCAAGCAATACAGATATGATTTTCTTCATACTCTTTCCTCCAAAAATTGTAAACAATATGTTAATAATACCACACTTTATTAACATTATTGTTCCAATTTAGAAAAAAGAGGAAATTAGAGACCAAACGGTGCGACGCTTCTTTCAAGAATACCGTTCATTTTGGCTATTGCTATGCCGTAGTTTGTAATCGGCACGCCGTTATCCGCAGCAGAATTGATGCGGTACTTCATTTCACGCTCGTTGAGCATACAGCCGCCGCAATGCACGACCAGGGCATATTCCGACAAATCCTCGGGGAATTCTCCACCGCTTGTAAATTCAAAGCGGATATCCTTTTTCGTGTACTCTTTTATCCATTTCGGCATTTTCACGGTACCTATATCCTCGCATTGGCGGTGGTGGGTACAGCCCTCGCTGATAAGCACGGTATCGCCGTCGTTCAGACAGTCGAGCTTTCTTGCGCCCTGCACAGCCGCCTGCAGGCTGCCCTTGTAGCGCATAAACAGAATTGAAAAAGAGGTGAGCGGAATTGTTTCCGGAACAATTTTGGAAACGACACCGAAGGCTTGCGAATCGGTTACAACCATTTTAGGCGGCGCTTTGAGGCTTTCAAGCACCCCTGCAAGCTCGGTTTCCTTTGTGACGAAGGCGGTTGCACCCGAATCGAGAATATCACGGATTGTCTGCTGCTGCGGCAGAATCAGCCTCCCCTTCGGGGCTGAGGCATCAATCGGCGTTACGAGCACAACCGTATCACCTTTTTTGATAAGGTCGCCTATCACCCGTCTGCCGCTGTCCTTGGTCTTAACAAGTGCGGCAATTTTTTCTTTAAGCTCATTTATATTCATTCCGCTTACGGCACTGACGTAAACCGTATTTTCGCTTTCCTGCGGTATGCCTTCAAGCAAATCAGATTTATTGAAGGCTTTGATGTACGGAATTTTCTTCTGCTCAAAAAGGGTAACAAGCTCCTTGTCTGCCTGCGATTCGCCTTTTTCTGCATCAATTACAAGCACGGCAATATCGGCGTAGTTGAGCACCTGCTTTGTGCGCTTTACACGCAAGCTGCCCAACTCTCCCTCGTCGTCAATGCCGGGGGTGTCAATTATAACAACGGGTCCGAGAGGCAGAAGCTCCATAGCCTTTTTCACAGGGTCGGTCGTAGTGCCTCTGACGTCGGAAACAAGCGACAGCTCCTGACCCGTAACTGCATTTACTACGCTTGATTTACCTGCGTTTCTCAGGCCGAAAAAGCCGATATGCACTCTTTCGGCGGAAGCGGTTGAATTAAGACTCATACAATCACCTTAAAATCTGAAATCTCTGCGGTTGGAGGCCTTTATATCGGCAACGTTATCTCTTGCAATTGCCTCAACCTTCGGGTTCGTAACCTTGCCGAGTTCGGCATCAACAAGCTCAAAGCCCTTCATTTTCGTAGCTTCGCTTGCGTAGTCAACAAGGTACTCGGTAAGTGTCATAAGAGCGTTGGGGTGGCAGCAATTTATAATCTGGCCGTTTTTGCAAAGGCTCATAAAGCGGTCGCCCGTTCTGCCCTCACGGTAGCAGGCGGTACAGAAGGACGGGATGTGGCCGTTGTCGATAAGCCAGCCGACAACCTCGTCAAGCGTGCGCTGGTCGGAAACGTCAAACTGCTCGGAGTCGTGAGGTCTTTCCTCCTCAGTATAGCCGCCCACAGAGGTACGGGAAGCACCGCTAATCTGCGAAATGCCGAGGTTGAGCACTCTTTCTCTGACGGCCTGCGATTCACGGGTGGAGATAATCATACCCGTGTAGGGCACTGCCATACGGATGATGGCAATGATTTTTTCAAACATCTCGTCGGGAATGGAATTGTCAAAAACATCGGGGTCGATATCGTCCGCACGCTTGATTCTCGGCACGCTTATAGTATGAGGGCCGACACCGTGAACAGCCTCAAGGTGCTCCGCGTGCATAAGCAGACCTGCAAGCTCGTACTTGTAAAGCTCAAGTCCGAAAAGCACACCTAAGCCGACGTCGTCAATTCCGCCTTCCATAGCTCTGTCCATAGCCTCGGTGTGGTAGTCGTAATCGTGCTTGGGACCGGTGGGATGAAGCTTGAGATAGCTTTCCTTGTGGTAGGTCTCCTGAAAGAGGATGTACGTGCCGATGCCCGCATCCTTGAGCTTTCTGTAATTCTCAACCGTTGTTGCGGCAATGTTGACGTTTACTCTGCGGATTACACCGTTTTTGTGGTTGATTGAATAAATGGTTTTGATTGATTCGAGGATGTACTCAATCGGGTTGTGCACGGGGTCCTCACCTGCTTCAATTGCAAGGCGCTTGTGACCCATATCCTGGAGTGCGATAACCTCCGCCTTGATTTCCTCCTGGGTGAGCTTTTTGCGTGCTATGTGCTTGTTTTTGAGGTGGTACGGGCAGTAGACACAGCCGTTTACGCAGTAATTTGAAAGATAGAGAGGCGCAAACATAACAATGCGGTTGCCGTAGAAGGCGAGCTTGATTTCCTTTGCAATCTCGTACATCTTTTCGATTTTTTCGGGAATTTCGCAGGCAAGGAGAACGCTTGCCTCACGGTGAGTTAGACCCTGACAGGTTGTGCCGCTGCCGCTCTTTTTCGGGCGTGCCTTTTCAAGAATTTCATCAATAAGCTCAACGTTGTTCTTGTTGGCTTCGGCATATTCGAGGGTTGCGAGTATTTCCTTATGGTTTATAAATTCTTCTGCTTTGAGTGATTTGGGGTTATATACTGCCATTTTATTTCTTCCTTTCAATTCAATTTTATCGGCAGGAGCAAGCCCCTGCCCTACAAATAAATATTTATTTTATTACATCACCGCGTGCGGTGACAATTGAGTAGCCTATTTTTTCCATTTTTCCTGCAAGCCCGTTTTTCTGCTGAGCAGATTCCGCACCCGTGGAAATTTTGCCGTTGTAGAGAGTGTATTTGCTTCGCACCTCTTCGGGCGAAAGATTCGGCATTACGACGTTTGCGCCCGAGAGTATGCCCTTTTCCCTGCCGTCGGGAAGAATAGTACCAAGTGCCGTTGTGGAGGGCAGAAGTATATTCGGACAGATAAGCCTGACTATACTCAGAAGGTAGCAGGTAAGCTCTGCCGAGCCCTGTGAAAAAGAGGAGAACGGAGTTGCGCTGTGCGGCACAAACGGCCCTATTCCGCACATATCGGGCTGAAATTCCTCGACAAATTTCAAGTCCTTTGCAAGGTGGCGTGAGGTCTGGTAGGGTGAGCCGACCATAAAGCCGCAGCCGACCTGAAAGCCGATTTCCTTCAAATCGTAAAGACAGCGCATACGGTTTTCAAACGATAATTCTTTCGGGTGGAGCTTTTCGTAGTGCTCCTTGTCTGCCGTTTCGTGGCGCAGGAGGTATCTGTCCGCACCGGCATCAAATAACTTTTGATAGCTCTCCCTGCTCTTTTCGCCGAGAGATAATGTCACCGCACAGTCGGGATAGCGGCGCTTGATTTCGCTTATTATACGGCACATTCGCTCATCGCTGAAATAAGCGTCCTCACCGCCCTGCATAACGAAGGTGCGAAAGCCGAGCGCATAGCCCTGCTCACAGCAGGAGAGAATTTCCTCCTCGGTCAGTCTGTACCGCTCGCAGGCTTTGTTACCCCTGCGTATTCCGCAGTAAAGGCAGTCGTTTTTGCAGTAATTGCTTATTTCAATAAGCCCTCTGATATAAACGTCCGTGCCGTAAATTTCACGGCGCACCCTGTCTGCCTTTTCACGCAGCAATGCGGCTGACTGTTCGCTTTTGTTTTCAATTATATATTCATATTCCTCCACGGATAATGAACGTGTTTTTTCAAGTTTGTTTATTAATTCAATTATTCTTTCATCCATAATTTATCACGTTTGAATAAGCGGTTTTTACGCTTATTCCGCTGAGCTTGCCGATTTTGCCCGAAAGAGCGGAAATCGTGTCCTGCGGAGCATCCACGGCAATGCTGACTATGCTTATTCCCCTTTCCTTATAGGGTATGCCCATACGGCCTATTATTATATCGCCGTACTCGTGCAGAATTGCGTTGAGCTGTTCAACGCTCGACTTATTTTCAACTATAATGCCCATAACGGCAACTCTTGTATCCATTTGAACTTCCTTTTCAAATACTTAAGAATAAAAAAATCCGTACCCCGACGAGGTACGGATAAATACGCAGAATTTCCCTGTAATATCAGAATTTTTTACGGTATTTTCTCGCACCTTTCACTCAGGTAAACCTTTGTGTCAGGAATCAATAATATTATATATGAATTTTATACATAAGTCAACTTGCCAAGTGCATAAAATTTTGGGAAATTAATGCTTGAAAAATGTGTTATAAAAGAATATAATACAAAGCCGTTGAATTAAATCTATTACAGAAAAGAAGCGATAATTAAAATGAACGTTCTTTTATCCGTATCGGTGGCCCTGCTTGCAGGCCTTATGATGACAAGGCTTTTTAAACCCTTCAAGCTGCCGAGTGTTACGGCTTACCTTATTGCAGGTGTGCTTATCGGCCCGTATTGCCTGGGTGCGTTCGGCCTTAACGGCATCGGCTTTTCCTCTCACGAAAATGTTGAATCACTCGGCGTTATTTCCGACGTTGCGCTTGGCTTTATCGCCTTCTCAATCGGCAACGAATTCCGCCTTGAAGACCTTAAGAAAACCGGTAAGCAGGCATTTATAATCGGTATTCTTCAGGCGTTTGCCGCAGCAGCGGTTGTGGATATTGCCCTTATTGCAATACACCTCATAATGCCCGATAAGCTCTCCGTTTCACAGGCAATTACTCTCGGCGCAATCGCAACGGCAACGGCACCTGCCGCAACGCTTATGGTTGTACGCCAGTACAAGGCAAACGGCCCCCTCACAAAGCTCCTGCTCCCGATTGTTGCGCTTGATGACGCAGTAGGTCTTATCGTTTTCGCTGTTTCCTTCGGCGTGGCAAAAGCGCTCATCAGCGGCTCGGCGGATATGATTTCAATTATAGTAAATCCGCTTATAGAAATTGTCGGCTCACTCATACTCGGTGCGGTTATGGGCTGTCTGCTCACCTACCTTGAAAAGCTGTTCAACTCGAACACGAACCGACTCAACCTCACGATTGCCTTCGTTTTCCTCACGGCGGCACTTTCCAACCTCAAGTTTGAAATCGGCCACGTACACATCGGCTTTTCATCACTTCTCGTTTGTATGATGCTCGGCACGGTGTTCTGCAACATCTGTCCCCTTTCGCACGACCTTATGGAAAGCTCGGACAAATGGACCTCTCCGCTGTTTGCGCTGTTTTTCGTAATAAGCGGTGCAGAGCTTGAGCTCAACGTATTTACGGACGGCGCAATCGTGCTCATAGGTGCAATTTACATCATCACCCGTTCAATCGGCAAATACTTCGGCGCTTCCGCAAGCGCCAAGCTCGTCAAGTGCGAGCCGCAGATTTGCAAGTATCTCGGAATAACGCTTCTGCCGCAGGCAGGTGTTGCGCTGGGTATGTGCACAACGGCAATGCAGCTTGGCGAACAGGGCAACCTGATACGCAACATCGTGCTTTTCGCCGTGCTTATTTACGAGCTTGTCGGCCCGCTGCTCACACGCTGGTCACTCCAGAAGGCAGGCGAAATCAAGCCCATTCCCGACCACGTCAAAAACCGCAGACAGCAAAAACTCGAACAGGCAAAAAACAGATAAAAAATCAACGGACAGCATCCGTGTAGGGGCGACCTTTGGTCGTCTTTACAATCAGATTGCTGTCCGTTTTACATTGTTTATCTTTCCATCCTTATTACCGTTACGGAATATTTCGGGGTAACGAAATTGAACTGATTTGAAAAGCCGCTCATTTCCAACGCTTCCATAATGCAGTCCTCTTTTTCGCCGAGGATGTTATCGTCGCCAAGGCTTTCTCCCCTGACCTGATAAACAGTTGCGGTTGAGGCAATTTCCGCATTTTCAACGTTGATCGCTACGGTTTTGTTATTACCCGTAACGTTTACGATTTTAACTATTATATCGCCGCTTTCATCGGTGCTGACTACCGAATAGGCCTCGGCTTCGCAATCGGAGCCTGTCATATAGTCAACATAAAGCTCGCCGTCGATATAACACTTTACGTTTCTGCCGTCAACGGTAATTTTCAGCTCGTACGTTCTGCCCGTTTCGGCAACAAAAGGCTTGACCGTGCCAACAAGCTGACCCGTTTTTGTGCCGTTACTTATTTCCTGCAGACAGGAAACTGTATTGTCCCAGCCGCCGATATTCCAGAAGAAGCAGTTGTCCTTATCCTTGACGGCAAAGGGAATTATGAAGCCCTCTGAGCCGTCGAGCTTTGTAGCCTTCACGGTGTAGGTGTAGTTTTCCCATTCATCAGCACCGAAGTAGGCAACGGAGCCGTTGTTGCTGTATTCCATATCGGTGCTTGACTGTACAAGCTTGCCGTTTTTAACCTTGAATTCGCCGTCCGTAGCCTTTTCCCAATCCCACCAGAAGGTGTTCAACGAGAAATCGTCTGCGCCGAGGGCTTCTCCCGTTTCATTGTTCACGACCTTTACGTCGTCAAATTCAGCCGCAGTATACCACGTGCCGACGCCCACTCTGCCCGAAAGATTTTCCTGTGCAATATTGGCGCCCGAAAGCGTATAATCCAGCACCTTTGTGCCTTGGTTTACAGAGAAAATTTTCTGCATATAGTAGCTGATTGAGCCGGTGCAAAGGCGGTTGTTGAACCAGATAAGGTCGGGCGACCAATGGGTTGCGGTAAGGTTGCCGAAAAGCGGAGCGTACGCCGCCATTGCAACTATATCGCCGTTGCGCTCAAGCCCCGTCATATATGCCGCCTCTGCAAGTGCTGCCTTGAGCGTATTGGAGCGTGCGGCATATTCGCCGAGGAAAACGTTTATTGCTCCGCCGTAGCCCGTAGCAGTCATTTCATCGGGGCTGCGCTTATATTTCTTTTCATCATAATAATCTGTGTTTTCAAGGAACCACTCGGGGTCATTGTAATAGTGCTGGTCCGTTGCGCCCGCAAAATCATTCACGGTTTTGTCGGGGTTTTCGCCGAGCCATTCTTCTGCAAATTCGTACGACTTTATGTAGTTGCCGCTGTGAGTTGCATCGGATGCACCTGCGGAATAAATCAGCTCAATGCCCTCGTACAGCTCGGGGTTTTCTGCCCTTGCTTCGTTGAACGAATTGAGGAAAGCCTCGTAGCGTTCAAAGTAATCCGTACCCTCATTCTCATTGCCGATACATATATAGCGAAGCTCAAACGGCTCTGAATGGCCGAGAGAAGCTCTGACCTTGCCCCACTTTGAATTCACATCACCACGGCAGAATTCCACGAGGTCGTGCATATCCTGAACATACTGCTCAAACTCGGGTGTATCCATTGCAACGGGACCCTTGCCTCTCATCTGGCAGAAAAGTCCGCAGTTGAGCACGGGTACGCCGACAGCACCTATATCCTCGGCAAGCTGGAAATACTCAAAAAATCCGAGGCCGTAGGTCATAAAAGAGGGATACGGGTCATCCGTTGCGGCAAAATCCGTCCAGATGTTCATACCCTGCTTACGTGCGGCAACGTCGCCGTAGCCGCCGTTGAAATAAAGCGGATTGCCGTTTGAATCAACACCGATTGAGTCCTTCCAGTTATAGGCGGAATATTGGTCGTAGCCCTCTATTATACAGCCGCCGGGGAAGCGCAGGAATTTCGGCTGCAGCTCTTCGAGCATAACCGCCAAATCCTTACGCATACCGTTTTCCCTGCCCTTAAAGGTATCCGCAGGGAAAAGCGAAACCATATCGAGTGCAACCGCACCGTTGTCAACAAGCACCTGCAGGGTGACGTTTTGGCTTGCGGTTTGTGAAGACGTAAGCACAAGCTCGTATTTGGCCCATTCGGCTGTAATATTATCAACTGATGCCGTGCCGACAGCCGTTTCGCCGACACAAAGGTTAACGTAAAGCTTTCCGTTATAGCCGTCAAGCCCCTTTGCCCAGACGGAGAAGCGGTACTTTGCACCGTCCTCAATGCTCATTCCGTCGAGGAAGCCGACATTTGCTACACCTGCGGGGGAGTTGCCGTTATTGGTAACAACCGCATAGTTCGTATTGTTTTCGTTCAGACAGTTTGCGGTATCGTCCACCTTGACCTCAGCCAACGCACCGCCCACGGTATTCCAGCCGAAAAGCTGGTCCTTTGCCGCAACCTCGGTAAACTCAAACGAACGGTTGACCGCCATTTCGGCGTAGAGTCCGCCGTCAGCGGCAAAGTTGATATCCTCAAAGAATATACCGAAAAGCAGCTCGCTTATATCGTGTATTTCATTTTCCGCATCAATTTCAAGCGAATAATCGGCAGAAATATCGTAATCCGAAACAAGGTTTGCCTCCGGCTCATCAACGGGCACTTCACCGCCAGAAGATGTAAGCAGCATAAACAGCGACATTACCGCCGCAGTGAGCTTTTTGAACAGAGAAAGTATTTTGTATTTCATATAGGTTATCCTTTCAGATTACAGTTTGTCGGCGACAAACTGTTAATGAAGAATGAATAATGAAGCCGCATACGCTGATGAATAATGAATAATAACGAAAGGGCTACGCCCTTACCCATATTATTAAGATTCGGGTGCGGGTGTCCCGCCCGCAATTATTCATTATTCACTATTCATTATTCATTCGCAACAATTTATTGTTGCGCTAAACTGTAATTTATTTCTTCCATAATAATACAATATTGATTATTCGTCAATTAATGCTATTGACAAAATATTATTAAAGAATACAATCAAAATAGACAAATAGAAAAGGGTGGCGAAAATATGAAGCAGGAGAAAAACGAAATTTTTATAAAGGACCGTGCCGACCCGTTTATTACAAGGGGCAGCGACGGATATTATTATTTCACCGCTTCTTACCCGATGTACGGTAAGGATGACCCCGAGGGCTACGACAGAATTATTCTGCGCCGTTCCAAAACGGTTGAGGGCTTAAAAACCGCCGAAGAAAAGACGATATGGGACGAAAAGGACAGCAAAACCGCACACCGCTTTATCTGGGCACCCGAAATTCACGAAATAGGCGGAAAATGGTACTCGTTTTTTGCCGCAAGCGGCAGCAGCGACAACGTTTGGGACATAAACTGCCACGCAATTGTTTGTAAAGGCAAAGACCCTTACATCGACGTTTGGGAAGACCTCGGAAAGATGAAATGTCCCGATGATGACGATTTTTCGTTCACACGTTTTTCGCTTGATATGACGTATTTCAGCCATTTCGGGCGGCATTACCTGCTTTGGGCACAGCACGGCGGCAACTCAAACGTATACATAGCCGAAATTGACCCCAACGAGCCGAACAGGACAATTTATAAAGCAGTTCTCTTTACAAAGCCCGAATACGATTGGGAGCGTGTAAACATACCCGTAAATGAGGGACCTGCCGTTTTAAAGCACGGCGGAAGGATTTTCGTTGCCTTTTCCGCAAGCGCAACGGGCCCCGAATACTGCGTAGGACTTATGTATGCCGATGAAAACGCAGATTTGCTGAATATGGATAACTGGACAAAGCTTGACTATCCCCTGCTGTCCTCAAAAGACTTAATCGGCGAATACGGCCCCGGACACAACAGCTTCGTCAAGGACGAAAACGGCGACTGGCTGATAGTTTACCACTCCCGTGATGAGCGTTGCTACAGAAAAGAATGTGAGCACGCTGCTGATGACCCGCTTTATGACCCCTGCCGAAGCACGCACGTAAGAAAAATTGAGTGGGATGAAAACGGATTGCCCGTATTCAACGCATAATTTGCAAATTCATATAAAAACGGAGCAGCAGAAACCAATCTGCTGCTCCTTCAATTTTATTTATCCTGATTTGCCTTGACAAAGTCGAGTGTTTCGGATTTTTCGGTAAGCACGTGGGAGAAGAAGAATTCCTCTCTGGGCTTTGAGTTGATAACCGTTACGGGCTTAATCTGGTTGAGGACTACGCCCTTGCTGCGAAGATGCTCGTTATAATCCGAATAGGTGCTCGGCTTAAGAATGAGGATTTCGGGACGGTTGAGCATACCCCAACGTCTGTACTTGAAGTACTTTTCGTTAACGCCCTTGAGCTCCTCGTCAAGAATGTCAATCATTTCCTGACGCTTTTCTTCGGTAACCTCTCCTCTTGCCTCGGTAAGCATACAGTAACGGGGCGGATTGGTTGAGAAGTCGGCATAGAAGCTGTGGCCTACGTGCTCAAGACCCGTCTTTTCAAACATTGTCTTTGCACAGTAGTCAACCATTTCCGTAGTTGTCTTTTCGTTGGCAACGTTCATACTCAGGTTTCTTCTGTACAGGAACTCAATCATAGGAGTATTGTTGTGCATTCTTGTAACCTGAACAATATCCTCCATACGGTAGCGGTAAAGACCCGAGGAGTTGGTAACAACCATCTCGTACTTCTTGCCTACCTCAAGCTCGTTGATAAGAAGCGTCTTGGAGCCGTCGGGCTCTTCGTCACCCAAATCGTCGTCAACGGGAATAAACTCGAAGAAAATACCGTAAGGAATAAGCACGCCGTCGTGGCAGTTAAGCTCTGTGGGCATTGCGAAGAAGCCCTCTGCAGCGGCATAGCCCATATTGTGAATCGGAACGTCGTCACCGATATAATGGCGAAGCTGCTCAAGATAAATCTTGAGAGTAGAGCCGACCATACCGTAAGCCCAGGTGAGCTTCGGCCAGATGCGGGGAGCAATGGGAGTATCAAAGCCCTTCTCAAATTCCTTGCGCAGTGCTGCGGCACGCTTGGGATTGGGCTTGAACTTCTTTTCGTATTCAGCACGCAGCTCGGGTGTAATTCTTACGTTTTCACCGATTGTACCCTTTTCAATATCGTCACAAAGCTGCTGCCAGTTCTTCTCAAGGTAGTCAAACATTGTGGTAACGAGGGTAATGATAAGCGAGCCGATATAGGAAACCTTCTCGTTTTCGAGTGCAAAGCGAAGCTGGAGATAGGGCATATCAAGCAGCTCCTCGTGCTCGGGATAAAGCAGAGAGGTTGGAGATGTACAGAAAAAGCGCATAATAGGGTTGAGGTAGGTAAGCGGTACCTGACCTGCGCCGTTGCACTGCTTGTTATCCTCAAGCCTGTGACCGGTGAGAACAAGCACAAGCGGACCCATCTGAGGAGGCATCTTCTTGCCCATTACGTTTTTGAGGTAGTGTGCAGAGGTTGAAACCGTGCAGGAGAAGCCGATGCACTGCATATTCCAAAGGTCAAACGCACATCTGGGGAGAGTCTTGGGCTTGCCGACGCTGCCCGAGGATGAGCAGTAGCGGACGTTGTAGCCCGTATACATAATGTTCTTCTCCTTGTTGTGAATCATACGGTCAACAAGCGGGTCATAGTCCGCATAGGTTGTAAGCGGAACCTTTTTGCGGAAATCGTCAATGCTGTGAATATCGGCAAAGCCGTACTTTTTGCCGAGCTCGCAGTTCTTGCTCTTGCTGAGTATTCTCTTGAGCAGCTTTTCCTGAGCTTCCAGCGGTTTTTTTGTGGTGCGTTCAATTTTTGCAAGAGTAACGTCACCGATAAGTATACCTAAATCTGAAAATGCCATAGTTTAGTTTCCTTTTCAAAAATTTTTCCTGTTTATTACTTGTCCGGGCTATTCATTGCGGGGAGAAGAAAAACGATTAAAAACAACGTCTTAAGCTGCTTAGCTTTTTCTTCTGTTTACCCCGAAAAACCGTTGGTCCGGAGCGGTTTTCAGCATCTTCTTACCCTGTATTGCCACAACGCATATCTCCACCGTGAAAAGTGGTAAAGCCACCTGAAAAGCGGTAAAAATGCGGTAAGAAATATGCCTTTGAAAAGCATTTTTTCTCTCATTTCTATATATCAAATTTTCACTGCTTTGTCAATACTTTATGTCAAAAAAGCAGGGATGCAAGCTTATTGTAAAACCGCATAAGGTGACACCTGAATATCCGGCATCATTTCCGAAAATTTTTCAGGCAATAAAAATGCCCTCCCGAAAAAATCGGGAAGGCAAGAATACAGAAATCAACACTAATCAAGTCTGAAGCTCTCGGATTTTAAACATTGAATAGTTTTGCAACCGCACCAATTACTGTTACGAAGAAGGCTGAAATGTATTCAAGTATACTGTCGGCGTTTGCAATATTTATTTCGAAGCGATTTATTTCCTCATCGGTTTCGGGTGTGAAGCGGATGTGGTCAAAGCTGATGTCAGCATTTTCACCGGAGAAGCAGAAAACAAAATCGCCCACGGAATCGAGATTGCCGTTGGAGAAAAGTATGCCGCATTCGTTGCCCCACAGGCAGAGCTTGTCAAGGTTGAGTGTGACGAGGTGCCACTCGCCGTCGGCAGGAATTACACTTTCGGGCTGATTGGTTGAGCAATCGGAAGGAGAATACCACAGCGCCTTGTTTTTGTAAATTTTCAGGCCGTCAAAGGTGATATCCGAAGTGCCGTTGTTGCGAACGTAAAAGCTTATCGTGCCGTAATTTTTAAAGCAGTTTTCAACGTCCCAGAAGGTGTCGGGTTCAAATCTGTCCGTATAATTTCTTAACGGTGCAACGGTGAAGGAGCCGCTGTCCGCCTTTATGTTCATACCGTTGCTGCCGCTGTAAGCATCGGCAGAGTTGAACGAGATTTCGGCATTTTCAACTGTCCAGCCGGGGAAGTAGCCGGTCTGCTGTTCATTGTTATAGCGCCATATTTCGGCACTTTCGCATTCTGTCCAGGGCTTTTCAATCCAGTATTGAGTGCCGTATGTCGGGTCGGTTACGAACAGGCTGACGGGCATATACTTTTCGCTGTCCTTTACGGAATAAAGGTTCGCATTGCCGTTGCTTACGCAGTAGCCGTAGGTTGCCGAAACGGGGTTTTCGATGCTGTCCGACCATATTCTGACCGTGTTTTCCGAAACTAATTCAGCTTCGGCTTTTACGTAAACACCGTTGTCGCCGCAGATTGCAAAGCCGTCGGGAGTGCCGTCTGCTTCTATACCGTCGGCAACGTTCGTGAGTGTTGCGTAAATACTGCCGTTGCGGATTTCGGCGGAGTCAAGGCTTGCCGCCGTGTGGATTGCGCTGCCGCCGTAGAGCATATTGATTGCACATTCTGCCATACGGTCGCCTAGTTCTTCCTTGTGACCGGGGTGAATAGGACCTGCTGCGGGAATGTAGGTGCCGGGCAGGTCGTTGATTGTAACCATAGCTCTTGAGTCGGGCTGTGCCTTCTGCCAATCTGCAAGAGCAAAGTTCCACTCGGGCAGTGCCCAGCCGCCGTCTGTTGAATAGTAATACGGTGCAAGCTGAGTATAAATAACAGGCATAAGTCCGTCTTCATATTCAAAAAGCTCAGTATAGGAGCGCTGATAAAGATCAAACGCTCTTGCGTAGCGCTCGGGTGACCAGTTGAGCATAATATCGGTTTCGCCCTGATACCATACTACACCCGAAGGTCTGAAATGTCTTACAGCTTCGATACGAAGGTTGTAGTTTACCGTCATATCGGCGGAGTAGTTTATGTCGCTGTCAGCCCAGCCTTCGACAGGGATATAATCATCGGTAAAATCTTTTCTTACCTGCTCGTCGCCGTCAATAGCCTCACGCGAAAGCCAGGTTGCAATTGACGTGCCTCCGAGAGAAATATTGAGTATGCCTATGGGCATATCAAGCTCTTCGAGCAATTCTTCTGCAAAAAAGAAGCCGACAGCGCTTACGCCGTAAATTGCAGGATTCTCACCCGTAATCCAGACGGCATCGGGTATATCCCCGTGCGGTGTGACGGAAACCTTGCCGTGTGCAGAATAGGTGTCTGAAACCATAGCTCTTATCCATTTGCTCTGTTTTGCACCGTTTTCAAAGTCCTCTATTGCAGAAAGAGCCTGACCCAAGGGATACTGCATATTGCTCTGTCCGCTCGCCAGCCATAATTCGCCGAAGACAACTCTGTTAAGGGTGTCAAACTCGGTACCGTTGCATTTGAGAATAACGGTGTATTCCTCAAAGCTGCCTTTGGGAGCCGCAAAGGAAACGGTAAATTCTCCCTTTTCATCGGTAACTGTTTCTGCGGAAGCTGCAAGGCTGCCGTCAGCAGCAAAAAGCTCGGCAGAGACTGTGCTCCCCGCAGGTGCTTTGCCCGCAAAAACAGCATCCTTTTCCTGCTCAAAGAGCATATCGTCACCGTAAATTTTCAAAAGCTCTGCTTGCGCCTCACTCGCAAGGACAGGTACTGTGCAGGTGAGCAGAATACAGATTCCGAGGAATAAAGCGATAATTTTTTTCTTCATAACTTTGGCCTCCTCATAATGTTTTTGAATTGCAGTTTGATTTTGATGTAAATAATTCAGATGAAAACAAACGGCTGCTTCGTGTGTAAAGCTGCCGTTGTTTTATATAAAACACAGAAATTATGTTTAACGATGAATTATTAATCAAGATATATAACCTGCGAGCCCTCAATGACGAATTTCTCATCATCATTTTTGTTTTTGAGCAGAAATGAAGGGTTATCCAGCGTGTGCCTGATAAGTCTTTCTATCAAGTTATTTGCCATAATTATCACCGCCTGTTGCCTTCAGTATATCTTATTTGGGCTGTTATTTCAACTTTTTTGTTGCAAATAAGGACACTTTTTTACTCTAATAATGAGCTTTGTTTTTTCTGTGAAAAATGATAGATTTTAGATATAGGATGCATAATAGGAGTGTTAATTTTGGCAAATACAGCTTTTTCACATCGTTTAACGGCGGTAATACACTTTTGACAGCGGAAAAAGAAGGTGAGGCTTCCTTTATGAAACTTGACAAAAATGATATCCTGCTGTTTTCGGGTGACTCCATAACAGACGGAAACCGAGGCAAGTGTATGGACTGTAACCACATTATGGGGCACGGTTATCAGTATATAGTTGCTTCACAGCTTGCTCTTGAAAATGCAGAAAGAGCGAGAATTGAATATTTTATCTGGGACGGAACTCATCCCAGCATAGCAGGTCATATGATTATTGCCGCTGAATGGCTGAAAGCCGTTGAGAACGATTGACCGTAAAAAGAAAGACTTATTTTTTCTTTTCGCCGCCGATTCTTACAGCCGCTTTACTCTGCGGAATCAGTATGAAAGCAATAAAAAGTCCTAAAACTTTGCGTTATTATTTACAGAAAGTCAGGTGAAATTATGTCAGCAGAAAGAGAAACCACTCAGACCGCCACCGACAATACCGCCCGTCTTAAAAACAGACGTTTTGTCGGCATAAAAGAAACTGTTGCTTATGTTCTTGAGGATACTGCCCAAAGCCTGAACATCGACGATTTCAAAGAAAGATACATATACGATGTTGTAAAAATTGATTTCAACTATCTTGCAATTCAGAACATAGTTGCAACCGTATGGGATACTGTCAACGACACGTTTATCGGTGTTATTGTTGAAAGGACCAGAACCCGTTGGGGTAAATTCAGACCATACCTACTCCTCGGTCAGTTTCCGCTTACTATTTTGGGTTTATGGTATTGGCTGATTCCGTTTATCTTTCCCGACACCCCGGGAGATTACCTTCCTAAATGGATTTTCTATTTCGCAATGTCAATCATTACCGAAACCGCCAACACCTTCACCAGCATTGCCCGTTCGGGCTTCGGCTCAACGATAACCCCCGAGCCATTGGAGCGTTCAAGGCTTATTGCGACGGCAAACTTTATGTCGCACTTTGTTGAAGATGTGCCCAAGCAGATATTCGGTATCATCTACGACCTTGTAATCAATAATAAAATTAAGTTCAAGCTTCCCAAGCTTTTTGCAGGCTTCGGTGTTTCGTTTGCAGTTATCGGCGCTGCATTTTGTCTTTTTTTCTTCCTCACCACAAGAGAAAGAGTTGCACAGACAACAATTTCAAAGCTGCAGAGGGCCGTTATGGGCAGTGTCAACAGCATTATTCTTAAGGGCATCGGTTACGTTCAGGGTGCTACAATCGGAACACAGAGCGACAGAACAAAATGGTGGATTTTTGCTCTCGGTACGGGCATTCCCCGCATTACGGGTGCTTTAGGTATCGTTCCCAAGTTTTTCTATCCCATTACTGCAGAAAACCGCGAGCGTATGTATGCCGAGCTTCGTGAAAGAAGAAGCACGGTTGCCGATAAAATGAAGAAAGCGACAACAGAAGAGGAAATTGCTGCAATCGCAGATTCACAGTTTATTAATAAATAACGGATATACTCTTTACGGATAAACAACTCCGCATATCAAATATATTCTGATTTAGTCGGCTTTCGTGTTTATTGTCGTCATATCATCAAGGAGCTTTTTATATGAAAACATTTTTATTTCAGGGTGATTCAATAACGGATGCAAACAGAGATGATGAGAATTAGGTCAATTTCGGCTTAGGCTGCGGATATGCGTTTATGCTTGCCTGTGAACTTAAAGATAAATACGAAGGCAAAATCGAATTCATCAATCGAGGAAAAAGCGGAGACAGAATAACCGACGTTTATGCCCGAATCAAAGAGGATATAATTAACCTGAAGCCCGATTATATGTCTATTCTTATCGGTGTCAATGACGTTTCTCATGAACTTACTATGAGCTGCGGTGTCAGCCCGAAAAAATTCAGAATGATTTATGAGATGCTAATCGATGAAATCAGAGAAAGCTTACCTGAAATCAAAATCATAATTTTAGAACCTTTTATTCTGAAAGGCTCCTGCACGGAAAAACTATTGGATGAGTTTATTTCCGAAGTAAGAAAAATGGCTGAAATATCAAAACAGATTGCAGAAAAATACGGTTTTGACTTTGTTCCGCTGCAGAAGCGGTTTGATAAATTATGCAGTGACGGTAACACGGGTTATTGGACCGCTGACGGCATTCACCCCACCCTTGAAGGACATCAGATTATTAAAGAAGAATTACAGAAAGTTATTGAAAAATACATATAAATACTGTGTTCGGGTGAAATGCTTGACAAACGGAAGAATATCAAAATTAGTCAAAAATTCAATAAAGGCGGCGCTTGAATGACTGAATCAATCTGGAACGGCTTTAAGAGACTTGATTTTCTGTTTGAAGGAAGAGAAGCTGTTCTTGAAAAGTATTATCGGGAAAACGGCGGAACAATTGTTTCCATTGGCAAAGCAAACTGTGCGCACCATCCCCACGGACTGGAGGATAACACACCTATTATAGAGTTTGTTGAAAAGTATTCCACATAACACCGCATTTAACCTATTGAGCATAAGTTTAAGGCTGTTACCGTATAACAACGATGAAACCGCACGGGCGTAAAAAACCGTGCGGTTTGTTTATTAAAGCTGAAACCTGTTTGACAGATTGGTAATCCTTACAATTCAATCATTCCGACTGTCTGCAAAAGCCTAATTATGAAGTACCCCTTCCGTTAATTAGGGCGGCTTTTTTCGTGTTTGCAAAGCTTTACATTTATGGTATAATAATTTATAGTATAATTAAAAGGGGTGAGGATATGCCGCTTAAAATTATCAGACAAGACATAACGAAAATGAAGGTTGATGCCATTGTAAACACCACCAACGAGGAAATGGTGGGCTACAGCGGTGTTGACCTTGCCGTACATAATGCCGCAGGTCCTCTGCTTGATATTGAATGCAAAAAGCTCGCTCCCCTCGGACTCGGCTCTGCAAAAATCACAAACGGCTATAACCTTGATGCCAAGCACATAATTCACACCTCGGGTCCCGTGTGGCACGGCGGTCTTGCGGGCGAGAGCATTATCCTCAAATCCTGCTATACCGAGTCGCTCAAACTTGCAGTTGAGTACGGCTGTGAATCCGTTGCGTTTCCGCTTATTTCGGCAGGTGCTTACGGCTACCCGAAGGACAAGGTGCTGAAATTTGCAATTCAGGTTATAACCGAATTCCTGTTTGAGCACGAGCTCAACGTTTATCTCTGCGTTTATGACCGCAAGTCCTACGAATTCAGTAAGGCTGTTTTTAACGAAATCAGCGAGTTTATAACCGATGATTATGTTGAGGAGAAGACAGCTGCTTTCAATGCTGAAATTGACAGCTCTGAAGAATTTATCCCACGAAAAACTCTTCGCTTTGAGCGTAAATGCGATTCGACGCCGGTGTGTGCCTCAATGCCTGCACCGCAAAGCGGTGCGAAAAACAAATCGCTTGAAGAATATATGAAGGCTATGGACAAATCCTTTGCATACAAGCTTTTTGACTACATCGACGCCAAGGGTATGACAGATGTCGAGTGCTACAAAAAGGCCAACGTTGACAAAAAGACCTTTTCAAAAATCAAGTGCAATCCACAAACCTACAAGCCGTCAAAACAGACCGCCGTTGCGTTTGCAATTGCACTTGAGCTGACCCTTGACGAAACGCAGGATTTGCTCGCATCTGCGGGACTTACACTCTCACGCAGTTTTACCTTTGATAAGATAATCAGGTATTTCCTGCAAAAGGGCGTTTATGATGTTTTTGTTATAAATGAAGCCCTGTTTGAATTTGACCAGATGCTGTTGGGATGCTGAACCGAAAGCAGGTGAACGAATGAAAAAACAGGCTCTCAACCCATATCTGCCTTCATTTGAATACATTGCTGACGGTGAGCCGCATATTTTCGGAGAAAGGGTATATATATACGGCTCTCACGACTCATTCGGGGGCAAAGCCTTCTGTGAAAAGGATTACGTTTGCTGGTCGGCACCTGTTGACGATTTGTCGGACTGGAAATACGAAGGTGTTATTTACCGCAAAAGTCAGGACCCCAAGAACAAAAATGGCAGAATGCGTATGTTTGCTCCCGATGTCTGCAGGGGTAACGACGGCCGGTATTACCTTTATTACGGTTTGAGTTTTTCACCGTCAATCAGCGTTGCTGTCTGCAATGAGCCGGCAGGCAAATTTGAGTTTTACGGCTATGTCAAGCACCCCGACGGTACTCTTTACGGACGCAGAAAAGGTGATTTTTTCCCCTTTGACCCGGGAGTTATAAACGATAACGGCAGAATATGGCTTTATTCGGGCTTCAGCCCCAACGTTTGGTTTCTGCGTCTGGGTATCGATTTAATCAGCCCCGTAAAGGGCGCAAAAGGCAATCAGGTGCTTGAGCTTGACTGCGATATGCTGACCGTCAGAAGCGTAAAGCAGCTTATTCCCGGCACGCACAACAGTAAGGGTACGGGCTTTGAGGGACACGAGTTTTATGAGGCAAGCTCAATCCGCAGGTTTGCAGACAAGTATTATTTTATCTATTCCTCGGTTCTTTCTCACGAGCTTGCGTATGCAGTCAGCGATTATCCCGATAAGGATTTCCGCTTTGCAGGCACTCTTCATTCAAACGGCGATATCGGAATAAAAGGCAATAAAAAGGCACTCAATTATTGGGGAAATAACCACGGCTCTGTTGAATACATAAACGGTAAATTCTATGTTTTCGGCCACAGACACACAAACCGCAGGGAATGCAACAGACAGGGCGTTGCACAGCTGCTTGAATATGACCCCGTAACAGGGCTTTTCGGGCCTGCCGAAATGACCTCCTGCGGTCTTAACGGCAAACCGTTGGGGCTCGGAAAATATGAGGCAGGCATTGCCTGCGTGCTGTTTTCTCAGGAAGGGGCAATTAAAAGCACCTTCTTCAAAAACAAAAAGAAATCTGCCGTTCATCCGTGCATAACGCAGGACGGAAGCGACAGAGAATGTGAGCCTCGGCAGTATATCCATAATATGAGAGACGGAAGCGTTGCAGGCTATAAATATTTTGAGTGCGACTGTAAAGAGCTTTTGCTTTGTGTCAGAGGAGACAAGGGCAGAATTGAGGTCTTTTTTGATTTGCAAAGTGAGTCTGTTGCCTGTATTACGCTTGAAAATTCGGCAGATATCAGAGAATACCGTGTGCCGCTGAAGCTTTCGGGCAAAAAGTCAATTTACTTTAAATATTCAGGCAACGGCAGTATTGATTTAATATCACTTGAACTGAAATAAACTTCGGGAGGAAAATTTATGGCAAAAACACTTTCCAAGGAAGCACTGCAAAAGAAGCAGGCAAAAATTCAGAAAGAAATAGCAAAGCTTGAAAAAGAAAAAGCGAAGCCACGAAAGGGCGGATATCTTCTTTTTCTTATTCTGATTATCTGCATTGTTTACGTCACCGATGAAATTGCTTCTCAGATTCAGTCTTTGATGAAAACGGAAATTGCACAGGATTTATTTGCACCCATATTCGGTGACTCATCAATAGCAAAGCTTGATTTGCTCAGCATTATTGCGTTCCCGTTTCAGGGGCTTTCCCTCGTCTATAAGCCTTTGTCTGACCGATACGGCAGAAAAACATTTCTTATCATAAATACGCTTGGTATGGGTATAGGCCTTTTCTTTATTTTCCTTTCAAACAACATTCCGCTTTATATCGTCGGTGCGGTTATTATTTCCTTCTTCGTGCCTCACGATATGCAGGTCGTTTATGTAACAGAATCCGCACCGCCCAAACACAGAGCGAAAATCTTTTCGTTTGTTAAATGCGTTTCTACCCTCGGTCTGATGCTTATTCCTCTTCTGCGCCGTACGCTTATGTCGGATGCGTCTGAATGGAGAATGGTTTACCTTATTCCTGCTCTTCTGGGTATCGCAGCTTCGCTGATTGCGCTTATGTCCCTGCGTGAAACCGATGCTTTCATCGAATCCAGACTCAGATATCTGCGTATGAGCGATGAAGAAAGAGAAGCCGATAAACATTCAGGCAATTCTTCCAATGCTCAGGGCGGTCTGGTTGCGGCGTTCAGATTTGTTTCAAAGCACAAACAGCTCCGCTGGCTTTACGGCTCAATAGCGTTTGCCACCGTCGGCGTGCTTATAACAATGCAGTATCAGCCAATCATCACCTACGGATATGCACAGGCGTTTTTAGAACAAGGCCTTTATGAAAATCTCGATGCTGCACTCAATGCCGTTTCCGTTGGTGCGGTAACGTCTGCGCTGTTTATGTTCCCGGTTGGCAGCGGACTTATACAGCTAAGCCACGGCTTCATTTCCGATAAGTTCGGCAGAAAAGCGGCCCTTGTTTCAATGGCGGTTGCAACGCTTGTTTCTCTTGTCGTATTTTCCTTCGGCGCAGAAAACGCCTGGAATCCTTACGTCGTCGGCTTTTTCAGCGGCGTTT
This sequence comes from Clostridia bacterium, assembly GCA_017521365.1. Lineage (GTDB taxonomy): Bacteria > Bacillota > Clostridia > Oscillospirales > Acutalibacteraceae > UBA8612. Next base: position 22,676 of record JAFXCT010000030.1, read on the forward strand.
GTATCGGAAGCTTCTGGTCAAGCACAGATATAAACTGTCTTATGGTCGGTGAATCCTCGCCGACTAACCTGCGCTCTTCGATTGTTTCCCTGCAGATGTTTGCTCTCGGTATAGGCTACGTTGTGACATATCTTGTGGGCGTACCGCTTATCAACCATTTCGGTAATTCCTCGATTCCGATTGTTTCTCTCGGTCTTGCTCTTCCCAGCCTTATTGTTTCACTTATTATTATCATCTTCAAGGTTAAAGAAACAAAAGGTACAAATCTCGAAACAGTTACGGGTAACGAATGGGATTGATAAAAGTCTCCCGTCGAGCGACCAATTGAATAAACTTAATCGCTATAATGTGGTTGTAAGGTTGAGAAACCGAAGCAGCCACATTTTATTTTTGGAGGAAAAGACAATGAAAAACAGCATTACGGAACTCGTATTTATTCTCGACAGAAGCGGCTCTATGGCAGGGCTTGAAAGCGACACAATCGGCGGCTTCAATGCTATGATTGAAAAGCAGAAGAAGCAGGAGGGCGAATGTTTTGTTTCAACCGTACTCTTTGACGGTGTGAGCGAGGTACTTCACGACAGGGTGAAGCTTTCCGAAATCAAGCCGATGACAAGTGAGGATTACACAGTAAGAGGCTGTACCGCTCTCATTGATGCGCTCGGAGGTGCTATTCACCACATCGGCAACGTTCACAAGTACGCACGCCCCGAGGACGTGCCCGAACACACGATGTTCGTCATTACAACCGACGGTATGGAAAACGCAAGCCGCCATTATTCGAGCGAAAAAGTCAAGGCGATGATTGAACGGCAGAAAGAAAAATACGGCTGGGAATTCCTTTTCATCGGTGCAAATATCGACGCAGTCGAAACCGCCGCACAGTACGGCATCGGTGCAGACAGGGCGGTAAATTACAACGCAGATAAGGAAGGCACAAGCATCATTTACGAATCCGTTTCAAACGCCGTGTGCAAAATGCGTGCAAGCGCTCCGCTCACCGCCGATTGGAGTGATAAAATCAACGAAGATTATATCCGCAGAGGGAAGAAGAATTAAGTAAAAATACAAGCCGCTTGAGCATAAAAACTCCTGCCCGAAATTGTGCACAGGACCGTAAAAAACGTACAATGAAAAAAACACCCTCCTATGGTAGAATTAAGATAACTATCATAGGAGGAATTTTTATGCCCGGAAAATACAGACACATCAAGCAATATGAAAAAGAAATAAAAGAATTAAGAGA
>JAFXCT010000031.1 GCA_017521365.1 Clostridia bacterium
CTCAGCAATGCCCGTGCAATTGAAATTCGCTGCACCGGACCCTCTGAAAAATTCACGCCTTTTTCATTCATCTGTGTATACATTCCGTCAGGGAGTTTTTCAATAAAGCCCCATGCATCTGCGTTTTTCAGTGCTTCAACAAGCTCTTTATCTGCAGCGTCCGGCTTTACGATGCGCAGATTATCGGCTATACTGCCTGCAAAAACTGCATTTTCCTGCGGTACGTACGAGCAGAATCTTCTCGTGCTTGCAGAAACATCAAGCACCCTGCCGTCTGCAACAGACATTGTCATACATCCGTCCTGCGGTTTGACAAGGCCGAGAATAAGGCGGAGTATTGTTGTTTTACCCTCGCCCGAAGGGCCGACCAAAGCAACCGTTTCACCGGGATTCACATAGAACGATATATCCTTTACAACAGGTATATCCGTACCCTTATATGCATAAGTCAGGTTATCGCATTTCAGAGAAATCCCCGATTCTTCAGCTGCGGCAGCCATATCTTCAGCAGCTGAATCATCGTCATTTTTTTCCGGCGGAATATCAGTAATCTCCATGATTCTGCCTGCCGCCGTAGCAATGGAAATTGATGTGGGCAGCAATGAAACGATAGCGGAAAACGACGACGTAAGCTGACCAGAAATCTGCAAAAACAGCGTCATCGTACCAAAGGTTATAAAGCCCTGCCACAAGCGCCACACACCCCAGCCGTAGCAGAGATATGCAACCAGCAAGCCTATAACGGATAGACCGGCAGTCATCACAACGGAAAACTTATTGTGGTCAAGTCTCATTTTCCTGTAAACAGCCATATAATCCTTGAGCTGACCGACATATCTTCCCGTTATTCCAAACGCCTTGATAGTCTGAATATTCTGTATGGACTCCGAATAAAACGAAAGAATTTTTCCGTTCATATTACGGCTTTCAACATTATACTTGCGCATCATTTTGGCAGAAATGTTTGATGTAACCGCAAGGAAAGGAGCGCTCAGCAAAGCAAAAAGCGCCATTATCGGATCATAGTAAAGAACAACCGCAAGGCAGCCTGCAAACTGAGTTACTCTCATAAAAACGTTAGGCACAAAAGAAATCACGCTGCTTGCCAAGGCAGAAACATCGCCTTCAATTCTGTTGAGCAGGTCACCCGAATGATATTTGCTTATATCCTCCCAATCCGAACAAACCATATGCTCGTACACATTTGAGCGAATTTCATTGCTCACCTTAGTGCCAACAACGGTCGCAACCCTTGATGTTACTGCGTTTACGACAATCTGTGCCAAAGCAAGGCTAACCGCCAGCACAGCGCTTATGGCAACAGTTTTCGTGTCACGGGAAACGACAGAATCTATAAGATATTTTGAAGCAACGGTTGAGCCAATGCCCATCGCCGTACTCAGAATGCCTATTACGACATAAACAATTATCTGAAGACGATAACGTGAAACATAACGCAGAATCCACCTCCACTCCTTACTCATTGAGCGGAACAGAGATACATATTCAGCCGGTTTTTTCACATTATCACCTCCTATTCAGATATTATTTTTATTACAACCGGCTCTTCTTTTTGCCGTAGCTGTGTTTTGCCGAGTAACCGTAGCGGTAGTTGCTGTAATAGCCGCCATACCGATAATAGCCGCCAAAGCCGATTGCAGCACCGTTAAGTATACAGCCAAGGAATTGTGCATCGGTTTCCAGCATTGAGCTGATACCCGTACGGATAGTTTTTTGCATAACAGCATCTTCCCTTATTACATAAACGATTGCATCAACCGACTGCGCAAGCATTGCGGCATCTGAAATTATACCGCAGGGAGGAGTATCAACAAAGACAAAATCATACTCCGACCTGAACTCATTAAGCTTTCGTTTCAGTTCGTCTGAACGGACAATTTTCCGAACATCGTTAATCTGTTTGTTAAATGTAAGCAGATCAAAACCGAGAGAATCTACTGTATCCACACGGTAAAAGCTGTTTTTTACTTTCTCAGTTTTCGGAACCTTTACCCTTCCGAACAAGCTCTTAAGACCCGAATTGCGAAGGTCAGCATCTATCAGGAGGACTTTTTTCTCCTCCTTTGCAAAAATTGAAGCAAGGTTTGCCGCAACAACGGTCTTACCCTCTGCGGGAGCAGTGCTTGTAACCATTACCGTTTTTTTGTCATCTGCCAGCAAGCTCTGAAGCGAACCTCTCATCAAGCGCAGAGATTCAAGGAAATCATTACCTACAAGAGGGTTGGTAATAAGTATGCTTTTGTCAATTTCTCTGCGGTATTTTTTGAATACGACCTGAGGTAATACCGCAACACAGTGCTGATTGAACACAGTTCTGATATCCTCTTTGGTGCGTACGGTCTTACGCATGAACGCATATACAACAATCCACGCCAGACCCAGCGCTGCTCCGATAAGGACAGCTCTTGATACAGAAGCTACCCACGCCCCTTCGTTGGAGGGCTTTTCAGGCACGATAGGCTCGTTTATCATTACAACCTTAGTGCGTCCGATAATATAATCAGCCAGCTCGGGATAATTCTCTATGACAGAAAGCAGCGTATCATACGTCAGCTGAGGGTCAGTTCCGGTTGCGGTAAGTGTAACCATATTCGTACCCTGAACACATTTTGCACTGACTGAAGCAGGCATACTTTCAACACCCAGGTCATTGCAAACCTTGGTACGCAGAATTTGATTGCCGATAATATGCGGAAAAACCGTTGCCAACTGGTCAGCCGTTTCACGGTCATAATAGAAAGAATATGCTGCTATTCCGTTATCTCCAGTAAGAACTTCGTTTTCGGTGTGAACGGTAAAGGTTGCAGAAACATTATACGCAGGCACAAAGCTTGTAAAGCTGCGATAAAACTGCACTCCGCCCAACAGCACAGCAAGAGCAACAGCAACCCAACCAAATTTTCTTACACCACGCCATATATCTCCGAAAAATATGCGCAGCTCAACGCTCGACCCATTATTCTCTTTATTAACAGGATTGTTATTCATAGTCTACCAACCTTATTCGTCACTTCTTGTATCATCTGATGAGTCGTAAGAATATCCCGCCTCAGGGTTTCTCAAATAGCCGTCCGTATATGTATGGGCAGGCTTCGAATAGCCGTAACCGTATCCGTAATGGTTACTGCGGGAATAGTAACCTCTTTCATCAACGCCAATCTGACCAAACAAGGTGAACGGTTCGTAAACATTATTGAGTATACAGCCTTCAAGCTTGCCGCCGGATTCCGTAATATTAAGGACAGCCTCATTTATATCTTCAACAAGCACGCAGTCCGTTCGGACAATAAGAACTGTTGCATCCGCTTTTTCAGCAATTGCAACCGCATCCGCCGAAACAGAAGTAGGCGGGGTATCAATAATTATAAAATCAGCCTTGGCTTTGAGCTTTTCAAGCCTGCTGCCCACCACCTGATTGTTTATCATAACCTTTTTATTTGTGTTAGTTTTCTTGTTGAACGCAATTATAAGTCCGCTTTTTCTGTAGCGATAAAACCTCATATTGACAAGCTCCGTTTTGCTTGACAGTATATCAGACCAATCTGTTTCGGCCGCATCATAGAAATCGAAAATCTTATAAATTGAAGGCTTATGCAAGTCCATATCCAGGAGAATAACGTTATAGCCACGTTCCGCAAGAGCAAGCGAAATGTTTGACGCAACGGTTGATTTACCTTCGTTTTCAGCCACACTGGAAATAACAAAGGTTTGCTTGCCCTGATTCTTGTACATATACTCAAACTTATTACAGATCTTCTGATAATCCTCCGAAAACTTCAAGCTGGCATAAGCATCGTTGATAAGAAGCGCTCTCTTTTTGCGTCTGAAGCGTTCTTTTCTGGAAAGGTGAGGCTTTTCGTGAGATATTGTGCCTAGGAGCTTGGCGTCAACCTTATCGTCAAAGCCTTTTTCCTCCTTAACCGTACCTCTGAACAGCGAGAAAACCGCAACAAGTCCTCCTTCCAGCAGCATAGCAAGAAATATTATTTCATTTCTGTACACCGTAAGCCTTGAGTTTGAGGGAAATGTTGCCATTTTAGGCTCAGAAACAATATCTATAACCGAATCGGTAAAAACTGCCTGCGTAACCTCGGGATAAACCTCAAGAATTGACCTGAGCAGCCTGAAAGCAAGCTCGGGATCCTTTGCTTTGACGGAAACATTCAGAAGGTTTGTAGCCTCCGTAAGGCTTGTGGTAATTGTACCGTCAAAAGAATCCAGTCCTATATTCTCGGCTGCCAGCTTTTTAAGAGAATTCTGCTTGAATACATCTGTAAAAATGTTGGCCATTTCCATCGATGCAGTCAAGCTACTGAACGCACCCGTTGTGCCGACCCTTGAGCGCACAACGAGAACAGCCGTACTGGTATATGTAGGGGTATAAATGCTCTTTTCAACAACCTGAATACTCATCAGGGCAGCCAGAGCGATAAGAACAATACACCACAGACTTTGCACCATATCTTTTATCAGACTGTTCCATTCAAAATTGAAAGTTATTTCTGAACTTCTGTTTTTCATTCCCATCACTCCTCTACAACAACCGTCAGAATCGAGTGGCCCTCATAGCCTTCATTGGTTGTGATATAGTAATGTACATTATAGGTACCGGTTTCTTCGGAATCAAAGTTGGTAGAAATAAGAAGCTGAATTTCATCCTTCTTCATCAGCACACCGTTAACCGTAACGTCACCGAGATAGTCCTCAAAAATCGGCTCTTCGCCCTTCTTTACATAAATCAGGCTCTTTTTAAGCTGAATTTGCGGTGCCATTGTTTCGTTGCCTTCAACATGAACCGTAACATCGAGATAAATCGTATCACCCATGCTGTTTGAAACCTGAAGCGAAACAGTAAAAACACCTATTGTGTTCTTGACGTAATCGGTGGTGACAATGGAAACTCTGTCACTTATATCACCGTCTATACTATCACGTGCACCTACGGCTGCCCTTATATCGAGCGCCTCATCAACACCGTAAACCAACGCACGCTTCATATAAAATTCGGGCGGAGTATAATCTGTATAGCGGACAGTACGCGTCTGCTTTGCAACATGCTTATCAGAATCTGCCACTGCATAGGTTACCGAGCAAACACCGGGCTCAATAAATTTGGATATAGACTCAATGAGAATTCTGTCAGAAATATCTCCGTCCTTTCCGTCGTATGCAGTAACTCCGGAAAGCAGAGCTTCTTTTTTATCCTTTACGCTTATTTCAATAACATCGGAATCAACCGTTATGTAAGGCATTGTTGTATCTGTTGTCAGTCTTTCCACAATTGAAAAAGCTATAAAAGCCGCCAGCACCAGAATAAACAGCACCAGAGTAAGTCTTTGCAACAGTTTAACCATAAATCATCACCGTATTTCTTTGTTATTTATCACGTTCAGAGGATTCCCATCCAACAGTAAATCTGCATATTCATAGGAATAATTTTCGCATATCATTTCGTGCACCGAAAAAAGGTCGGGAGTTCTGGAATACTGGCTGTGTGCATCACTTGCAACAAAATCGGCCAGTTGATTTTCAAGGAAATATGAAGCCACACGTTCAGGATAATAGCCAAAGTTTCCTGTAATACTTGAGCTGTTGACCTGGACAAGTGCACCGACAGAGCGAATATCCCTAACCGTTTCAGGGGCTTCACCGAAAAGAAAATATCGCTCAGGATGAGCAACAATCGGCACATAACCCTCTGCCATTATCATCCGGAGATATTTAAGCATCTCCCGCTCAGACACCGAAAAATCGAACTCAACAAGAATGTATTTTGAATTATTAAGCGTAATCAACTCATTGTTTTTTATCCGCTCGACAATATTGCCGTAAGCAAATATTTCCTGACCCGGATAGACCATTATCGGAATGTTTCGGTTCAGCAGGGCACCATTCAGTTCCTTAATCTTTGCATCAAAATCTGCCGACCAAAAATTCTCAAATGCTCCCGGCATATTGCAGTGCGGTGTTGCGATAATTCCGACCGTTCCCGAACGAATCGCAAGCTCGGCCATTTCAACCGAATCAATCAGGCTTCCCGAGCCGTCATCAACACAAGGTAATATATGGCAATGAATATCAAACACAAGCATCACCTGACATAAAATTTGCACAAAAAACACTTCCACATATACTTTGTAATTTTATCACAATTTGCAAAACAAAGCAACATAAAATATTAAACTTATAAATTATAATTTGGATTTGCTTATAACTTACAACCGTAACAAAAGCAAATAAAATGTCGGTGTACGGATTTTTCCGCACACCGATGGTTTGTTTTTTCAGATATTATTCCGTTTTCAGCAGCCGCAATTTTTGTCGAATGACGGGTTGCAGACGTAGAAATTCTTGCTGTCGAGCTTATCAGTAGCAAAGCGCAACCCTTCACCAAAGCGCTGGAAGTGGACTACTTCCCTTGCACGCAGGAATTTTATGACGTCGCTGACGTCGGGGTCGTCGGAAAGGCGGAGGATATTGTCGTAGGTTTTTCTCGCCTTCTGCTCGGCGGCAAGGTCCTCGTAAAGGTCTGCGAGCGTATCGCCCGTTGACTGGATTGTTGCCGCAGTCCACGGCGTACCGCTTGCGGCTACGGGATAAACGCCAGTTGTATGGTCAACAAAATACTTGTCAAAACCCTGCCGCTTGATTTCGTCAACCGTAAGGTTTTTGGTAAGCTGATAAAGCAGCGTACCCACCATTTCGATATGGCTCAATTCTTCCGTGCCGATGTCCGTAAGCAGGCCTTTAAGCTCGCCCCAGGGCATTGCATAGCGCTGGTTGAGGTAGCGCATTGATGCGCCGAGTTCGCCGTCAGGACCGCCGAGCTGGCTGACTATGACAGACGCCAGTTTGGCGTTAGGCGTTTTGATTTTTACAGGATACTGTAATTTTTTCTCATAGACAAACATCAGCAATCACACCCGCATTTCTCCCACGGCCACGGGTCGCACAGCCACTCGACGCCGTGTGCGTCGGCTGCTGTCAGCTTACCGCAAGCCGCCTCATATTCTGCTCTGAGCATTGCCGCATTCTTCTGCAGCTTGTTGCAGACACCCACCGCATTCAGGTCACCGGGATGAGTGTCGAGGTAGAGGTGCATATCCCAGAGCGCAAAATCTGCCGCCGCAAGTTTTTTATAAAGCTCTGCGTGGTTGGTATTCATCCGGCACACCCTCTTTTAAAAGGCTTGTTGAGCGCAACGAACAAAGTGCCCTCGCACAGAGCCTGTGCAGGCTCGTAGGCAGTTGTGTCCGTTTGCATAGGCACGTACGCCATTGCTATTGCCCAATCGTCGGGGAAGGGTGTAACGGCACGGTGAAACTGCATTTCGCTGCGCTTGTTACACGCTTCACAACCCATACGCACGGGCTCGTTCATACGCATAAACTTGTGCTCCTTTCGTGTATTGAGCACACGAGTGAAAATTCATCGTGCTTTGCTCTTGTATATCTTATGTAAAATGATATAATATTGTTAATACGGTAAGGAGTTGCGAAAAATGAAAGAGCTTATTTCGGCGGCACTTGAAGCAAGAAAAAATTCATACTCACCCTATTCGGGCTACAGCGTGGGTGCGGCTGTTCTTTGTAAGGACGGCAGTATTTTCACGGGCTGTAATATTGAAAACGCAAGCTACGGCGCAACAATGTGTGCCGAGCGCACGGCTCTTTTTTCTGCGGTTGCGGCAGGGCACAGGGATTTTGAAGCAATTGCAATAGTCGGCGGTAAGGCAGATGAAACGGACCTGCCCTACCCCTGCGGAATTTGCAGGCAGGTACTGAGTGAGTTTTGCGGCAGGGATTTCAGGGTTATCGTTGCCCGAAGCACACACGATTTCGAGGAGCACACACTCGGCGACCTTCTGCCGTACAGCTTTTCTTTATGAGGTGTTAACACTATGCGATTTTACGATATTATCAAGAAAAAACGTGACGGCTTTGAGCTGACCAAAGAGGAAATTGAGTTTTTTGCCTTCGGTGCGGCAGACGGCTCAATCCCCGATTACCAGCTTACGGCTATGCTTATGGCAATTTTCTTCAAGGGTATGTCAAAGCGTGAAACGGCTGATTTAACGCTTGCTATGGCAAACTCGGGCGACACGGTTGACCTTTCACCGCTCGGCGGAATTACCGCCGACAAGCACTCAACCGGCGGTGTAGGCGACAAAACCACGCTTATCGTTGCCCCGATTGTGGCTTCGTGCGGCGTTAAGGTTGCAAAAATGAGCGGCAGAGGCCTCGGTCACACGGGCGGTACGGTTGACAAGCTTGAATCCATACCCGGATACAAAACGACTCTTACGAGAGAGGAATTTTTCGGCGTTGTTGAAAAAAGCTCGATGAGCGTTATCGGTCAGTCGGGCAACCTTGCACCGGCAGACAAAAAGCTGTATGCCCTGCGTGACGTTACGGCTACGGTTGACAGCATTCCGCTTATTGCTTCCTCAATTATGAGCAAAAAAATTGCCGCAGGTGCGGCGTGCATAGTGCTCGACATCAAGGTGGGTAGCGGTGCGTTTATGAAAACGCCTGAGCTCGCGCAAAGCCTTGCAAGGGAAATGATAGATATAGGCACGGCTGTCGGCAGAAAGACGGCGGCGGTTATTTCAAATATGGACGTACCGCTGGGCATTAACGTGGGCAACAGCCTTGAGGTAATCGAGGCGGTTGAAACGCTCCGAGGCAACGGGCCCGAGGATTTGAAGGAGCTTTGCATCTGCCTTGCGGCAAATATGCTTGTGCTTTCGGGCAAGGGCAGCGAGGAAGAATGTACCGCCCTGGCAAGAGCGGCACTTGAAAGCGGCAGAGCCTTTGAAACCCTGAAGGCCTGCGTTGAGGCACAGGGAGGAGATGCTTCTTACCTTGATAATATAGATAAATTCCCGAAGGCAAAATACAGCTTTGATATTGTTGCAGAAAGTGACGGATATATAACGAAAATGGATTCCGAGCGCATCGGAATTGCCGCCTGTATGCTCGGCGCAGGCAGAAAAACGGCAAACGACACGATTGATTTTGCCGCAGGATTAAAAATTCTGAAGAAGACGGGCGGCAAAGTGTGTAAAGGTGATATACTTGCCACACTTTATGCAAATGACGAGGCTCTGTTCGCTTCGGCGGCAGAGGAATATACGGCTGCCGTAACGCTCGGCAACAGCCGTCCAAAGGTGCTCCCGATTATTATTTCAACTGTGAGGTAGGCTATGAAATACACAACCGCTTTATTCGACCTTGACGGCACGCTGCTCGACTTTTCGAGCGCCGAAAGACAGGGCTTTCTCACCGCTATGAAAAAGCACGGTATTCCTTGTGATATCAACGTTTACAGGCGATACTCCGCAATAAACGACAGCCTGTGGAAGGCGTTTGAGCGCAAGGAGATAGGCAAGGAAGAAATCGGCACGAAAAGGTATGAAATTCTGTTTGAGGAAATGGGAATTACCGCCGATGCCGAGCAGGTAGGCAAGGATTACAAGGAGCTGCTTTCGGGTATGGGCATACTGTACGACGGAGCAATCGAGCTGTGCAAAAGGCTGGTAAGTAAAGGTGTACTGCTTTACGCAGTTACCAACGGCACGGCTCACATTCAGGCAAAAAGAATGGCTGTCAGCGGACTTGACAAGGTGTTTATAAAGACCTTTGTTTCAGAGGAAATAGGCTTTCAGAAGCCCGATAAGGAATATTTTGACTATGTTTTTGAAAACATCGAGGAAAAGGACAAGAGCAGAATTTTAATCATTGGCGACTCCCCTACCTCGGATATCAAGGGCGGAATAAACGCAGGGATTGACACCTGTTATTTCTCCGCCGAGCCTCACCCCGATATCAGCCCGACGTATATTGCGGGCAGTTATGACGAGGTTGAAAGAATAATACTACAATAAAAAAATCAGCATACAGTATTACCGAAAATACTGTATGCTGTTATTTTGACCGGACTTAATCAAACAACGCTTTTATTCTGTCCATATTCTTATTGGCAAGGTCGTAGCCGTACCAATAAATTTTCTTGATTTTTTCCACGTCGCCTTCAAGGGATGATATCTGCACATCCTCACTCGGGCGGAGGATTACTGCCTTGCCCTCTTTTTCAAGCTGATTGCAGAATTCGACTTCCTTGTTGTAGCGTGTGTGTCTGGTAAGAAGCAATTCGGCAACCTTGGGGTATTTGCGTTTGAGCAATGCCGCGGCAATTTTGTAAGCCTTCGATTCTTCCTTTACATAGCCCTCGGGACGGGTGAGGACAATCAGCAGCTTTTCGTGGCCGTCCTCAATAGCTTTTTTTGCGGGGATTGAATCGACCAGACCGCCGTCGTAATACTGCTTGCCGTTATAGATTATCGGCGGAAAGGCTATAGGCAAAGCGCAGGTAGCCTCCAGCAGCAAAAAGCCTTCTTTGCCTTCCTTATCGCAGTAATATTCCATTTCGCCCGTTTCGGCATTTGTTACACCCACCCATATTTCGGCAGGATTTGCACGGAAGGTTTCAAAGTCAAACAGATTGATTTCGTTGGGCAGGGTTTCGTAAATAAACTTTCTGCCGAAAAGTGAACGGTCCTCTGTGAAAAGGTTGCGGATACCGATATAACGCTTGTCGTGGCGGTATTCAACCAACATATCAAGGTTTCTGCCCTTTTGCTTGGAAACGTACGAAACGCTGTCGGATATGCCTGCGGACACGCCCACAAGGTAAGGAAAATGAACGTCGTTTTCCAGCAGGGCATCCATAACTCCGCAGGAGAAAATCGGGCGGAAGGTACCGCCTTCAAGAACCAGACCCGGCATATATAATCATCTCCGTGGAAAAATTATTTTGTAAGCTCGATTGTCAGGTCGTAATCGGGTACGTAGCAGCCGTCGTCAAAGTCTCTTGCTCTGAAAACGACTTTGTCGCTGTAGACCTCGACCATATAGCCGATACCGGGGCCGTTGTAGTCGCCGTCCTTGTTGTCAATGCAAAGTGAGGGCAGGTTTATTGAATGGAAATTATCAACCTTCTGGTAGGTGTACTGGCCGAAGCCCGTGTGCATATGGCCCGTGATGAGGATAACGTTCTTGTACTTATTGAGAATAGCCTTGATATCGTCGGACTGCTCACCTACGGAGCCTGCCTTTTCATTTTTACCGCTGCCCCAGGTGAGAGGAAGACCGTGTGTGTCCTTGAGAATCTGGTGAAGCACGACGAATACGGGCTTTTTACCCGAAGCCTTATCAAGGGTTTCATCCAGCCACTCAAGCTGCTCGGGGCTGATGTAAGCCTCTTCCATTTCGGTTTTGTCCGTGCCCATTACGATGAAGGTGTAGCCGTTTACCTCGTAGGAATAGCGTACCTTGTCAATCGTGAGGTCGCTGCCTGCCGTTTCGTTAAGACCGTTTGTGAAGTTGCAGAAGCGCTTTGTGCTCTGCTTGTAGGCACGCAGTCTCATATCGTGGTTGCCCGTAGCCATAATGTAGTGGCTTACGGGTGCATCCGAAATATGGGAAGCAACCGTGTCAAACTCGCACTGAAGGCCGTTTTCCGCAATATCGCCTGCGATGAGAAGCGCATCAATATCAACGGAGGAGTTGGCAAGGTCGTCGCCTGCGCCGTGCATAACTCTCTCACGCTCAAACATATAGTTTGATACCTGAGGGTCTGCAAGAGCGGCAAAGGTAAGCTTTACCGAGCTTTCGTCGAGCACGTCAATCGGTGTTTCGGTTGACGGAGCAGCATACGGCGTAATTGCGTACATGATTGCAAGACATAAGCTGAAAAGTTTTGCGAACATTTTTGTTTATCCCCTTTTTTATTTCATTTAAAAATAAACTATGAATTAATATAGCATAAAATAAAATAAATGTAAAGAAGTTAATAGTTCAAATTATAGTTTGTCGGACAAATAAAAGATGTTGATTCTGTTGCCTCCCTCTGACGAGGGAGGTGGGTTTTGCGTAAGCAAAACTCGGAGGGAGAGAAATACAACATCGAAACCACATTATTATTTATCTCTCCCTCAGTCAAAATCGCAAGCGATTTCGACAGCTCCCTCGTCAGAGGGAGCCGAGCATAACGGCAAAAAAACAGACAGGCTAACTATAAATTACAACTTAAAAAGCTCTGCCGAAGCAGAGCTTAATGATAATTATGTGTTGATAGTACAACTGATTTAACGGTAAAAATTAAAAGTTCGCAACCAAAAGTTTCACAAGCCAGCAAACCCAATAAAATATTGTTTTGATTTGTTCAAGAAAATTCGCTATAAATGAATTTTTTTCAGGTTGCTGATTTACAGTTGTGGATTCCTCCGTTACATACTCTTCTGTAGTCACCTCTTGAGTGGTTGATTCATCCGTCGTAATTTCTTCAGTGGTTGTTTCTTCGGTAGTTGTCTCCTCTGTCGTTTCCTCTGGCAAGGGTTCAGGCTCACCCGTATATTTTCCTACGGTAAAATATTGCCTTACGGTATCTTCACCGTCCTCAATAGTTATAGGTCTGCCATTATTATCGAGCAGACTGTAGGTGTAACTCAGCGCATTGTTAATGGTTGAGTTCTCCTCTATATCACCGCTTATTGACAATCCGTTTATGAATTCACCGCCCGAAAGCGAAGTATGGCTGTAAAAGCCAAGGTTATTTATTGTAACAAGGTCATCCTCAAAAACGCTTTTAAAAACGCCACCTGAAATATGTACTCCACCGTAATTATAAACAGCACTTCCCCGTACATCAGCTGTTGATAGGGTTCCACCCCTGATAAGGAAGCCTGCGCCGTGCTCGTTCATAATACTGCCCCAGCCGTATGCGACAATTTCGCCGCCCTCAAGGATAAACTCACAGGCGTTATATATACAGTTGCCTGCTTCGGCTGTATTATCTTCTATTACTCCGCCCGACATCGTAAACGTGCCCCAGCTTTCGTGGACGTATACTCCACCACCGGACATAGCCTCGTTATTACATATTCTGCCGCCGGACATAAATACCTTGCCACTTTTTGAAACGAAAATTCCGCCGCCTACCTCATCTGCGATATTATTGCACAGAGTGCCGCCTTCCATATAAAAAGTTGCACCTTTCACATTTACAGCACCGCCGAACAAAGCTTCTCCGCCACTTACCTTTCCGTCGGCAAAAAGGCTTTCATCGGTCAGGGTGAAAACAGCACCCTCTTCAAGGGTTATAACGCTTGCGGATGAAGCGCCGACAATATCGTAACCGTTGAGGTCAAGCGTAAATTCGCCCGTTACCGTAATGTTGCCGCTGACATCATCAAGCAGCTTAAGAGTACAACCAGGTGTACTGTCAGCCTCGGCAAAAGCAGCCTCAAACGTCGGGTGCTTGGTCTGTGTTCCGTCACAACTCACCTCTGCCGCATAGTCTGAATTACTTGACGCAGAAACCGTATAAATGCAACCGAACAGCATAATTAGGCTCAGCACGGTGCTCAGGTATCTGACTGTTTTTCTTTTCATATATTACCACTCCTTTTTCTTATTATAACATTACCGTGCATATGTGTCTATAAAAAAAGTTAAAAAGTCCGCCTTCAATGAGTGCGGAGTACACTTTCAACAATCAACACTATTGACATAACAAACCATAAACCCTATACTAAAACCAAATAAACATATAAGGCGGTGGCTTAATGGCTAAAGCAGCATTGACTCCAGAGCAAAAAATCTTCCGCAGAAACAAGTGGTGCTATTCCGTGCCCGGTGTCGGCAGAGACCTTGCGTACAACCTGTACAATGCGTTCCTGCTCACCTACATACTCTACACCCGTCAGCTCACGACCGAACAGTTCAGCGCAATCAGCATTATTATGATTATCTGCTGTGTGTGGGATGCCTTCAACGACCCGATTATGGGCGGAATTATTGAAAACACACGCACCAAATTCGGCAAATTCAAGCCGTGGATTTTAATCGGTGCGGTGACGAATGCGGTTATGCTCGTAATCTTCTTTTCAAACCGTATTACGGGTTGGGCCTTCGTCGGCGCTTTCACCGTGCTCTACCTGCTGTGGGATATCACCTACACGATGAACGATATCTCCTACTGGTCAATGCTTTCTTCGCTGACGAGCAAGGCACACGAAAGAAACAGCATTACCTCCTTTGCAAACCTTTTTGCAGGTCTGGGCACCGTTCTTTCAACCGCACTTATTCCGATTTTAACCGCAGGTAAGAACACAATCGGCGGCAACTCAATCACCGCCTATATGGTAATTTCAATTATTTTTGCCTCTGCCTTTGTCGCAGGACAGGCAACCGTATGCGCAACGGTTAAAGAGCCGCACGTTGCAAACGTTCCGCTTGAAGAAAGAACGGGCTTGAAGAAGCTTATTAAAATTATTTTCAGCAACGACCAGCTTCTCTGGGTTGCGCTTATAATGCTTGTTGTAAACCTTGCAGGCGCAGTCGTAACCACCTTTGTCACAAACTACTTTTACCTTGAATTCGGCTATGAAGGCTCAAACGTCACAATGTTCACAACCTTCTACGCCGCCGCATCGGGTATCGTTTTCTTCATCTATCCGATTATTTCAAAACGCCTTGCACGCTTCAAGCTTGCGCTTGTTGCCCTGCTCTGCGCCTGCGGCGGCTGTGCAGCGCTGCTCGTCACGGGCTTCTTCGTACCGCAGGGCATAAAGTTCTGGATGTACTGCGTTGAAGCTATGGTTATCGGCTTCGGCTACTCGCTGTTCTATATGGTTATTACAATCTGCCTGATGAACACGATTGAATACAACGAATACAAGACGGGCGAAAGAAACGAGGGCATTATCTTCTCCGTGCGTCCGTTTATGGCAAAGATGTCAAGCGCACTGCAGAAGCTGATTACAATGGTCACCTACCTTGCAATCGGTATGCTTTCAATCACAAACGGCATTTCCGACCTTGAGCAGCAGGCAAACCTCGGCTACATAACCGAGGAGCAAAAGCTCACGGGCGTTCAGGCTGTGCTTGACGGTGCAGACAGCTATATGGTCGTCGTGCTTCGCCTTATCATCGGCGTTACGCCGATAATCCTTATGACTGTCGGCTACCTCGTAATGGTTAAAAAGACCAAAATCGACGAAAAGCAGTACGAGCATATGCTTGCGGAAATTGAAAAGAGAAAGCAAGCCAAGTAAATAAAAATGAACAGTTCAAAAGGCTGCCCCGACAAATGGGACAGCCTTTTTTGGTTATGCGTTCAGCTTTTCTTTAACATTTCCGTACAATTCAGAAATCCAATCAGCTATTATTTTCGGAATGTCAAACACGGAGAGTGCCATAGAACCTCCTACGATAAACGTAAGGTAAAGGCTCATAAAAACGTTTGCAGGCAACGCTTTTATCCAGTCTCCTGCCCTTTCAAAAAACGGTCTTTCATCAACCTCGCTTACCCATATAGTGACTATGTCCTGTTCAATAACTACGCCGTCGGGAGTCTTTATGCTCGCCGCAGGATAGTAAGTACCCGCCTGAAGTGCCGTTATTATTGCACCGGTTACAAGCCCCGTGCTTTCATCCGTGATGATTTCCATTTCACAGACGTACCTCGAATAAGTCCAAATCTCAAGCTCGTATTCCTCGTACTCGCCGGGACAATAATCAATATAAATTTCTGTCGTTTCGCCTACCTTCAGTTCATCGCTGCAGCCTTCCTTGAACTTAATTTCGCAATAGGGAAGCTGCTCTTCTTCCGTGTCTGCCGCAAAAGCCGTTAAAGGAACTACCGTCAGCAGCATAGTGATGCAAAGCACAATTGATAGTAATTTTTTCATTTTCAAATTCTCCTTGTTTAATAAAATCGCTTCGTGAAGCTTTCACTTGCAATCACATTATAGCACAGCAGTTACCGAAAAAGAAGTTACAAATGGTTACAAACAGTTACAAAACGGTTACAAATTCCAACACCGTGTCGGTTTGGTTGCAACAATTCTTGAGCATAAAAAAATTAACCGCCAGCCACCAAGCAAAAGCGGTTAATCTTTTTTAATTATTCTTTAATTCCGAATTCCTAATTCTTAATTCCGAATTAGTTTCTGGGCTTTCTGTCGCCTCTGCGGAAATCCTTGCGGGGAGCAGGACGGCGGGGAGCATCGGAAATTGTGTTTTCGGGTACCATACCCTCAATCTCGATGAGAGCGTCTCTTCTGGAGAGGTTGAGTCTGCCCTGGTCGTCGATTTCAAGAACCTTAACGATAACCTCATCGCCTACAGCAACAACATCCTCTACCTTCTCGGTGCGCTTAACATCAAGGCGGCTGATGTGTACAAGGCCTTCCTTGCCGGGAGCAATTTCAACGAATGCGCCGAAGTCCATAAGGCGTGTAACAACGCCGTTGTAGAATGAGCCGGGCTCAGGGTCGTTGGCAATTGTGTTGACCATAAGGAGTGCACGCTATGCATCCTCGATATCGAGGGCGCAGATGAATACGGAGCCATCCTCCTAAACGTCAACCTTACAGTTGCACTCTGCACAAATCTTCTGGATAAC
>JAFXCT010000004.1 GCA_017521365.1 Clostridia bacterium
GGTGGATTTTGCGAAGCAAAAGACGGAGGATTGCAAGATTTTATGTTCATTAAATTGTTTACAAGCAACCCTCAGTCACTTCGTGACAGCTCCCTTCAAAGGGAGCTTTTGACAATCACCTTTATGCTTAAGAACATCCCGACAAACTCTAATTCGATAATCTCTTTCAATAACAAAAAGTGTGCCTGCGGCAAACGCAGACACACTTAATTCTTTTACGGTATTTGGACTCAGCCGAAAAAGCTTATCACCTTTGCGAGCACTTCGACAATCTTGAGGAAAAACTCAATTATAGGCGAAATGCTGTCAAACACCGGCGGCAAATCGACCGTAGCAGCAAACGACTGCACCGTAAGCCCTGACATTGCGGCAAGCACAACGGCGGCACCCGCAAAAACACGTTTCATTGTTTCTTTACTCTCCCATTAATTTATAAATGTAATTAATTAAATTACTTGAGGTCAGCATCGGTCTTGTTAATAGCCTTCTGCTGTGCCTTGACCTTATCAAGCGCATCGGTATCACCCGTTGTAACCTCAGAAGCCATCATAGCACGGCGGGCAAGAAGCTCCTCGTACATCTTATCTCTCTTCTTACCTGCAAGGTCGTAGAAGAGAAGCGGTATAATGCCGAACGTTGTTGTGACAAGTGGAAGAACAGTACACATTGCAAACAGCCAGAACTTTGTATCGTCCGTCTGGGCAGAACCGCTGGCGTAAGCGTTGATATCGTAACCGATCCACTTTTTGAACAGGGTTTTAAGGAAATTGCTGAAGGTACCCGCAAGCTTTTGTGCAAGACCCTTTGCCGCAGAGGTCATGGCCTCTGTACGGTAGCCGTTCTTCCATTCGCAGTAGTCCATAGCTTCGTTGTACATCTCGCTGGGAATAACGTGGCGAACACCGTAGAAGAACATATAGAAAGTTTCCTGAAGAGCAAGTGCAATACCCATAGGTATAACCTTCTTGTAAAGGCCGTTTTTCTTGCCGCCTATACAGCCGAGAAGGAAGACGGGAATGTATGTAATATCAATACTGTATTTACCGAGAATTGCAAGAGCACGGGTTGAGAACTTCTTGCGGAACCACGGAACAAGCGCATAGGAGAACGGGTGAACGATAGAACCGGGGATACCGACAATGTTACCCAAGCTTGCAAAGTTAAGAACGTCGATAAAGTAGTCCTTCTTACTGCCGCTGAACAGCGAGAAGCTGCTGAGCGTATCGGAAAGAGTGAGCAGAAGAATGGGCTTGTTGTTGACAATTGATTTGATACCCTCTCTGATGCTCGGGGTTTCAATCGACTGCATAACACGCTCTTTTGCCATTGTGGCAAACCACAGTGCGGCAATACCGCTGACAAGCGAGGTGAACACACCCATACCCATAAACACGCTTCTGTAGGCGGTTTCAAACTTGCCCTTGGCAATAATCTGGTTACCGATAAGGTCAAGCACAAGGTCCATTATCTGCTGAGGCAGGTTTTCGCCCAAAAAGCCCGAGAAGAACTGAGCCTGAGTGATAAGCCTCGTACGCTCAATCGGGTTTGGCGTAATCGTAGCCAGCATACCCGTCTGTGCAAAGCCGCGGAAGGTACCGCCGGTTTCACGAAGAATGGCAAGAACAAGGTAGAAGAAGAACTTTGCCATTGAGGTTGAGCTTGCACTCGGGAAAAGAGCAGGCATCAGCCAGTAAAGGCAGGTTGCAATCGTGCCCGGAATACCGAGAACGATAAGGTAGGGCTTGAATTTACCCCAGCGTGTACGGGTTTTATCGACAATAGCACCGGAGAAGGTGTCGTTGATAACGTCCCATATACTGTTGATAAGGTTCGCAACAGCCTGCAAGCCCAAATCCATTTTGAAAATGGTAGTGATAAAACGCTCGGAATAGGAATTGATATTGAAGCTCTGCGCCATATCAAAAATGACATAGCCCACGGTTTCTTTTGTTCCTACGTATCGTCTGTTCTGCTTGGCATAAAAGCCTTCGTCGTGCATAACAGGCTCGGTTACAGTATCTTTTTTAGCCAAAAATCATACCTCCCGATTAAGATTTTTAGCTATTATAACACAAATGTTATAACAATTCAAGAGGAAATAAAAATTGAGTTATAATAAAAATTTTCTTTCCATACAGGCAAAAAGGAGTATTCAACGGCATATTGATAAATTACGGTTTGTCGGGATGTTTTGTTGTCGTTATGTTTGGCTCCCTCTGACGAGGGAGCTGTCGAAATTGCTTGCGATTTTGACTGAGGGAGAGATGAATAATAACGCTGTTTCAATATTTTATTTCTCTCCCTCCGAGTTTTGCTTACGCAAAACCCACCTCCCTCGTCAGAGGGAGGCATATGCAACAACATCTTTCATTTGTTCGACAAACTGTAATTTGAAACGGAGAAAATACTATGTTAGCTGAGCTTTTACAGACGATACTTTCAAACCTTATGTACTTCACGCTTCATCTGCAGAACGCAAATTCCTTTCCAAAGCCTCTTTCGGCAAAGCGTGAAAGAGAGTGCTTCGACAAAATGAAAAGCGGTGACGAACAGGCACGCAAAGCACTGATTGAGCACAATTTGCGCCTTGTGGCACACGTGACAAAAAAGTATTATTCACTAACAGCAGACAGTGAGGATTTAATTTCAATAGGCACTATAGGACTTATCAAAGCGGTGAATTCGTTTGACTATGAAAAAAATGTACGGCTTGCAACGTACGCTGCACGGTGTATTGAAAACGAGGTGCTGATGTATATGCGGAGCAGCAGAAAGAATTCGCAGGATATTTCAATGAGCGAACCGATTGACACCGACAGCGAGGGCAATCCCCTCACCTTCAGCGACGTGATATACGAGGACGATACGATAGCCGACGACATTGACCTGAGCGAAAAGACGAAGCAGCTTTACAGCTTCGTTGAAGAACTGGAAAGCGAAACGGAAAAAACGATAATCGTTCTGCGCTACGGGCTGTACAACAAAAAGCCGCTGACACAACGGGAGGTTGCGCAGCGGCTGGGAATATCACGGTCGTATGTTTCAAGAATTGAAAAAAGGGTGTTGGAGAAGCTGAAAGAGAGGTTTGATGAATAATAAATGAATAATGAATAATGAATAATTGTGGGCGTAGCCCTTCCTTAATTATTCATTATTCATCAGCGTAAGCGACTTCATTATTCATTTTTCATTTACAGTTTGTCCCCGACAAACTGTTATTTAGCGGTACCCTATCGCCAAGCCCAACAGCAGCAGTCCGCTTGTCACAAGCAGGTTGACTGTCTGGAATTTCCAGGAGAATTTAACCCATTTACCGTAGCTGACATCGGTTAAACCGAGGGCAATGAGCAGGGCGGCATTTGTGGGATAGAAAACATTTGAGAAGCCGTCGCCGAAGGCGAAAGCCATAACGCAAAGCTGTGCCTCAATTCCGAAAAGCTGAGCCATGGGCACGATAAGCGGAATGAGAAGAAACGCCTTTGCAGAGCCCGAGCTGATAAAGAAATTCATCACGAGCACGATAAGGTAGACGAAAAGAATAATCATCCACGTGGGCATACCGCTTGCCGCTTCAACAGCCCAGTAGAGTATAGTGTCGAGAATCTTGGCTTCCGTAAGAATGTATTTGATTGAGCTTGCAAGAAGAAGCATAAGCACGGCAGGCAGAATTCCGACAACGCCCTTGCCGAAATATTTGCCCAGGTCTTTGCCCTTCATACCCGAAACGAGCACGGCGGTAATACCGGCAATAAGGAACATTACGGCAACGATAACCATTGTATAATCCTGCAAAACGGTAATAAAGCCCGAGCTTAAGACAAGCAGCATACCGAAGCCGACGATTGAAGCAAAGCTGATAAGTCCCTTATCCTTTTTCTTATCGGAAGTAAAGGGGATTTTGCTGATTTCGGCAGACGAGTTGACGGAAACCTTTTTGGCGTGTCTGAAGGTGAAGACAAATAGAATTGCATAAATTACAACGAAGCCGATAAGGCGGTACCATATACCCGAAAACATCGGCAGACCTGCAAGGCTTTGCGCAACGCCTACGGTAAACGGATTGCAAACGCCCGAAGCAAAGCCGCAGCCGACTGCAAGAAGGCTCATAGACATACCTGTCATAATATCCCAGCCCAGACTGACCGAAAGCGAAACGACTATAGGCACGAGCGGAATACACTCCTCAAACGAGCCGATAAACGCACCCATACCCATAAAGAAAAACATAACGACCGCCATCAGCTTATAGCGTGCACCGCCGAAGTGATAGACGATTTTGTCGAGCATATATTTCATAAGCCCGTCAGCATCAAGGCTGTTGAAAACGCCGCCGATAACGAGCAGGAATACGATAATCGCAATCATCATACCGCCGCCGTCGGCACCGAGAACAAGCACGGGCGAAAGCAGCCACTTCCACAGCGGCAATCCGCCGTCAACGTAGCTGAATCCGCCCTCGGCATCGATTATCGTGTTGCCGTCGGCATCAAGCATACGTGCGTATTCGCCGCCGGGAATAAAGAACGTTAAAGCGTATGTAAAAACCATCAGCGCAAGTATAACCGCAATTGCACCGGCAAAGGATTTTACACTGACGTTGAGACCTTTCTTTTCGGTTTTGTCGGACATTTTTGTACCACCTTTGTTTTCAAATTACAGTTTGTCGAGTTCTTTTGAACACCTCATCCACCGCCGTTCGGCGGTCCCCCTTCCCCTCAAGGGGAAGGCAAGAACAGTTACTGCTGTAGCTAGTGGCTTCCCCTACGAGGGGAAGCTGTCACCGCAGGTGAC
>JAFXCT010000032.1 GCA_017521365.1 Clostridia bacterium
AATACAGGGTGAAGTACAATAAACTTATACTCCACGGTTCCACCCGTGTTGCGTACCCGAAAAGGGTACACCGCTTTAACGACCTTAACGCAGTCATACGGCACAGCTTATCCGATAATCAACGGCTTCGCAGGCACTCGGCAGCGGTCGGCATCGGGGCTGAATATCCGCCTTTCAGCACACGGCGGACTCTCTGCTAATCAGCTTTTCCGAAGCACATTCTGCTTCATCGCTTTATTAATATAAATATTAAAAACAATATAACACTTTTAATTCGCCGTGTCAAGCAGTTTGTTTAAGTTCTTTTGCAGATGATGTTGACTTATGCGAACATTTGTGCTAATATATCCGTTGTAAGGTGTTGCCTTACAACGGTAGGCGGTTGCACCCTCTTTTATTCGGAGGGCGCCTTTTCCCTCCGGAAAGGAGGGCGGTGCCAGTGGTTACATACGAAGAACTGTTCCTTTTGGGAACGCTTTTGGTTTCAATCATAGCACTTGTTGTCGAACTGACAAAAAAGAAATAACCGCCCCAGCCTGCAAACTGAGCGGTTAATTTCTTAACTATTAGTTTTGTGGGTGTAACCGTCTATCGGCAACACCTTACACTTTTATTATATTGATGTTAAATGCTGTTGTCAAGTTTTATGTTGAACTTTTTCTATTATACAGAACAAAATTTACAACATTTTACGCATAACAGCTTGACCGTTTTCTCTTGTGATTTCAACAAAGCCCGCTTTTTCATAAAGGTGTACTGGTCCTTGAAAATCAAAGTCATTTTTGCTTTCGGAAAGTTTGGCATAGCCTTCAACAGCTACATAGCCGTTTTCTTTTGCATCTTTGCATACTCTTTCAATGAAAGCCGAAGCAATTCCCATACCTCTGTATTCGGGTGCTATTTCAAAACAAACAATGGAAACAGTTTTACCGCAAGTGTTTTCTTTGGCAAACTTCGGAACAAAACCGACGTAGCTTTCAATATCTGCTGCATTACACCACCCGACAGATATATCGCCGTCAAAAGCAAGATAGCCGTGAATTTTGTTTTCGTTGAGCATTTTTACTGCGTACTTTCGCAAAGTTTTCTTCACGCCGAATATCTTGAATTTTTTAACCATCTTTTTGATGGCTTCTTCGTCTTGATTAGGTGATGTGCAGTAGCAAGGTCCGTTAGGATTGCCGTCGGTAAAAGCACGGTTATCAAAAAAATCAAGATATGCTTCGTTTAATTCGGGCGTCAAAGGCTTAATTGTAATCATCGCAATTAACTTCTGTAAACCTTTACTGCGTGCTTGCGGCAGTCAAACTCGGCTATTTTGTATGCGCCGCCGTACTCGCCGTCAAGTGTCCAGGGAAGCTCGCCGTCAAGGCACTCTACTACGAAGTGACTGCCTTTGGTGAGGGTGAACATATCATCGGCATAGGTGTGCTGCAAAAGAATTTCCTTTGCCTTTTCGGTCCACATCTTTGCGCCGTGGGGCAGCTTGGCAAGGTTGAGCTCAAACAGGCCGTCGTCAAAGTCAATGTCTTCACGCTTGTACTTGATGATGTTGCCGATTGAAAGTGAGCTTGAAATTGCACCGAAGGCATATTCACCCTCGTAAAGTGTGTTGTCACATTCAATTTTCATTGCAAGCGGCTTGAAGCCCTTGAGCTCCTTGAGACCTGCCACAAAGTAAGCAGGGTAGCCGAAAATATTTTTTGCCGACTGGGAAACGGAATACGAGCTCTTTGTGAATATACCGAAGGAAGCAGTATAGCAGAAATAACGCTCGTTGTTCATCTGACCCATATCGTGGAATTTCGGCTCAACCTCGCAGATGAGGTCGATTGCCATCTGAGCATCTGTGGGCACGCCTATGCTTGCGGCAAAATCGTTCGTTGTGCCGCTGGGGATATATCCTATCGGAATTTCAATGCCCGACTGAATAACGCCGTTTACGGTTTCGTTGAAGGTGCCGTCGCCGCCGCGGCAGACAATAAGGTCAAATTTGTCGGCAAGGAGCTTTGCGTATTCCGTTGCGTCACCGCGCTTCTGTGTGGTGTAAACGGTGGTTTCAAAGCCTGCCTTTGTGAACATATCGGCAATGTGCCAGAGCTGTTTTTTGAGTGTGTATCTGCCCGAGCAGGGGTTGATTATAACGAGAACTTTTTTGCTTTTCTGGTTTTCCATCTCTTCACATCCTAAATGTATTTTATTTTGTGGAGGGGTGTGCTTAATTGTTGAGAACCGTCAGTTCCTTGGGTGTATTGGTGAGGTTTTCACAGCCGTTTTCGGTTATGAGAAGCATATCTTCAATTCTTACACCGAAGCTGTCGGGGAGGTAAATGCCGGGCTCTGCCGTAATTACGTTGCCGGCACGCAGAGTGTATGTGCTCTTTTCGGAAACTCTGGGCTCTTCGTGTATATCTATACCTACGCCGTGACCCGTTGCGTGGCCGAATGCGTGGCCGTAGCCGGATTTTTCAATTACGCTTCTTGCGGCAAAATCCACCGTTGAGGCGGGTATTCCTGCCGTTGCTGTTTTGATTGCGGCTGCCTGTGCTTCGAGCACGATAGCGTAAACGTCTGCCATCATATCGCTTACTTCGCCTATGGCGACCGTTCTGGTCATATCGCTGCAGTAGCCGTTTACCTTTGCGCCGAAATCCATTGTAACGAAATCGCCGAACTCTATAATTTTGTCGCTCGGTACACCGTGGGGCAGGGAGGTCTTTTTGCCGCTGACAACTATTGTGTCAAAGGCTATACCTTCTGCACCGTTGCGCAGCATAAAGAAATCAATTGCAAGCGCAACATCCTTTTCGGTCATACCGGGCTTTATGTATTTGATAACGTGGTTGTAGGCGGCCTCGGCAATAGCCTGGGCGGCCTTTATGTTTTCAATTTCTTCCGCCTTCTTTTCACAGCGCAGGAAACGCAGAGCTTTGTCAAGGCGGCTGTCAAAAACAGCCTTGAAGCCGTCGGGCTTGAAAATTCTGTTGAACTCACGCAGACCTGCTATTGTGATGTGGTCTGCCTCAAGCGCAACGCTTGAGCAGTTGAACTTTTTGAGGTACTTGGGAATCTGTTCCTTGTAGTCCTTCATAAGCACAACGTCACAGCAGTCAACGCTTGCCTGTGCCGCCTCAATGTAACGGCTGTCCGTCATAAAAACGCTGCCGTTGCGGCTGACAACAATGTAGCCCGAATCGGTGTTGAAGCCTGTAAAATATCTTATGTTTGAGGGGCTGGAAATAATACCCGCATCAATGTCCTTGGGTAAAAGCTTTATAAGGTCGTGAAGCTCCATTTTTATTTCTCCGTTTTTCTGCGTTCAAATTCCTGCAAAAGCTCTTTTTCACCGTCTCTTGCCTTTTTGAAATAGAACCTGAATATTTTTTCGTCCCGTGCCCTGTCTGTAAATACGGCAACTGCACCCGCCGTGTTGGCGGCAAGCATATCCGTCTTTAGCTGGTCGCCGACCATTGCAAGGCGTTCAATCGGCAGACCCAGTTTTTCCGCCGCTTTAAAGAGTCCGTCGGGACGGGGCTTTTTTGCACTGTATATATAATACTTGATTTTCAGCTTTTTTGCAACAGGAATAACACGTAAGGGAATTGCGTTTGAAACTATGGCTGTTTTTATGCCTGCGGAACTGATATATTCAAGCCATTCCTTTACGCCCGGCAGGGGACGCAGGGTTTCGTCGTAAATCAGGGTGTTGTCAATGTCGAGCAGCAGCCCGTCAACACCCATAGCCCTTATGTCGTCTGTTGTGATATCGCACACGCTTTTGAAGCGGTACTTCGGCATATAGCGGTCATCAAGCATATGAATCTCATCCTGAATAAAAAATAAGACGGGCAAACAAATTGCCCGTCTTGTCGGTTCTTACTTATACTTGCGCTTACGAGCAGCCTCTGACTTCTTCTTTCTCTTTACAGAAGGCTTTTCATAGTGTTCTCTTTTACGAACCTCCTGAATAACACCGTCTCTGGAAGTCTGTCTCTTAAATCTTCTGAGTGCGCTGTCTAAGGATTCGTTTTCTTTAACTTCTACTTTACTCATTGTCTATTCCCTCCCTCCGCGAAT
>JAFXCT010000005.1 GCA_017521365.1 Clostridia bacterium
CCTCCTGAACACCGTCGCCCATTTCGATAATGGAAACGTCGAAGGTACCGCCGCCAAGGTCGTAAACCATAACCTTCTGGTCGTTTTCCTTGTCAATACCGTAAGCAAGTGCTGCTGCTGTGGGCTCGTTGATGATTCTCTTTACTTCAAGACCTGCAATGCGGCCTGCATCCTTTGTAGCCTGGCGCTGTGCGTCGGTGAAGTATGCGGGAACGGTGATAACAGCCTCTGTTACCTTGTCGCCCAGGTAAGCTTCTGCATCAGCCTTGAGCTTCTGGAGAATCATTGCGGAAATCTCCTGGGGTGTGAAGCGCTTGTCATCAATCTTAACGCCAAAATCCGTACCCATCTGGCGCTTGATGGAAGCGATTGTTCTGTCGGGGTTTGTGATAGCCTGGCGCTTTGCAACCTGACCTACCATTCTCTCGCCGTCCTTGCTAAAAGCAACAACGGAGGGAGTTGTTCTTGCACCCTCTGCGTTAGCGATAACTACGGGCTCGCCGCCTTCGATAACTGCAACGCAGGAGTTTGTTGTACCTAAGTCAATACCGATAACCTTTGCCATAATTTGTGTTACTCCTTTAGTAATTAATCTTAATAAGTTTATTTAATATTTTTATTTTTGACTGTTTAAAGTGATTCCAATCAGTTTGCAACCTGTACAGTTGCGCAACGGATTATTTTGTCGCCGAGCTTATAGCCCTTTGCAAAAACCTGGGCGACTGTGCTTTCGCCGAAATCCTCGCTGTCGATGTGCATTACCGCATTGTGCTTCTGGGGGTCAAACGCCTCGCCGGCTTCGCCGAAGGGCTCAACACCGAGCTTTTTGAAAATATCGCCGAGCTGTGTGAAAATCATCTCGATACCCTTGCTGTAGCTTTCAAGGTCAGTTTTGTTGTTTGCCAGCGCACGCTCGAAATTGTCGAGCACGGGAAGAAGCTCGCCGAGGATATATGCCTTGATGTCGCCGTTGAGTGCTTCCTTTTCACGCTGTGTGCGTTTGCGGTAATTGTCATACTCAGCCGCAAGGCGCAGGTACTGGTTCTGCTGCTCCTCAAGCTGAGCCTGAAGCTCTGCGGTCTTGTCCTTCTTCTTTAATTTCTTCTCTTTCTTTTCCTGCTTTTCTTCTTCCTGAATTTCGTCTTCCTTGATTATCTCGTCTGCCACTTTTTTCATCCTTCCTTTAATCTTCTATACTCTCGCTTAAGATATCGCCCACTAGACCCGAAACGAACTGCATATACGGAATGAGCTTTGCATAATTGAGCCTTGTCGGACCGATTATGCCAAGCGCACCGCTTCGTGCACCGTTTACGTCGTAGTGGGAAATTATCACGCTGGAATTTGCAAGCTGCTTGTATTCGTTTTCCGTGCCGATTTTGATGTCGATATCATCCTTGCCCTTTGAGAGCAGCTTTGAAATCGGCTCACCCTTGCGCAGAAACTCCATAAGCTCGATTATGTTGCCGCCAAGCTCTCTGTGGTTGAAGAGATTTGACTGACCCTCAAGCAATACGTCACTGCTCAGCGCATCTGCCGCCAAATCCGCAAGCGTTACGAAGAACGACGACATTTCAAGAGCGTGTTCGCCCAGGGACGCCACAAGCGTCTGGAGCATTACGGTTGAAATATCCTCCAGCGGCTTACCCACAAAGTGAGCGGCGCAAACACTGTAGAAACGTTCAACCGTCTGCGGAGTAATCGGCATATCGCTGCGGCAGGCCTTGCTTTTGAGAGTGCCTGCCGAGGTGAGCAGAACTATCATTGCCGTCCTTGTGCCGACGGGAACAATTTCCGCTCGGCGCACGGTAGCTTTTTCGCCGAGAGGCATAGTCGAAACCGCCGCACAACCCGTAAGCCTTGCAATTACCTCGCCGGCCTTTTCGAGCAATTGCTCGGGGTCTCCGCTTCCCGAAGAAACCGTTTTGGCTATCGCCTTTCTGTCCTCCTCGGTGGGCTCAAGCTTATTCATCAGCTTATCGATATAGTAGCGGTAGCCGAGTGTTGTGGGCACTCTGCCGGCAGAGGTGTGGGGCTGTTCTAGGTAGCCCATTTCTGCAAGGTCAGCCATCTCGTTACGGATGGTTGCGGAGGAAACGGAAAAATCAAGCTCACCGAGCAGATTTTTTGAGCCGACAGGCTCACCCGTGCGGATATAGCTTTCCACAACGGCGGCAAGAATTTTCTGCTTGCGCTGTGTCATTTCCATATATTGTGCCCTCCCTTCTCTTGCTCTGCTAATTTTAGCACTCTGTTGTTTCGAGTGCTAAACTCTATCCATATAATATATCCTATTTCCCGAATTGTCAAGGATTTTCAAGGAAAAATTTAGAAAAAGCAGTATTCATGCAGGGGCAATTCACGAATTGCCCGTTGTAAAATTGATACAGCAACAAAAAGAGACGAGCACAGCTCGCCCCTGAATAAAACTCATTCTTTGCTTACCACTTTTTTCTGCCACGTTTTTTTACCGCATTCGGGACACTTCATATATCTTTTTCTGCCCATATGCATTGCTTTGTTTACTGCCAAATACGTAGGCACGTATCTGTGCCTGCACGCTTTACATTCATAATAGCCTGCAACCTGCTCAATACGCAAGGCACAAAAGCACCCTGCAAGAAAAATCACAAAGCCGACTGCAATAAGAGCAAATCTCAGCCAAGCCTCCATTTGTACCAATACGGCAACCGCCAGAAGCACAAACAGGGTAACTGTTGCCGTGATTCCTATGAATATCTCCAGCATAAGCAGCCTTTTGTCTGCCTGCTCTTTCTGCTTTATCATTTCAAGCAGATTTTTTTCGGTTTCTCTGTTGTAATTATCCACTGTAATTACCTCCCCACATAATAAATCGTTTACGGTAATTGAAAGAACATCACACAAAGCGAGCATAATCGAGGAATCGGGCATTGCTCTGCCTGTTTCCCACTTTGATACTGCCCTGTCGGTAATGTTCAGTTTTTCTGCAAGCTGTGCCTGCGTCAGGTTTTTGTTTTTTCTGCACTCGGCAACAAATCTGCCGATTTTCGCCTGATCCATAGGTTGCCTCCTTTCAACTTTATTGTAGCTGCAGTTTTTCAAGTACTCAACACACCGTCGGTTGATTGGGGAGCTATCAACCGTTGGTAGAGTAATCACACTACATTACTTTATATTATTTATTATTTCAATAATAATTGTACTCAAAATCTGTTACCAAAGCACCGTCACTTTTTTTATACAGCTTTCCGTCCTCCGAATAAAAATGCTTGTTTTCTTCTGAGCAATATATTTCTACAACGGGGTGGTAAAACGTGATACTGCCATCCTCATTTAGATGCGGATAGTAATAATCCATATCAACATCCTTGATTTCCTTTATATTTTTGCCAATACGCATTTTGAAAACTATATTTTCTATGCAGAAAAAATCTCCGTCTGTTTCGCAAACTATCATATCTTTTGTAAAACAATAATTGTATTTGCTGTCTTCGGACGCATTCATATATGAATCCATATTTATATAAAACGGTGCTGTCGGAACGTGTGAACCGTGACCGAATCTTGTGACGGGTAAACCGTTGTATTCATCGGGAACGGTTATATCAAAATCTTCCTCATCGGGGTCGGCAATGTAACAGTCAAGATAAGCGGCATTGAAAAGATTGTTGTATGTAATTTCCCAACCGTTAACCTCTGCCGTTTCGGAAAAGAAGTGCGGAAAGGTTATAAAAAATCTTACGGGGCCGAAAGCAAAACCCACCAGAAAAAGGCACGCAACAAAGCCTTTTATTATACCTTTTAAAATGTTTTTTGCCTTCCTTGTTTCCCGCATAACCTGCACAACGTTTTTGTCCGCTTCTTCGGCAAAATCGGTCTGAGCGATTACCTTACCGCTTAAAACATCGTTTACGGTTACACCGAAAAAAGCACTTAACCGTTCAAGTGTTTCGACGTCGGGATAGCTTCTGCCTGTTTCCCATTTTGAAACGGCCTTGTCTGTAACATTCAGTTCATCGGCAAGCTGTTTTTGCGTAAGTCCTTTAGCCTTACGCTGCTCAGCAATAAACCTGCCTACAGAAAGTTTGTCCATATTCACACCGCCTTTAATGGGATTATACACCCTAAACCTAAAAAAGTCACCCTACCGCAGGTAGAGTGACCCGATTTTTACTTACAAAAGACCTCTATTGCCCGGCTGACAAACACTGCCGTACCGAGAGCGTGCTTATCTATATTATTTCTGAAGCGTTCATCCGCAACATACATCTGACCCAGTCCTGCCAGAATTTCGTTCGTGCAACGATAGTAATTCTCGGTAATATGGCTCTGTAGCGCTTTCACAAGGC
>JAFXCT010000033.1 GCA_017521365.1 Clostridia bacterium
GAGAACGTAAAGGTTGCCGTCGTAGCCTGTGGGGTCACGGTCGTCGGAGAAGTACTCTGCGCAGTCCTTCTGGCTGAAGTAGAGCTTGCCTTCTTCCATTGACTTTGTAGCGTCCTTGATGGACTGTGCGGTGCGCTCCTTAAGAAGGTTCATAAACTGCTCATCGGGGCCGGGCTTTGTCTTGAAGATAAGCTGGTTTGTAAGAGCGGCAAGAGTGTTGTTAGCCATCTTGAGGAAGAAGGGATTCCAGAGGCCGAGCGTATCAATTTCGCTGTGGCAGTGTGTTGCGGTAACGTTGATTGAAACGATGTTGTTTTCCTTTGCGAAATCCTTGAGAAGATTACGGATGTCGCGGATATCCTTGTTGGAAATACCGATACACTCGATTGTGCAGAAAGCAACCTTGCCTCTGCCTGAGCCGTCGTCCATAACAACGGTGTAAACGTTCATATCGTCGAGAACTTCTTCAACCGTGTTGGAGGGGAAGTTCTGGAGAAGATAGCCTGCAAGATAGTAGGGTCTGTCAAGAACGTCGTCGGGAACGAGGCTGGACTGGTCGTAGCCGAGGCTCCATACGCCGCCTGCGTTGGAATCGATAAAGGTCTTGTGGCCGGGCATAAAGTCGGGGCTGTCGTACTCGTCTGCATCAACAAAGGTTGTGTTTGCAACGGGAGCGGGAACTGCAAGGCAGTTGAGAATTGTCATAAAGACAAGCTCAAGGTATGTAAAGCCTATTGTTTCCTTTTCCTGCTCTGTGTCAGCGCCGACCATAGCCATAACAGCCTCGATGGGGTTGAGGAGGTTGTATGCTTTGCCGTCGATTCTGACGTAAACGGGGTCAAGAAGACCGCGGTTGCTTGTGATTGAGCTGGCGATGAATGATTTGTCAACTGTTTCGGTGTCCGCTGTCTTGGCAGATGCACTTGAAGCGGCTGCTACGCAACCGAATACCATGCAAAGGCTCAGAAGAACGGCGATAACCTTTTTAAGAGCTTTCATTTCGTTTTTCCTCCGTAGAAAAAATTTGAAAGAGCGGTTCGGACCGCTTTTTGAACAACTATAATAATAACATATTAATTCTTATAATACAATTATCCCTGCGTAGAATTTAACGACGAATTATTGGTTAAAATTACTGTATTATACGTTTAGCGTTGACTATTACGGATAATTTTGTTAAAATGCATAATGGAATAGGTTGTACACGTTTTGAATATAAAAGGAGAAGTAATATGGACAGCATCAAAGCGGTAAAAACGCTTATGGATATACTGCGCTTTTTACAGAAATATACTCCCGTGCTCACGCCGCTGTTGGCGCTGACGCTCGTGCTGTCGGGTGTGTTTGAGCTTGCAACCGTTTCGGCAAGACCCGAAGAGGTTTCAAAAACTATGGTGCTCGGTGCGGATTCGTGGGAGCACTCTCAGGACGTTACGACCGACGGCGAAAGCTACTATTTCACCTGCAAATACGGTATAATCAAAACCGAGCTTGACTGCAAAACCGTTACCGTGCGTAACGCAGATGCAATTCCCGACAGCTTCAAGACCGAATACGGCTCGGCACATATCGGCGGCATCAGCTTTTATGACGGAAAGCTCTACTGCGCCGTTGAGGACAGCAAGGTCTGGCAGCATCCGCTGATTGTGGTTTACGATGCCGAAACGCTCGAATATACGGGCGAGTTTTACCACCTTGACCCCGAAAAGCATACGAAAGGCTTGCCGTGGATAAGTGTTAACCCCGAAACGGGTATAATATACTGTGCGTCGAGGGATTATTCCACCGAAATTATGTGCTACGACACGGCTTCGGAGGAATATCTTGAGCCGATTGCGCTTGTCAACTCCGACCCCGATTTCAACATTCACAAAATTCAGGGCGGCGAGGTAAGCGGCGGCGTGCTCTACCTTGCAACAAACGATTCAACACAGGCAGTTTTCACCGTTGACCTTGCAAGCGGTGCGGCGGACAAGCTCTTTGACCGCAACCTCTTTGAAGGCAGCGAGGGTGAGGGCCTGACCGTGCTTGAAACCGAGGACGGTGCGTTTATTCACGCAATGGATATGAGCCCGATTTTCATTTCGGCTTACGTCAGACACTACGCAAACTAAAACTCCTCTAAAATCCCACAGAAAGGCAAATTAAATGTTAGAACTCAGAAACGTTTCCTTCTCCGTCGGCGGTAAGGACGGGCTCGATATTATCGACGATGTTTCACTGACAATTAACGACGGCGAATTTCTTGTAGTAACAGGCCCCAACGGCGGCGGTAAATCCACGCTGGCAAGGCTGATTATGGGTATCGAGCAGCCCACGGGCGGTCAGATACTTCTCAACGGGCAGGACATAACGGCTCTGTCCGTAACCGAAAGAGCAAAAATCGGCGTGGGCTACGCTTTCCAGCAGCCGCCTCGCTTCAAGGGCCTCACCGTGCGCAGGCTTCTTGAGCTTGCCGCAGGCAGCACGCTTCCCGAGGACGAGTGCTGTTCATATCTTACAAATGTCGGCCTTTGCTCAAAAGACTATCTCAACCGTGAAATTGACGCTTCGCTTTCGGGCGGCGAGGTAAAGCGAATTGAAATTGCATCGCTTATGGCAAGAGAACTCAAGCTCGCCATTTTTGATGAGCCCGAAGCAGGTATTGACCTGTGGAGCTTTGCAATGCTTGTCGATACCTTCAAAACCCTCAGCCGCCGCAGGCACGACAGCGTAATCATAATCTCTCACCAGGAAAGAATAATGCAGCTTGCTGACAATATTGCGGTTATCGCAAACGGCAAGCTCAAAAGCCTCGGCCCGAAGGATGAGATTTTCCCGAATCTGATGAAGGAGCTCAGTGCGGACTGCGGCTTCAGAGGAGGTAAGTGAGATGTTTGATTATATAGAAAAAAACCTTCTCTCCGCAATTGCCGATATGAGCGGTATTCCCGAAACGGGTGCTTTCAATATTCGTAAAAACGGCGGCGGTGTGGCACGCTCGTCCACCGAAACCGTAACCATTGAGCCTAAAACAGACAAGCAGGGCATAGATATTAAAGTAAAGCCGTTTTCAAAAGCGGATAACGTTCACATTCCCGTTATCGTTACCGAATCCGGTGTGAGCGACAGAGTTTATAATGATTTCTATATCGGCGAGGGTGCCGAGGTCAGGATTGTTGCAGGCTGCGGTATTCACAACGACGGCAATTGTGACAGCAGACACGAGGGCATACACCGCTTCTTCATAGGCAAAAACGCCAAGGTGACTTACGTTGAAAAGCACTACGGTGACGGTGAGGGCACGGGCGCCCGGGTGCTCAACCCCGTAACCGAGGTCTATATGGAGGAGGGTGCCGAGTGTGAAATGGAAACCGTGCAGATTAAGGGTGTCGATTCCACGGCACGCACAAGCACGGCACACCTGGGCAAAAACGCAAAGCTGATAATTACCGAAAGGCTTATGACCCACGGCGCACAGTACGCACGAAGCGATATGGTTATCGAGCTTGACGGCGAGGACGCTTCGGCACAGATTATTTCACGCTCCGTTGCAAAGGATACCTCCGAGCAGATATTTTACCCGAGAGCGGTCGGCAACAACCGCTGCCGCGCACACGTGCAGTGCGACTCCATAATTATGGACAGCGCAAAAATCCGCTCCATTCCCGAAATTGCCGCAAACCACCCCGACGCACAGATTGTTCACGAGGCGGCTATAGGCAAAATCAATTCCGACCAGCTCACAAAGCTCTGTACTCTTGGACTGACCCCCGATGAAGCCGAAGGAGTAATAATTGAGGGCTTCCTGAATTAAGCGATTTATTTTCAAAATAAATTTAAAGGAGAACACACCATGGCAAACGAATTCTTTTGTGCGCCCGGCGGTAAATTCAGCCGTAAGCGTACCATCCTCACAGGCTTCGGCTTTATGGCAAGCTCAATAGCCTGGGCAATCTACGACCCCTACATTACAAAAATTCTCAACCGACTCCTCACCGAATCCGCAACGATTACCGAGTGGAGCAGAAAGCTCAACGAGGCATTCCCCGTGCTTGCAAAGTTTGCGGAAACACAGGGTCAGGATGTTAACCTTGCCGGCGGCGGTATCACACTTGTTCCGCTGTTCATCGGTATTATTATGACCTTTGACAACATCTTCGGCGTTATCTTTCAGCCCACCTTCGGTAAGCTTTCCGATAACTGCCACTCCAAGCTCGGTAAGCGCCGTCCCTTCATCGTTTTCGGCGCTCCCGTTTCAGCCTTCCTCTTTGCGGTTATTCCGTGGGTTGCGCTGAGCAATTCTCTTCTGCTCACAATGCTTTTCATCATCCTCTTTGTTTTCACAATGTCGCTCTGGCGTGCACCCGTCGTTGCGCTTATGCCTGCGCTCACTCCGCCTGCTATGCGAAGCGAAGGCAACGCCATCATCAACCTTATGGGCGGTGTCGGCTCGGCTATCGGTATGTTTGCCGGTACTATCGTAGGTGTTATCTACAAGCTCTTTACAGGTGTTGCAATTACTGCCGAAAACGAGCAGATTGCCTTCCCCTATGTTTTCCTCACCGGCTCAATCGTTATGGTTATCGGTATGCTCGTAATCCTCTTCTGCGTCAAGGAGCCTTCAAGCAAGCTTGAGGTCAAGGCTGCGCAGAACAGAGCGGCTGATGCTGCTGCACGAAAGCAGGCTGAAAAGGAAGCAAAGGCAGCCGAAAAGGCCGCAAGAAAGGCACAGAAGCTTACCGGCGCAGAGAGAAGAAGCCTCATCTTTATGCTTGGCGGTCTGTTCTTCCTCTTCTGCGGCACGAACGCAATCACAACCTTCTTTGCCCTGTTTGCCGCTGAAATTCTCGGCAAGACAACGGCTCAGGCTACAATTATGACAACCGTATTTGCCGTTTGCTCCGCTATTGCCGCAATTCCCGCAGGCTGGCTCGGCAAGAAAATCGGCAGAAAGAAAACCATTCTCATCGGTCTGGCTACATTTATGGCAGCTTTCGTTCTTTACCTGCTGACACGCACGGATGCAATCGTCTGGGCGGTTCTTATCCTCGGCGGCTTTGCAAATATGTTCATCACCGTCAACACCCTTCCCCTCGTTCTTGAAATCGGCGGTAACGATAAGGTCGGTACCTTCACGGGCTACTACTACACCGCTACCTTCTCCGCACAGATTGCTTCCCCTATCGTTTATGGTATCGTCCGTATGCTTTCGGGCACATATATGTCCCTTTTCTACTACAGCCCCATTATGTTTGTTCTCAGCCTTCTCTGCATCCTCGTTGTCAAGCACGGCGAAGCCCTGCCCGACGAAGTAATCAAGGCTGCACAGCAGGACGATTAATAAAGGCACTTGATAAAATAATTTATGGCGGCAGAGGAGCATATCCTCTGCCGCATACATAAATAAAAAGGATGATTTGTTTTGGCACAGAAGCTCACCAAAAAACAGAACATAGTCCAGACAATAAAATTCATTGTTTTTTCAATGGGCGCAGGCATTATCCAGACCGTTTCTTTTACGCTTTTTAATGAGGTTTTCAAGCTCGATTACTGGAAGGCTTATCTGCCTGCCCTCGTTCTTTCCGTGCTTTTCAATTTCACGGTAAACCGCAAATTCACTTTTAAATCGGCAGCTAATGTTCCGCTCGCAATGCTCAAGGTTGCAGGCTACTACTGCGTTTTCACGCCTCTTTCAACCTGGGGCGGCGATGCGCTCAAGGCGTGGCTTGATGTTACCTTTGCTTCTACCGCAGAGTGGAACGAGTATATAGTTCTTGCGCTGACGATGCTTCTCAATCTGTCCACAGAATTTCTTTTCTGCCGCTTTGTTGTTTACAGGAACAATATCAACACAAACGAGCTTGGCAAAAAAGAACAGGAGAAGCTCTCTGCAAAGGAAAAGTAATTTTTCAAGGAACATTAAATATGAAAAGAATAATTTGTGTTGTTCTCTGCCTTTTGCTTTCGGCGGCAGTCCTTACGGGTTGCTCTGCTGAGGGCAAAACCGTTCTTACAATCGGACAGGCAGAGGTAGACAGCGGAATTTTTGCTTATTATTTTGACGGGGTCTATGCCGCAACGGAGGCTGTGGGCGGCGACCTTCTTGACACCGGCGCAATCGTTGATGCGGCGGTGGACAAGTGTTGCGAATACGTCGGTGCAGTCACGCTCTTTTCTCAGCTTAACTTAAGGCTTTCGGTTGACGACAAAAAGGCAATAGCCGACGATACCGAGGATATATGGACGCTTTATTCCGAGTATTATACCGCCGCAGGCATCAGCAAGCAGACGGTACACAAAATAAAGCAAGCGGAATATATGCGTAAGTCGCTGCTGCTTTACTATTTCGGCGAGGGCAGCGAATACGAGGTAAGCGAGGAAGAAATCGAATACTATTTCGACCTGACCTACGTTGAGTTCTACGCTGTCAACGGCTACTTCACAACCGTTGACGAAAACGGAAACACCGTCGGGCTTACCGAGCAGGCAAAGGAAGAGCTGAGGGCCGAGTTTGAATCAAAGCGTCAGAAGGTCAAAAACGGCGCCGAGCTTTCCGAGGTTAACGGCGGCAATGCCGTTGAGCCGAATTTCGTTGCCGTTTCGAGCACGGCGTATCCCGAGGACTTCCTTACAAAGGTTGCCGGGCTTGAATACGACGACCCTGCCGTTATTGAAACAACGGAATATATCTTCCTCGTTGTAAGGACAGACGCCAAAAAGGGCGAAAACAGCAGCTACAGCAGCTACAGGACGAGCTATATCGAAGCCCTGCGCGGTGAAATGCTCACCGACCGCCTTGTTCAGACGGGTAAGGACTACGGCGTTGAACGTGAAAGTTCAAGGCTTGACCGAATAGCTGACAGCGTGGTTGATGCACGCAACGAAAGAAAATAAGCAAGGGGTAGCGGTATGGCGGTTTTTGTAAGGGAAAAGGCTTTTTATAAATCCTTTTTTTCAATGGTTTTTACCATTGCAATGCAGAATGTTATCGTCTATGCGGTAAACCTTGCCGACAACGTTATGATTGGCGGCTACAGCGAGCTTTCGCTGAGTGCCGTTGCCGTTGTCAATCAGATTCAGTTTATGCTTCAGATGGTGGCGCTCGGCACCTCAAACGGTCTCACCGTGCTTTCCTCCCAGTATTGGGGCACGAAGCGCACTCAGCCAATCAGGCGTGTGTTTGCCGTTGCGCTTTGCGTGGGTGCCTTGCTCGGTGCGGCAATTTTCCTTGCCGTGCAGCTTGCGCCTCACGGTGTGCTCACCCTGCTCACCGACCAGAAGGCGGTGGTTGAGGAGGCAAAGCCCTACCTGTTTATAGTCAGCTTTTCCTATCTGCCCTTCGTCTTTTCGCAGCTTATGCTTGCGCTTATGCGAAGCGTTGAAAAGGTTAAAATCGGCTTCGGCGTTTCCGTTGTTGCGCTTTTTGTGAACGTATTTCTCAATTACGTGCTCATCTACGGAAAATTCGGCTTCCCTATGCTCGGTATAAGAGGTGCGGCAATTGCCACGCTTATTTCAAGGCTTGTGGAGCTTGCAGTCGTGGCGGTTTATGTTTTCGCTGCGGATAAAAGCGTAAGGCTGAAAATATCCGACCTTGTAAAAATTGAAAAGTCTTACATAAAGGACTATGTTAAATACGGCTGTCCCCTCGTGCTTTCGGCAGGAAGCTGGGGCATAGCAATGACCGTGCAGGGTGCAATTCTCGGTCACCTCGGGTCTGAAACCGTGCTCAGCGCAAACAGCATTTCAAGCGCCGTTTTCGGTATTATGAGCGTTGTTGCCTACGCAGGCAGCAGTGCCGCAGGCGTTATAATCGGCAAAACCGTGGGCGAAAACCGAATTGAGGACGTAAAGAAATACTCAAGAACTCTGCAGGCTCTTTTCCTGATTATAGGCGTTGCTTCGGGTCTGCTGCTGTTCGTATTTAAAAATGCGTTCATTTCGCTCTACGACGTAAGCGCAGACACCCGTGCGCTTGCCTCGACCTTTATTACGATTCTCTGTGTAACCCTTGTGGGAACGGCTTACGAAGCCCCCGTGCTCGGCGGTATCGTTGCAGCCGGCGGCGAAACGGATTTCGTTTTCAAAAACGACCTCATCTTTATGTGGGGCATCGTGCTTCCCGTGTCGCTTCTTTCGGCGTTTGTGTTTCATTTTCCGCCTGCCGTCACCTTTGCCTGCCTCAAGGCAGACCAGGTGCTCAAGTGCGCTGTTGCGGCGGTAAAGGTAAACAGATATAAGTGGATTAAAAAGGTGACAAGATAAAATATTTACTGTTGACACAAAAAAACAGTTGTGCTATAATTCAAATGTATTATAGGTTAGTATCCTATGTCGCAAATTTATCAGAAAACGAAAGGTTCGGTGTATTACTTATGAAAAAAATATGTGCAGTTCTTCTTGCTCTTGCATTTGTTTTTGCAACTGCATCCGTTGCTCTTGCAGCAGCCAGCCCGGTTGCTCCAACAATCGAGCACATTGAAACAACAACCAAGGCTCCCACAACTGTTGCTCCCACAACACAGGCAAAGCCCGACGACAAGCCCACAACTGTTGCTCCCACAACCACACAGAAGGTTGACGTTGACGAAACAACAACAAAGACTGCTGACACAACAAAGCCCGTCGAGTCCGACACAAACCCCTCCTCTCCCGACACAGGTGTTGCTCAGACTCTCGGCAAGGCAAGCGCAGCAGCTGCTGTAGTTCTTGTTCTTTCCGCTGCAGGCGTTTACACAAGCAAGAAAAAGGTAACAGAATAATTCTGTAGCTTTAATAGC
>JAFXCT010000034.1 GCA_017521365.1 Clostridia bacterium
AAATCCGTATTGCCGAAAAAGAGGATGGGAGATGTAAGCTGACCGTTGATTGAAAGCCGTGATAATCCGTTAACCGAGATAACCTCTGATTCCGGCATATCCGTCGCAAAAACAGGCTTCGGTGTGTCAATCACAACACTTTCATTTTCAGCGAATTCTGCTGTTACAGCACCCGCCTCTTTGCAGGTGTATTCCACCTTGTTGTTTGCGCACGGAAGAATCGAAAGAAAAAAAGCAAGAATGCCGGCAAAAAAACTTTTAAACATACATCATATCCTCCTGCTTTTTTCACAATAATATCACAAAAGATTCAAAAACTTATTAAAACTTAATTAAATAATATTTTAATACATTACAACAATAATTACAAGAGCTGACAATATTAGACAAATAAAGGCTAATGAAAATCATCAGCCTTTATCTTTATCTGCATATTACATAAACTTATTCAGTAAATCAATCAGGAAATTCCAGAAGCCTTCGTATATCGGGTCGAGGATTGCCCACATTGCGGGAGTGTCCTTATAGTACAGTGCACCGAGCACGTCGCCGATGCCGACCCAGCCGTCAGCCAAGGCGTTTCCGCCCAGAAGAAACGTAATGATATCAGTCAGAAAGCTCATACTTTTACCCCCTTACCAGATGTAGTTCCAGAGCAGTCGCTTGAGAAGAACCGCTATAAACGTGCGGCCTATTGTAGTGTCAAAAACGTCTGCAAGTGCTCTGAACATCATTGATGTATCAAACTGCACGTAAACCGTTGAGTCGTATTCAACGCCCTCTGCCATAGTTACGAAGGGCTGTGAATAGAGGATTCCGCCGGGGCCCGTAAGCTGGAAGCGAACGTAGCAGCCGAGCTCATCCTTGTAATCGTCAAGGTCGATTGAGGTAAGGTTTGCGACCTCGGCAATGATTTTTCCGTCAGATATCCACTGAACATTGTCAAATTCGCTTGCCGTGATTGAAATCGTGTCCTCGTCCTGATTTACGTCAACTCGTGCAACTGCGGGCGGAAGGTTGCCCGTACCGTTGAAATCGTCGCCGAGATAATATGTATCAACTCTGCCCACGTTAAACCACGCACCGCTTCTCATACAAGCCTCGTACGCCTCCAGAGTAAGCTCGGGCATAAGCATCATTGTGAAAGCCCAGTCGTTATCCTCACCCTTCTGGTGCGAATCCGAAAAAGCAATGCCGGGCACGTTTCTGCCCTTAGGAATTGTGAGCTGTAAAATTTCGTCCCAGATTACCGAGTCAAACCGTGTGCTGTTGACATCAAAAGCAACGCAGGACTCATATTCAAGAAAGATATTTGCAAATTTGTTTGCGTAATAGGGCTCGTGTGCTCTCCACTCGTCCTCTTCCCATCTGCCGACGTACTCGCCCGTATGGTCGAGGAAGGAATAGCCGCCGTCATTTTCGCAATCCTCTACTATTGTTTTGAAATCGCCGTAAATGCCCATTTTGGCACGGCCTGCTTCAGTGTTGAAGGTGTTGACGTGGCAATCGTTGATAGGCGTTGCACCGTTTGCCTCACAGCCGCCTGTAACCTCCATCATACCGCCCAGCTCATAGCCGAGTTTTTCTTCGAGTGCTGCACGCTCTGCGCTTTCGTAAGTTCCCGCAATAATCTGCTCACGCTCTGCGTCCGTGAGAACAATCGGGTCACGCATACCCGTGCGCTCAAACTTGAAAAGCCTGTAAAGCGGCACCATATCCGGAACCTCGTTCCACTGCTTGCCGATAACCGCATGGTCGGTTATTGCAAGAATCTGAAAGCCCAAATCATAATGGCTCTTTACGCTCTCCTCAATTGACTGTCCGCCGTCGCTTGCATCGGTGTGAGAATGAAGCGAGGCTTTATACTGCTTCCAGCTGTCCCAATCAACGGTATCATAGGGGCTGGTTATGTTGAAATCGTATTCGTCTTCTGCGGCAAAGGCGGTTACGCCGATACCCGTCAGAATTGCAAGGCAAAGAAAAACGGAAATTATTTTTTTAACGCTGTTTTTCATTTGAATTTCTCCTTTTACACTATCAGTCCGGGGAAAAACTGACTCAGCCAGACAATCACGTCATACAGAAAAAAGTCAACTGATGAAATTAAATCTCTTAAAAACACATTAAAATCCATAGTCAAATCATTCCTTTCAATTCTGTTTAAGAAAATTGTAATAAATAAAATATAAAAGTCAATAGTCCCCTGAGTGTTTTGTACGGTAAAGTATTCAGATTTGCGTCTGAATATCCGTCTCCGGATTGGCAAAAACAACTTATACCAATCGAACGGAGGTAGTCAAATGTTCAAACACGAAAAGATGCTTTTTCATCCCGTGGGTGTGGAAAGACCCAATCCGCAGTATGCGGCGCTTTTGCAGGAACAGCTCGGCGGCGGCAACGGCGAGCTGAAGGCGGCAATGCAGTATATGTCCCAGAGCTTCCGAATCAAAGACCCCGAAATTAAGGATTTATTCCTTGACATTGCGGCGGAAGAGCTCGGTCATATGGAGATGGTGGCGCAGACCATCAATCTTTTAAACGGTCACGACGTTGATGCAACAACAGTCCCCTGCGGTGAGATTCAGTCCCACGTAATTCTCGGTCTGAACCCCGGCCTTATAAATGCTTCGGGTTATTCCTGGACGGGCGATTACGTGACGGTTACGGGCGATTTGTGCGCCGACCTGCTCAGCAACATTGCATCCGAACAGCGTGCAAAGGTGGTTTATGAATACCTGTACCGCCAAATCGATGATAAAAGGGTGCGTGAAACCATTGATTTCCTGCTGAACAGAGAGGAAGCCCACAATCAAATGTTCCGCGACGCCTTTAACAAGGTGCAGAACTCCGGCTCCAACCGTGATTTCGGCACGACCAAAGCTGCGAAAATGTATTTCTCTATGTCTGACCCCGGTCCCAACGCATTTGCGACGGGTGATACAAAGCCTGTCTCTTTTGAATAACAGCAAAAAGCCGCTGAGACGGAGCGCTCCATCTCGGCGGCAATTTTTATCTTTTCTTATAAATGACAAGCTCGGGATTTGCGCCGTTTTCCTCGTAGGTGCAGATGAGGATGAATTCCATATTGGCAACCACGCCGAAGCAGCGGTCGCCGCCGAATTCACATTCAAGCTGGTTTCCAAGATAGGTGGCGTTATCGTCAAGGAATTTAACGGCTTTACCGTTCGGGAGACGGTATTCAAGGTTGACGTAACCGCCCACGAGAGCGTTTAGCTTTTCGACCTTTGGCATACCCTCCACACCGAGGGCGTTGATTTCATCAATCAGCTTTTGCTTGAACTGCTCGAACTTTTCCGCACCGTCAAGGTTTTTATACCGCTTCCAATAGTCGAGCTTGGGGAGCTTTTCTTTCATATACTCACGAACCTGCTCCGACGAAAACTGTTCACTTGCCATCGTCTTTACGCAGACCTCAATCAGCTCGTCCATATCGTGATACATATACTCGCCGTCAGCATAACACCACTTGCAGTATTCCTCGTTGAAAAAGCCGTCTTTTTCTTTGCTGATATTCGCATCCTCAAGGGGCATACCGCAGCATTGACAAGAAAGCTCTCTTGGCGAGCCGAGAAGCGTGTTAATTGAAACGTCAAAAAGCTTTGAAAGGAGCTTGAGCGTTTCGGTGTTCGGCGTAGTTTCGCCGTTTTCCCAACGGCTGACCGCCTGACGGGTAACGAACACCTTTTCCGCAAGCTCCTCCTGAGAGAGCCTGTTTTTCGTCCTGAGTTCAAAGATTATATCTTTCGTTTCCATATTTTTACCGCCTTTGGTTACTGTGGCTACAGTATAACAGCTTGCGGTGTAAAATTCAAGCAACACGCTGTTGCTATGCCGTTTTGCGAGAGGTCGGTTTTTTGGGGTAAACATTTAAATACAGAATGCAAAATTCATTGAGCAGATGTACGGAAACACCGAAGCGGAAAAATTTTTTATGACCAGATTGCCATTGCAAGTGTACCGGCGAGCATCAGCCCGAGTCCGAGCACGGCTTTTTTAGTCAGCTTTTCTTTGAAGAATATGTAGGAGAAGGCAACGGCAACAATAATGCTCATTTTGTCAATCGGAACGACAACGCTTACCACACCGTTTTGTATTGCGTAGTAATAGCACAGCCACGAAGCGCCCGTTGCAACACCCGAAAGAGAAATAAAGCCGAGCTCTTTTTTGTCGAGGCTTTTCAGTTGCTTCTGCTTGCCCTTGGCAAAAACAATAACCCACGCCATTACAAGGACAACGCCCGTACGGACAGCCGTTCCGAGGTTGGATTCAACGCCCGAAATGCCGACCTTTGCAAGGATTGACGTGAGGGCGGCAAAAACCGCAGAAAGCACGGCATAAACTATCCACGAGCCCTTTTGTTCGTGCGAAGCTGCCTGCTTTTTTTCTATCATTAAAAAGATGCCGATTGCAAGTAAAGCCGTGCCGATTAATTTTACGGCAAGGTTCTGCGTTTCGCCAAAGCAGATTATTGCGAGCAGAACGGTTAATATGGTGCTGGATTTATCAATAGGTACAACCTTGTTTACGTCGCCCATAGAAAGCGCCTTGAAGTAGCAAATCCACGAGGCACCCGTTGCAAAGCCCGAAAGCACAAGAAACAGGAACGATTTCGGAGCAATCTGCGTAATCGTGCCGTATGAACCGACAACGAAAACCATAACCCACGAAAAGACGAGCACGACAACCGTGCGCAAGGCCGTGGCAAGGTCGGAATCTGTTTTCTTGATGCCGCATTTAGCAAGAATTGAGGTAAGACCCGCAAAAAAAGCGGAAAGCACAGCCATGATAAGCCAGGTCATTCAAACACCTCTTTCGATATTTTTCGACACGGCAATTATATCATATTCCATACTTTTCCGCAATAAATTCAGCTATTAATTATTCTGTCGCCCGAGTGCATAACCGTGAGCTTTTTGCCGAGAATTCTGCACAGGATTTCC
This sequence comes from Clostridia bacterium, assembly GCA_017521365.1. Lineage (GTDB taxonomy): Bacteria > Bacillota > Clostridia > Oscillospirales > Acutalibacteraceae > UBA8612. The sequence goes on from JAFXCT010000034.1 coordinate 4,962, forward strand.
ATTGCCTCGTCACCCGTACAATGGCCTGAGAAAAACTCTGCGCCCGTGGCTTCAAGTGCCTTTGCCGTTTCCTCGGCAAGGGCTTTGTCGGCTTCATCGTAAGGGGTTTTCTTCATCATATGAAAGCCGCTTACAACGTAATCGGGGTAAGACCCGAAAAGCTTTCTGTAATAAGACAATATGTTGAGTATTCCCCGGTGGGCACAGCCCGAAAGCAGAGCCGTTTTTTGACCGGATTTTATTACGAGGTACTGCTCGTGGGCAAAATCGTCCTGCACCAATTCACCGTCCTTTTCTTTTTTCAGAATAGCATTGCCCGACGGAATTGGGCCGGTACAGTCGATATCGGAAAACAAAAACAGCTCATCGTCAACCTGAATATTGCCTTCGGTTAAAACCAACTGCGGCAGGCTGAGAATTCGCTTGTCAATGCCGATATATTTGCGCTGTGAATTATAGTCGTTATAATATTCGCCGCCTGCATTTTTGTGCATATAGATTTTTGCACACGGATTAATTTCGGCAAAGCGCATTACACCGCCCGTATGGTCGTAGTGGCCGTGGCTTAAAACCAGCGTGTCAACCTTTGTCAGGTCAATGCCGAGCTTTTCGGCGTTGAATATAAAATCTCCGCTCGCACCCGTATCCAGCAAAAGGCGGTGCTTCGCAGTTTCAACGTAAAAGCTCAGGCCGTGTTCAAAGCACAAACCGTCTGCACCTTTTGTATCTTCAATAAGATTGATGATTTTCATTCGCTTCACCTCGTTAGAAACATTATAGCTTATTATTTAAAAATGCGCAAATTACAGTTTGTCGGGATGATTGTATTGGTAAATTGGGTTGTCAAAAGCTCCCTTGGAAGGGAGCTGTCGAAATCGCAAAGCGATTTTGACTGAGGGTTGTTCGTTAGAGATTTAATCAACATAAAATCTTGCAATCCTCCGTCTTTTGCTTCGCAAAATCCACCTCCTTTAAAAAGGAGGTTAATGCTCCGCATACACCTCATCAGTCACCTGTGGTGACAG
>JAFXCT010000035.1 GCA_017521365.1 Clostridia bacterium
CCGCATACACCTCATCAGTCACCTGCGGTGACAGCTTCCCCTCGTAGGGGAAGCCTTTAGATATAGTAGTTACGTTAATAGCCTTCCCCTTGAGGGGAAGATTCCCCCACGGTGTGGGGGAAATGTCACAAAGTGACAAAGAGGGACGGCTCCGTCAGAGGGGGGGACCGCCGCACGGCGGTGGATGAGGTGGAAAAGAGTTAGACAAACCGTAATTTGTATCCCTCTTGTAATTTTCCGTTTGTTGTACTATAATAAAGGATAGTTTAAATTTGACTGCGTGAGGTGAGTAAATGCGTTCAATCACAAATTTTCTGAAAGAAACCGACATATATCTTGCCGTGCTGTGCATTATCGCTTCGGTTTCCGGCATTGTTGCGGTTTTCAGCGCAACGATGCACGACCTTGAAGAAGGCGAATTCATTGCACGTGAAGCGATAGTTATGATAGCCGCCGTTGCGGTTGGCTTTATAATGTGTATGGTTATTTCCGCAATAGATTACGAGGTTATACTGAAGCTGTGGCCGGTTGTTGCCGGTGTTTCGATTTTGCTTATGCTGGTACTTTTCAAGTGGGGCACGGGTCCGAGCGAAAGAAGCGACGTTATAACCTGGCTGCCCTTCTCAATCGGCAGCTTCAGCATTTATTTCCAGCCCTCGGAGCTTTTGAAAATTGCGTTTATTATTACTTTTTCCGTTCACCTTGAGCTGATAAGCGACAGACTGGACAAGGTTGTGAACGTGCTTCTGCTTGCCGTTCACGGCGCAATACCCACGCTACTCGTCGTTGTTACGGGCGATATGGGCTCGGCACTTATTTTCCTTATGATGTTCGTCGTTATGACGTTTATGGCAGGCGTAAAGCTGCGTTATTTTGCAATAGCCATTGCTACGGTTATTGCCGCCTTTCCGCTCGTATGGGTCAAGGTTTTCAGCAATATTCAGCGCAACCGTTTTCTTGCCCTGCTCTACCCCGAATCCTACTCGGATATTATCTATCAGCAGCTTCAGAGCAAGAACGCAATGGGCTCGGGTCAGCTTTTCGGTCAGGGTCTTTTTGAAGGACCTTACACACAAAACGGCGTTGTCCCCGCCGCAGAAACCGATATGATATTAAGCGTTTTCGGCGAAGAATTGGGCTTCGTGGGCTGTCTCGGCGTTATGATTCTGTTTATGCTGATTGTTTTCAGAACAATCAAAACAGCACGTCTTGCCAACGACACGCCCGGCAGAATGATGTGCATAGGCGTTGCGGCTATGATAGGCTCACAGGTTGTCGTCAACGTCGGTATGTGCCTGATGCTGCTGCCCTGTATCGGCATAACCTTGCCGTTTATGAGCTCGGGCGGTACGTCCAACCTGTGTATTTACCTTGCAATGGGTCTTGTTTTCAGCGTTTACAGAATGAACTGCGAAAGAGCTCCCGTTGATTTCAGGGCAATGAACATACGCACTCCGTATATTTAAGGTGATATTTTGAATTACGAACAGGCTTTACATTATATACATTCGCTCAACCGCTTCGGAATTAATCCGGGGCTTGAGCGCATTGAGGAGCTTTGCCGTGCTGTCGGAAATCCGCAGGACAGGCTGAATTCCGTACACGTTGCAGGCACCAACGGCAAGGGCTCGACCTCAACGATGATAGCAGGTGCGCTCACCGCCTGCGGTAAAAGGACGGGGCTTTTCACATCGCCCTATGTCAGCGAATTTTTAGAGAGAATACAGATTGACGGCAAGCCGTGTGACAAAGAGCTTTTTGCACAGTGTGTAACGGAGCTTGAACCGGTTGTTTCGCAGATGGCGGCAAGAAATATGCAGCCGACCGAATTTGAGGTTATCACCGCCGCCGCATTTATGGTTTTTGAAAAAGCTGAATGTGACATCTGCGTGCTTGAGGTAGGTCTTGGCGGCAGGCTTGATTCCACAAACGTAATAAAAAATCCGCTCGTGAGCGTAATTGCTTCAATTTCGCTTGACCACACGGCAATTCTCGGCGAAACGGTTGAGGAAATTGCAAAAGAAAAATGCGGAATAATAAAGCCCGACGGCAAAACCGTATGTTATCCGTGGCAGGAAAGCAAAGCGTTTGACGTAATAAACGACACCTGCGAAAGAATGAACAGCTCTCTTTCCATCCCTAATGTTCGTGGAATAATTGCGGTTGAAAACAGAATTGCCGGCGTTGAATTCACGTACAACAGCACCCGATACAAGCTCTCGATGAGCGGTGAATATCAGGTTTACAATGCAATAACGGCAATTGAAGCCTGCCGTGTTTTGGGGCTTGACGAAGCAAGTATAAAGCAGGGCGTTGAAGCGGCAAGGGTGCCTGCAAGAATGGAGGTCATTTCCTCCTCTCCCCTTGTACTGCTTGACGGCGGCCACAACGAGGACGGAGGCAAGGCAGTAGCCGAAAGCCTTAAAAGTATGCTCGGCGGCAAAAAAATATTTGCCGTTATCGGTATGATGGCGGACAAAAACGTTGAAAGCTACCTTGAAAAGGTTGCGCCGCTTTGCTCGTTCGTTGCGGCAACAACCGTAGCCGACAACCCCAGGGCAATGAGTGCAAACGAATTGGAAGAAAAAGCAAAAAAATACTGCGGCAATACGGTTTCCTTTAATTCGGCAGCCGAAGCAATAGAACACGCAAACAGAATTATTGCGGATTACGACTGTCTGCTTGTGTGCGGCTCTCTCTATCTTGCGGGCGAAGTGAGAAGCAGGCTGAAAAATATTTTTTGATACTCGCCCTTAATTGACATAGTTTTCAGACTCAAACCTCTATCCTATACTAACAGGACAGAGGTTTTATTTTTTTGAAAGGAAGTAAGAAATGATTGAATTTTCGGTTTCGGGAAAATGTATGACGGTATTCCTGAGCGGCGAAATTGACCACCATTCAGCCGCAGGAATACGAAAAAGAATCGACGAAGAAACGGACAGGCTTTTGCCGCAGCTGCTCGTGCTTGATTTCGGCAACGTAAGCTTTATGGACAGCTCGGGTGTCGGGCTTGTTATGGGCAGATACCGCAACGTAAGCGCACACGGCGGACGGCTTGAAGCGGTAAATTTATCGCCGTGGTGCTACAAAATTATGAAAATGTCGGGACTTGACAAAATTGCAAAAATTCAGATGACGGGGGTGCAGCGATGAAAGCACTTAACAAATTCACCTTAACTATGGACAGCCGAAGCGCAAACGAGGGCTTTGCACGCCTTGTGGCTTCGGGCTTTGCCGCTCAGCTTGACCCGACGGTAGAAGAGCTGTGCGACATCAAAACCGCCGTAAGCGAGGCGGTTACAAACTGCATAGTCCACGCCTACCCCGACGGAGTGGGCAACATTTACATATCGGCAGGCATTTTTGAAAACGGCCTTGTAAGAATTAAAATCCGGGACAAGGGTTGCGGAATTGCCGATATAAAAAAGGCTATGGAGCCGCTTTATTCGAGCCTTGGCGGTGAAAGAGCAGGGCTCGGCTTTGCGGTAATGGAAAGCTTCTGCGACAAAATTTCCGTGCGTTCAACACCGAACAAGGGCACGGCGGTAACGCTCGACAAATATATAAAGGGCAAAGAATTTGGCGGTTAAAACTCACGAAAGAGAAAAGCTGATAACGGAAAATATGGGGCTCGTTCACTCCTGCGCCGCACGCTTCAAGGGCAAGGGAGTGGAATACGACGATTTGTTTCAGGCAGGATGTGTGGGACTTATCAAGGCGGCAGACGGCTTTGAGGCTGACAGAGGCTTTGCCTTTTCAACCTATGCCGTGCCCGTGATTTTAGGCGAAATACGGCGGATATTCCGTGACGGCGGCTCGGTAAAGGTAAGCCGTATGCTCAAGGAAAAATCACGCCTTGCGCTCAGCCAGAAGGAAAGGCTGACACGCATAAACGACCGTGAGCCGACAATCGAAGAGCTGGCAGACGCATTGGGGCTTGACGTGCAGGAAACGGCACATATACTTAACGCCGCAATGCCTGCCGTTTCGCTGACCGCACACGAGGAAGACAGCCGCAATCCGCAGCTCGACATACCCGTGGACTCGCAGGAAACGGAAATTTCAGACAAAATAGCTCTTCACCAGACAATGCTCACCCTGCCCGAGAGGGACAGACGGCTGATTGAACTGAGGTATTTCAAAGGGCTGACACAGGCCAAAACCGCTCAGCAGCTCGGTATGTCGCAGGTGCAGGTTTCACGCAGAGAAAAAGTGATACTGATAGAATTAAGAAAAAATCTTATATAGAAAAAACGAGCCATACACTCCGTCAGGAACGTATGGCTGATTTTAACTATATTATTCTCCGAAGCAGTATTTCACAAATTCCTTTGCGGTACTGTCGCTGTCGTATTTCTGTGCTCTGAACACGTCGGTCATATCCCGTCTTTCAAATTTTTCCGAATATTCAACTGCCGTATTTGCCCAAAGCGAAGCATCACCAAGCGGAAGATATTTAACTCTGCCCGTTATATCCGCATCGGGTGTTATTCTGTCCGAAATAACACAAGGCACGGAAAGCGCCTGCGCCTCGATTACGGTGTTGGGCATACCCTCGTAGAACGACGGAAACACAAAAACGTCTGCCGCACACAGCAAATCGGGTACATCCTTACGGATTCCGAGCAGTTCTACACGCTCAATTATGTCAAGCTCTTTAGCTTTACAGATTATGTTTTCTTCAAGCTCTCCGCCGCCTGCAAGGAACAGCCTTGAATTCGGCTTCAGCTTTAATATTTCAGCAAACACTTCAAGCAGAAAACCGTGATTTTTAGCCGTTGAGAAGCGTCCTACGTGGAACACGGCAAGCTCATTTTTAAGTCCCAGCTTTTCACGCATTTCCTGCCTTTTCTCATCGCTGTAGTGATAGACGCTCATATCGATGCCATTGTAAAGTATATCAGCTTTACCGTTCTTAAGGCAGTTTTTTCCGAAGCAATACTCCGCCGCCTCCTTTGACGGGGCAATTTTAACATTTGGAACATACCTTGCAAGCCGTCCGAGCGTGGAATGAAGTATTTTCTGCTTTGCTCCGCCGTCAACAGACGTGTTGCTTGAACGGTAAATCAACCTTTTTGCACCGCCCTTTTTTGCGGCAAGAAGCTCAAGCGCAGTGCCCGGCTTAACGGAAGAGCAGAGCACACTTTCGTACCCGTTTTCTCTGACTATATTTTCCAGCGCCTTCAGCGACCCTTTAAAATCCTTAGATTTCGTAGGAATACGGTAAATTTTTCCGCCGAGCGCCTCTATTTCATCATCGTAAAAGCAGCGCTTCTGAACGTTAACGCAAAAGTCCATCTGGAATTTTTCACGGTCAAGCTTGCGGTACTGCTTCATCAGGAAGGTTTCCGCACCGCCTGCCTCCATACTGCTCATACAGCAAAGCAATCTTTTTATACTCATACTGTCACAGCCTCTTTTTCAAGTTCTTTGAGCAGAATTTTTACAGCTTGGTCAGCTTCAAAATGTGCCGCTCTGTTAAGACAGTTTTTCTTCATATCATTAAGCTTATGCGGATAACCTGCCGCATCAACAAGAATTTTCCCGAGCAAGCCTTCCGTGTTCGGGTCGTAAACAATTCCGTCTTTACCGTTACGGATTATATATCTGTTATAATTCCAATCCGTAGCAATTACAGGAACTCCGGCGGCAAAGGCATCAATAACAGTTCCTGCAAGCCCTTCGCCGCTGTACAAAGTAGGAAACAGCAAAGCGAAACAGCTTTTAAGCTCCTGCGTGCTTTTGGCGGTATCCGCCAAGCCTTTATATGTGATATAAGGCTCAAAGCCTTTGCACAGCCTTGAAAACTCATCAGCGTATTCCGGCGCAACCTTACCGTAAATATCAAGAGTATAAACCGTTCTTCCTAAAGCATTGTTAGCGTATCTTACGGCATCAATCGCCTTTTCTATCCCCTTTTGAGGAGTCACACGTGAAAACGTACAAAGCCTGTAGGGCTCGCAAGAGGTATAAACCAGTTCCTCCGGCCTGAGTGAATTTGTCTCTCTGAAATTTGGAAGATAGATGACATTATCAAGTCCGAGTTCATGCAAAGCATCTTCCATAGGCTGAAGTTCTACATACACCTTATCAAGCCGTGAAATGCATTCGTACAAAGCAGGATTGCTTTTAAGCTTTTCCGGCAGCCAGCCGCCGACGACCACGTAATGAAGCCTGCGGTTAAGCTTACGGTTAAACAGTTCATACAATGCAGGGAAAATTTTCACACCGCCCTGAGCAGGCATCATAATAACATTTTCGCAATTTTTAAGCAGCTTACGGCAATTTAAAAACATCGCCGCCGGATTGCTCTTCCAGCCGCAGGTGTCAAGCGTTGTAATATTTTCTTCGCCGAGAGCTTTGGACAGCGCCCTGTAAACCGCCCGGGTTTTGTCCGTCTGCCCGTCGGCAAAATCCTTACCCCAGCCGAAATGGCCGCAAATGCCAACCTTGTACACTGTTTCACCGCTTTTCTTAAACGTTTACTTACCGACAAATTATATAATAATTATTAATAATTGTCAAACGCAGAAGCTGAACAGGAAAAATTTTTACTTTAAATACACTTTACAAACGAAAAGCTTTGTGCTATTATCTTTATCGAACAAATGTTCTGGAGGTGAGTAAAACGGCTGATAGGATTATACTGCACTGCGACCTGAACAACTTTTTTGCATCTGTTGAGTGTCTGGGCAAAGACGAGCTAAAAGACAAGCCCGTTGCGGTTGCAGGCAGCGTTGAAAAACGCCACGGAATAATACTTGCCAAAAACGAGGCGGCAAAAAAGCTCGGGATTAAAACCGCAGAAGCGATATGGCAGGCACAGCAAAAATGTCCCGACCTTATTCTGCTTCCCCCACACTACGAGCTTTATAACCGTTTTTCGCAAACGGTAAGACAGATTTACGAAAGATACACGGATATAATCGAGCCGTTCGGAATTGACGAATGCTGGCTTGACGTTACGGGCAGCACCTTCCTTTTCGGCAGCGGCGAACAAATTGCACAGAGCATACGCCAAGCTGTAAAAGAAGAAACCGGACTGACCGTTTCGGTAGGAGTGAGCTTCAACAAGGTATTCGCAAAGCTCGGCAGCGACCTAAAAAAGCCCGATGCGGTAACTGTAATCAGCCGTGACAATTTCAGGGAAACGGTATGGCCGCTCGGCGCAGGTGAGCTTATAGGCGTTGGAAAAGCAACAGAGCAGAGTCTTCGCAGAATAGGGCTCTTCACCCTGGGTGACGTTGCAAGAGCCAACCCCGATATGCTGCGGCTTGTTCTGGGTAAGGCAGGCGAAAGCCTGTGGAAATTCACAAACGGCTTGGATAACACCCCCGTCATAAGCAGCGAATTTGCACCGCCGCCTAAAAGCATAGGCAGAAGCACTACTCCACCGGAAAATTTATGTACCTGCGAGGACGTTATGACGGTTATGCTTAAGCTGTGTGACAGGGTTTCCTCCTCGCTAAGACAAAACCACGCCCTTGCAGGCGTGGTACAGGTGCATATACGCGACACGAAGCTAAACATTACCGAGCACCAGAAAAAGCTTGATGAGCCGATACGGCTTACAGAGCTGCTTTTCAGAACAGGCTGCGAGCTGATAAACGAAATATGGGACAAAAAAGCTCCGCTCCGTTCAATCGGCATAAGAGCAGCTCAGCTTGTACCGCAGAACGAGAGCTTTCAATTATCACTCGGCCGTGATTACGAGCGGCTCGAAAGGCTTGAAAGAATAGAATGTGTAATCGGCAACACACGTGAACGCTTCGGCAAGGATGCCATAGTGCGTTGCAGACAGTTAAGCGGAGAAACTTTAGGCATATATTCTTCTTTCGGAAAAATCGTATTATAGCTTTTTATTTTTCTTTCGGTTTGGCAAACATTGAAATTATAAGTCCGCAAAAAACTGCCGCACTTATGCCTGCGGCGCCCGAGGACAGCGGACCTGTCAACGCACCGAGCAAGCCTTGTTCTTCGACTGCTTGCTTTGTACCCTTTACAAGAGTGTAGCCAAAGCCCGTCAGCGGTACGGCTGCCCCCGACCCTGCCCACTCAACAAGCGGCTCATACACACCCAGCGCACCGAGAACAACGCCCGTTACCACAAAGGCAACGAGTATTCTCGCAGGAGTGAGCTTTGTTGTATCCATCAAAATCTGGCCTATGGCGCAAATAAGACCGCCTACCAGAAATGCCTTTAAAAAAATCATAAAAAATCCGCTCCTTCAAGGCTATTTTCTGCCTGAAAGAGCGGATTATTCTTTGAATTAAAACAAATTACATCTCTTCGATGAACTTAACGATATCGCCGACTGTTTCAAACTTTTCAAGAATGTTGTCGGGAACTTCAACCTCAAACTCGTCCTCAAGGCTGATTGCAAGATCGACAAGATCAAGGCTGTCAGCGCCAAGGTCGTCCTTGATGTTGGTTTCCATTGTGACATCGCTTTCTTCAAGCTCAAGCTGCTTGCAGATGATTTCTCTTACCTGCTCGAAAGGCATTGGTTTTTCCTCCTTCATAAAAATACTATTAATTTAATTGTTGGTTTACTTATTGCGTTTTTATCTTATAGGCTATTCGACGGTTTGTCAAGTGCTTTTTAAAAATTTCTTAACAAATTGTTCACGAATCAACTGCCGAAGGTAGAGCTCATATCTGCCTGAACAGCCTCTCTTGTAACCTTGACGAACTTGGAGTTATCAATCTTCTCCTGAAGAAGCTTGAAGTACAGCTCCTTGTCAATGGGAAGCTCAACGGTCTTGTCAAGCCAGCTTGAAAGGTGTGCACAGTTGGAAATAGTCAGGCCGTTGATGCCCTCCTCGCCTCTGCCGACAAGCTCGCCGCCGCGAAGAATGTTATCACCGAACTGCGTCATAACCTGAACGTGCTGTGACCAGGGCTCGGGGTCGGGAAGAACGGTAAAGGTCTTGCTGTTGAGCTTGCCGAAGCCCTCATCGGAATGCATAGTGTAATCGCTGACCGAGCCGTCAAGCTCCGTAATTTCAAGCTTGCCGCCCATACAGACAATCTTTGCCTTGTCGAGAGTGATTTCAAGTCTGTTTGTGCCCGGATAGTCGCCCGTTGTGGTGATGAACACACCCGTTGCGCCGTTGGGGTATTCAACGTAAATCGTTACGTCGTCCTCAACCTCAATGTTGTGGTACTTGCCCTCGTGCAGGAAGCCTCTTACCTTGCAGGGCATTCCGCAAAGCCACTGCCACAAATCAAGCTGGTGAGGACACTGGTTGAGCAGTACGCCGCCGCCTTCGCCTGACCAGGTTGCACGCCAGTCGCCCGAATCGTAGTAGGACTGCGTTCTGAACCAATCGGTGATTATCCAGTTAACTCTTGTAATTTCGCCGTATTTACCGCTTCGGATAATTTCACGAAGCTTGATGTTGCAGGGATTTGTGCGCTGGTTGAACATAATTGCAAAGGACTTGTCGCTCTTTGCGGCAACCTCGTTCATTTCCTCAACCTGCTTTGTGTAAACGCCTGCGGGCTTTTCAATCATAACGTGAAGACCTGCGTTGAGAGCTTCGATAGCGTAAGTCGGGTGGAGATAGTGAGGAGTTGCAACGATAACCGCATCAACCTCACCCGAGGCAATAAGCTCACTGCCGTCGTTATAAACCTTGATGCCGGGCTTTGTTTCAAGTGCAGCCTTACGGCGCTCCTCCTTAAGGTCGGCAATTGCTGTAACCTCAAATTCGGGCAGACAGCCCTTTACAATATTATTCATATGGCTTGAGCCCATATTACCGTAGCCGATAATGCCGAGGCGGATTGTACCCTTTTCCATTGAAGCCAGGATTTCCTTGAGTGCGTTTACCGCAGCGTCAAAGGATTCATCCGTGCTGTTATATATGTAGCTCTGCTTTTTGCCGATTGAGTTGATTGTGCCGTTGTCAGCCTCAAGGTTTTCAAGGCCGTCAAACACGGTAAGGTGAGGCTCAAGAGAAAGGAACTTTTCGCCGCCGTTACGGGCAAAGCGCTTGATGATTTCGGCTACCCGGCCGTCGCCCTTACCTGCGGGAACAACCTCACCGTTTTCAAAGTAAGCATCCTTGACGTGAAGATATTTTACATAGCCCTCAACCTTTTCGTAGGCTGCAAGCGGGTCAACACCGCACTGAATATAGTTTGCAGGGTCAACAATTGCAAAGAGCTTATGCTCGCAGTAGCGAAGAACTTCGAGATTTCTTTCGTCGTTGTCGCCGTAGATACCCTTTTCGTTTTCAAGGCAGCAATATACGCCCTGCTCATAGGAGTAGTCTGCCATAGCCTTTACTCTGCGGAGCACCTCTTCCCTGTTATCCTCGTAGCTCTGACCCTTTGTAAAGAAGAAGCTGAACATACGGATAAACTTGGCTTCAAGAATTTTTGCAACCTCAACGGTATTCTTGAATTTTTCAAAATGGGGCTCAAAATCCTCATCAATTTCAATTTTGCCGAAGGGAGAGCCGATTGAGGAAACCTTGATTCCGTTTGCATCAAGCTTTTCCTTGAGAGCCTTTGCCTCATCAACGGTAAAATCGGCAATGTTCTTGCCGTCAATACCTCTGGGCTCAAAATAAGACATACCGTTGCGTTTGAGAGCGGCAATCTGACCGTCAAGCTCCTTTGCGGCCTCGTCCGCAAAACCGGTGAGAATAAAATCCAACATAGCTGACACTCCTTTATTGTTAATAGAATAAATTATTTCTTTCTGTAAAGCTTCTGACCCTGATATTCAGGCTCACAGGTTACGTTTACGCCGAGCTTTTTGAGCAGATGCTCATCAACCTGAGAAAGCATAACACTTACGTGCATTTCACAGCCCCGCAGTTTTTTGAGCTGCTCCATAGCCTTGGCGGCGTTTTCGTCGCTTGCGGCACAGATTGAAAGAGCAAGCAGAATTTCGTCGGTGTGAAGTCGGGGGTTTTTGCTGCCGAAATGGTCTGTTTTAAGGTGCTGGATAGGTGTTATAACCTCAGGTGAGATAAGGTGCATATCCTCATCAAGACCTGCGTAAGCCTTGAGTGCGTTAAGCAGCATTGCGGCACTGCAGCCGAGAAGACCCGTGGTTTTTCCCGTGATTATTCTGCCGTCGGAAAGCTCGATTGCTGCGGCAGGTGCGCCCGTGCTGCGTGCTCTGTCAAGGGCGGCACAGACAACGGGACGTTGCTCCTTCGTAACGTTTGCCTGACGCATAAGAAGCTCCAGCTTATAGACAACGTCCTGGTCAACCTTGCCCTCGCGGCGCTCACAAAGTCCGACATAGTAGCGGCGGATAATTTCCTGCTTGGCGGCGTCACAGACGGCCCCGTCATCGTAAATGCAGTAGCCTGCCATATTTACGCCCATATCCGTAGGCGATTTATAGGGTGATGTACCGTAGATGGTTTCAAACATTGTATTGAGAACGGGGAAAACCTCAACGTCACGGTTGTAGTTGACCGTTGTTTCTCCGTAAGCCTTGAGGTGGAACGGGTCAATCATATTGACATCCTTGAGGTCTGCCGTTGCGGCTTCATAAGCAAGGTTTACGGGATGGTCAAGTGCAAGATTCCATATCGGGAAGGTTTCAAACTTTGCGTAGCCTGCCTTGATGCCCCTTTTGTTTTCGTGATAAAGCTGTGAAAGGCAGGTTGCCATTTTTCCGCTGCCGGGACCCGGTGCAGTGATGATAACAAGCTCACGCTGAGTTTCGATATAATCGTTTTTGCCGAAGCCGAGGTCGCTTACGATATACGGTATATTCGACGGATAGCCGGGTATTCTGTAGTGGCGGTAAACCTTTACGCCGAGGCTCTTCATACGCTCGATAAATACCTCTGCCGCAGGCTGACCCGCAAGCTGTGAAACGACTATGCTTCCGACAAAAAGGCCTATCTCACGGAATTCGTCAATAAGCCTGAGCACGTCAGCGTCGTAGGTTATGCCGTAGTCGCCTCTTATCTTGTTGTTTTCAATATCGGCGGCGTTTATTACGATTACAACCTCTGCCTGCTCTTTAAGCTCAAGCAGCATTTTAAGCTTACTGTCGGGCCTGAAGCCGGGCAGCACTCTTGAAGCGTGGTAATCGTCAAACAGCTTGCCGCCGAACTCAAGGTAGAGCTTGCCGCCGAACTGTTCTATACGCTGCCTGATGCACTCGGACTGCATTTTGAGATATTTTTCGTTGTCAAAACCCATTCTTTCCATAACCATCAATTCTCCGTTTATATGAAGAGATATAATTTAACTTGTGTATTATAGCATATACTTTTACGCAGTTAAAGGGATTAATTATAAAAATTTTTAAATTTATAAAAAAATTTTTTTCTTATTGAAATATCCGTTCGAAATAAGTATAATATAATTTACTCTAATTATAATGGGGTAGTTTGTTATGATAATTAAAAACGCAACTGTCTGGGAAGAGGACTTTTCCCCCGCTAAAAAAGACATCAGAATTTCAAACGGTTTAATCGAAGATATCGGCTGTTTTGAGAATGAAAACGGCACGGATTTTTCGGGCTGCACCGTTGTGCCCGGCTTTATCGACATACACATTCACGGCGCACGCCTTGCAGACAGCTCCTCCGGCAAAGCTGAAGAAATACAGACAATAAGCAGGTATCTTGCCGAAAACGGCATCACCTCCTTCTGCCCGACAACGATGACTCTGCCCGAGGAAACGCTTGCAGAAGCATTTAAAGCGGTTAAAGAATGTATGGGCAGGGAAGACGGCGCATACATACACGGAATAAATATGGAGGGGCCGTTTATTTCGCTTGCAAAAAAGGGTGCACAGGCGGCAGAGCACGTCCGCAAGCCCGATATTGACGAGTTTAAAAGGTTAAACGCAATCTGTCCGATTAAGCTTGCCGATATTGCGCCCGAAGAGGACGGTGCAATTGAATTTGCAGGAGAAGTTAGCAAAAGCTGCACGGTTTCCGCCGCACACACCGCAGCAACCTACGAGCAGGCAAGACTCGGCTTTGAAAACGGCTTTACCCACGCAACGCACCTTTTCAACGCAATGACACCCATACAGAACAGAGCCCCGGGTGTGCCGACGGCTGTTTTTGACGACGAAAAAGCCACCGCAGAGCTTATCTGCGACGGCTTCCACAACCACCCTGCCGTACTCAGAATGGCGTTTTCGCTTCTCGGCGAGGACAGGGCGGTAGTTATAAGCGACTCTATGTCTGCCGCAGGTATGAGCGACGGTGAATACGAGCTCGGCGGACAGACGGTATATGTAAGGGACGGCAAGGCAACGCTTGCCGACGGCACGATAGCCGCAAGCACCACGAACGTTTTTGCCGAATTCAAAAACCTGCTTAATTTCGGCATTGACTTCAAAGCCGCACTCAAGGCGTGCACCATCAACCCCGCAAGGGTCATCGGTGCAGACAAGCTCACGGGCTCTATAGAAAAGGGCAAGAGAGCAGACCTCCTTGTGCTCGACAGCGCCCTTAACCTGAAGGCAGTTTACATCGGCGGCAAGCAGATTGTCTGATGCTTTTTCGTGCAGACGCCGTCCGGTTACGGCGCCTGCTATATATAAAGCGGCTTTAAACGGCTGCTCCCCGTGGGCTTAAAAGCCACTGCCGTTTTTGTTCAAGCCGCGAGGCTGCTCTCAAAACATATTATGAATAACAACAAATTAAGGTGATATAAAATGAAAACAATTGCTGTACTTATTGCTGACACGCACGAATACAATCCCTTCTGTAAATGGGCAACCGAAAACGGTGCACAAAACTTTGAAGAAAACGGTATGAGAATGCTCAGTATGGAATTTCACGGCAACAGGCTTGTCGCAATGCTCAGCAACACGGGCAAGGTAAACGCCGCAATTGCCGCAACACACCTCATACTCAGATACGGCGCAGAGGAAATATACAACATCGGCTTTTCGGGTGCGGTAAAGGGTGTGCGCAGAGGCGACCTTGTTGCAGGCTCAAGCTGCACCGAGTGCGATTTTGACCTGACGCCCCTCGGCTACGCCTTAGGTGAGAAGCCCGACCAGAAATACGTATACGAAACAGACCCCGAGCTGCTTGAGCTTTGTAAAGAGCAAAACCTTTACATCGGTGCTCTCGGCACGGGCGATATGTTCCTGACAAGTAACGAAAAGAAGGCAGATTTCCACAACCGCTTCGGCATTTGCGCCTTTGATATGGAGTCGGGTGCTATTGCCTCGGTCTGCGACCGCTACGGCGTGAAATCCCTCAGTATACGCAAGATTTCCGACGACAGCGAGGAAACTGCAAGCGAGGACTACAGAGAGATGAACAAGAGCGAGGAAATGGGTCTGACAGACACACTCATCGCACTTCTGACCAAGAAATACAATGGATAATTTTCTTATCGAAAGGTGCTCGCTTTGCCCTCACAACTGTAAAGCAAAACGCCTTGACAGAGAATTCGGAGAGGGCTTCTGCGGACTGCCTGTCCTGCCCGGAATATGCCGTGCAGACAAGCATATGTGGGAAGAACCGAATATAAGCGGAATTAACGGCTCGGGCACAATATTCTTCAGCGGCTGTGTTCTCAGGTGTGAATTCTGCCAGAACAGCGAAATAAGCAGAAGGCATTGCGGAAAAACGGTTGACTCGAACGGGCTTATTGAAATTATTAAAGAGCTTGAAGCAACAGGTATACACAATATCAATCTCGTCAGCCCCACGCCCTACTACCCCGTGATAGTAAAGGCTTTGCAGAAATACAAGCCGTCAATACCCGTTGTGTGCAACACCTCGGGTTACGAAAGGGTTGAAACGCTCAGAGCACTTGAAGGGCTGATAGATATTTATCTGCCCGATTTCAAATATTCCGATAACGCATTAGCGGTAAAATATTCCCAAGCACCCGATTACCCGAAAATTGCACTAAACGCAATAAAGGAAATGGTGCGCCAGGTCGGCACACCCGTACACGGCGAGGACGGTATGATGAAAAAGGGCGTTATGGTAAGGCACCTGATACTACCCGACAGCCTTGAAAACAGCTACGGCGTGCTTGATATGATAGCCGACAATCTGCCCGAGGATATTTACGTCAGCCTTATGGCGCAGTATTTCCCGACGGGCAATGAAACTCACGGCGAATTAAAGCGAAAAATAACCGCAGAGGAATACGAAAAGGTAAGCGGCTATATGCTTCTCCTCGGCCTTGAAAACGGCTTTGTGCAGGAGCTTGTTTCTTCAAGTAAAAGCTATGTGCCGAGTTGGGATCTTTTGTAAATGCAAAGTGCAAAACGCAAAATGCAAAATTAAGGGAGGGCTGACGCCCTCACCCATTTTAATATAAAAGCATTAACCAAATATAACACAGACAGAGGTATAACACCGTGAGTGAGAATATTATTGAAAAGAAAAGTTTTACTTTTGCAATAAGGATAGTAAATTTGTATAAATATTTGACCTCAGATAAAAAAGAGCTTATTATGTCAAAGCAATTGCTTCGTTGCGGTACAAGCATAGGGGCAAATGTTTCGGAAGCTGAAAAAGGTCAGTCCAGAGCAGATTTTACCGCAAAAATGAATATTGCACTGAAAGAAGCGAACGAAACATATTATTGGCTTCGTCTTCTTAACGCAACAGAGTATCTGGATAACAAGATGTTTGAATGTATAGAAAGTGATATAAAAGAGTTAGTTGCTATATTGACTGCAATTTGCAAGAAAACAAATGAAAAATAATTATAATTCGGGTGCGGGTGTCCCGCCCACAATTTTACACTTTGCACTTTGCATTTTGCACTTTTATAAACACGATTCTACAAAGGAGCAGAACTTATGAAAATAAATATCTCCCCCGACGAATACGGCAGGAAGGCACAGGCACTTTTTGAACAGGGCTACAACTGTGCCCAGGCGGTAGTGCTTGCCTTTGACGATTTGACGGGGCTTGACAACAAAACCGCCGCTATGCTCGCCTCATCCTTTGGCGGAGGTATGGGCAGACTGCGTGAGGTCTGCGGTGCGGTAAGCGGTATGTTTGCCGTTGCAGGTATACTGAAGGGCTATGACGACCCCAAGGCAAAGGAAGAAAAGGCAGAGCACTACGCCCTGATACAGAGCCTTGCGGCCGATTTCAAAAAAGAAAACGGCAGTTATATCTGCCGTGAGCTGCTTGAACTGCCCGGTGCAAGCGCACCCGTGCCCGAAGAGCGCACCGCAGAATATTACCGCCGCCGTCCGTGCGGAGAATACGTGCGCTGTGCAGCGACAATACTTGCAAAAAGAATAGAAACTTTTTAAGGATTTGAGAAGGAATGAAAAAGAAGCTCCAAGGGCTAACGCTGTTGGATTCAGCCCTGATATGTGCCGTAATTATGCTTTTCATATACTCACTCAAGGGTGTATGGCCTTTCGGCACGGGTAATATATGCTACGACGATATGGCTCAGGGTGCCGTGCCTGCGCTTTACCATTTATACGACTGGATTCACGGCGACAAGGCACTCGACTGGGACTGGCTTTCGGGACTGGGCACCAACGTTGCCAACTTCGGCAACCCCACTCCCCTGCTGCTCGTTCTGTGTCTTTTTCCGAGGGACAGCCTGCTTTATGCCGTTGGCATTTATGTAGTGCTTAAGGCTTCAGCGGCGGCCTTCACTTCAAAGTATTGCTTTAAAAAAATGTTCCCGAAGCCCGACGGAATATGGCACACTCTGTTTTCCGTTATGTACGCTATGAGTGCGTTTTCAATGTTCTATTACACGAACACCTCGTGGCTTGATTTTGTTGTTGTTTTTCCGTTTATCATATACGGCCTCAAGCGCCTTTTTGACGAGGACAAGCCGTTTATGTATATTGCCGCCTTTGCGGTAACGCTTTTCTATTCCGTGTACCACGGGTTTATGATTACGCTTGCCGTATTTATGCTCAGCGGACTTTATATAGTGCTCATTTTCCCAAAAGAAAAGCGTGGCAGACAGGCTTGTATGCTCGGCCTTTCAACGCTTGCAGGCAGTCTGCTTTCCTGCTTTGCCGCCGTTCCCGCCGCACTTCAGACGCTCGGCTCAAAGCGGTTTGAAACCTCCACAGGCAGCGAGGAGGGTGTGCTTGAAAAGATACTCAAGGCTGAGCCCGACGCACAGCTTCACAACAAGCTGATTCTTTTAATCGGCTTGCAGCTTGCAATCGTAATGACGGTTGTATTCAT
The DNA here is from genome assembly GCA_017521365.1 of Clostridia bacterium. Lineage (GTDB taxonomy): Bacteria > Bacillota > Clostridia > Oscillospirales > Acutalibacteraceae > UBA8612. The sequence goes on from JAFXCT010000035.1 coordinate 17,152, forward strand.
TGTTAAGCTGTTCAGGGACAAAAAAATAAAGCAGGGCGTTTTCGTGCTCACCTCAACGCTCATTCTGCTTTTACCGATATTTATTGAAAGCATAAACCTTATCTGGCATATGGGCAGCTACGTTCAGTTCCCGACAAGATTTTTCTTTATTTCCGTGTTCGTGCTGCTTTGCTTCTCACTTGCCGGAATAGAACGGTATTCCGAAGCAATCGTTTCTCTCAAAAGCAAGTTTGCCCGCTTCGGTCTGCTTGTGCTCTGTGCCGTGCTGACCGTGGGTATGCTATACGGGCTTATCTATTTTGCGGAAAACATTCTCGGCTCAATAAGCAACGCAATTGAAGAAACGGCATCCGCAACCGACGTAAAATACACCTCGTTCGTTCTTCTTTTTGGCTTCGGCATACCGCTTTTTGCTTTTTTGCTTTTCCAGAAAAAGTATATCATCCGTGCATTCTGCTTCGTGCTGTGCATCGTGCAAACTGCTGGCATATGCTACGGCGGTGTTGCAAACAAGCACCAGCAGGAAAGCGAGGAATACCTTTACAACAGCCCGTCCTTCCTTGAATACTGCGCAGAGGTTTCAGCCCTTGACACCGACTGCGGCGAAATGGGCAGAATCAAAAACGCCGACACGAGCCTTAACACAAACTATCCGTTTGTAATAGGCACTCCCGCACTTTCAAACTGGACGCACTATATTTCCCTTGCCGCACAGAATACGGCAAAGGTGCTCGGCTACAGCGTACAGTACACCCGTCTGCTTGATTCAGGCGGCACGGCGTTTACAGACGGCATTATCGGCGTTAAAAAAATGATAATGCGAAACCACCACACGGCAAGCGGCAGATACTCCCTGCTCGATTCTACCGAAAACTTCAGCCTTTACGAAAACGATTATGCCGTTGAGTTCGGCTTGCTGGGCAATGAAGAGCTGCTCGGCAGTATAGACGAAATCAGCGTTGACGAGCGTTTTGAGGTACAGAACAAGCTCTGGCAGATTTTCACGGGCAATAATGATGAGCTGTTTGATATATGCACAAGAACGGCTGACGGCGAGAATATAAAGCTCGTTGAAAGCACGCCCGACAAGCTTGTTTTCCGCTACACGGCAGGTAAAAACGAAGAGCTTTACCTCAACTGCGGTGAATACCAAAAGCAGAGCTTCAAGATGTCGGTCAACGGCGAAACCGTTTTTGCACCGTACCACAAATATACGGATTACCGCTACTACCCCTCTGCCGCCGTAAACGGCACGCTTCTGCTCGGAAGCTTTGGTGAGGGTGAAGAGGTTGAGATAGTAATTGAATGCATTAACGGTCAGAAATTCGGCGACAAAACGGTTCAGTTAGCCTCAATGCCGCTTGACAAAATGACCGCTCTGAACAGCCTTTACAAGGACACCGTAACCAACGAAAAGGTCGGTAAATCATCTTTAAGCTTCGATTATAACAATATAGCGGGCGAAAACAGATACCTTTTCATTCCCGTAACCTATGACGAGAGCTTCACCTGTAAAATCAACGGTGAAAAAGCTGAAATTATTTCCGCTTTAGGTGCTTATCTTGCGGTTAAGCTGTCTGAAGGCAGCGGCAGCGTTGAAATAAGCTGGCAGCCCGAGGGCAGAAAAATCGGCATTGCTCTCACGGTCTTCGGTGTACTTCTCACGGCATTTATTCTGCTGATGAAAAAGAGAAATATAACCGTACCGAAGTTTATTGAAAAAGCTGTTTTTTACGGCTTTGCACTTGCTTCGGTTGCCGCCGTTGCGGTAATTCACCTTGTACCGATTGGCTGTATTCTTTATGACTTGATTTCCGGAGGAATAAAATAAATGGCTAAAATAATTGCAATTGTCAACCAGAAAGGCGGCGTGGGCAAAACCACCACCGCAGTCAACCTCACGGCTGCCCTTGGCGCAAAGGGCAAAAGGGTGCTGCTCGTTGATATTGACCCGCAGGGCAACTCAACAAGCGGACTCGGAATAAACAAAAGGGACGTCAAGGCTTCGTCCTACGACAATATAATCGGCGGCACACCTGCCTTGCAGACGATAGTTCATTCGCCTTTCAAAAACGTTGACGTTATCCCCTCAACGATGGACCTTGCAGGCGCAGAGCTTGAGCTTGTTGACGTTGAGAGAAGAGAGGCAAAGCTTCGCACCTGCCTTGCGCTCGTAAAGGCACAGTACGATTTTATTTTCCTTGACTGTCCGCCCTCACTCGGACTTATAACTCTAAACGGCCTTTGTGCGGCTGACACCCTGCTCGTGCCGATTCAGTGCGAATACTATGCGCTTGAGGGCTTGTCACAGCTTATTTCAACGGTAAGAAACATCAAGCGCCTTTATAATCCCCTTATAGATATTGAGGGCGTACTGCTTACAATGTACGACGGCAGGCTCAACCTCACACAGCAGGTTGTTGAGGAAGTAAAAAAATTCTTCCCCAAAAAGGTTTTTTCAACCGTTATTCCCCGTACGGTCAGGCTTTCCGAGGCACCGAGCTTCGGTCAGCCCGTAATGTATTACGACCGTACCTCCAAGGGCACGCTTGCCTATGATGCCCTTGCAGACGAGCTTATTCAGAAGAATACATAATATATCAGGAGGAGAAAGACTATGGCACCAAAAAAAGGCGGACTCGGAAGAGGACTTGATGCACTTCTTGTTGATAACTCGATTGAAAACATTTCAGCATCCTCCGCAGTAAAGCTCAAGCTCAATGAAATTGAGCCCAACAAAAACCAGCCCAGAAAGAATTTTGATGATGAGGCGCTTGCCGAACTGAGCGCAAGCATACAAAAGCACGGCGTTATTCAGCCGCTTTTAGTGCGTCCCCTGCCCGGCGGAAGCTATCAGCTCGTTGCAGGCGAAAGGCGCTGGAGAGCCTCCAGAATGGCAGGGCTTACGGAAGTTCCCGTCGTTATAAGAGAACTCAGCGACGAGGATGCTTCTGCACTTGCGCTTATTGAAAACCTGCAGAGAGAAGACCTTGACCCGATTGAAGAGGCAGAGGGCTACAAGTACCTTATGGATAACTACGCCCTCACGCAGGAGGAGGCCGCACAGCGTGTGGGTAAATCACGCTCCGCAGTTGCCAACCTTATGCGTTTGCTGGCACTCCCCGCAGACGTGCTTGCATTGGTAAGCGAAAAAAAGCTTTCGGCAGGCCACGCAAGAACGCTTCTTCCGCTTGAGGACGGCGCACTTATAAAGCAGTTTGCCGACGAAATAATTGCAAAAGGCTATTCGGTAAGACAGACCGAAAAGCTCGTCAAGGATTTCTTAAAGCCGAAAAAAGCACCCAAAGCCGCCCCCGAAAGGGACAAGTACATCACCGAGGTTGAGCTTTCGCTCTGCGAAACACTTGCCAGAAAGGTAAGCGTAAATACCAAGGGTAAGGGCGGTACGATTACAATAGAATACTTTGACAGCGATGATTTGAGAAAGCTTGCAAAAATGTTTGAGGAATAATTAATGGCACTTGACGGATTGACCCTGCATTTTATAAAAGAAGAAATAGCCGCGGCGGCTGTAGGCTGCCGTGTTGAAAAGGTGCATCAGCCCTCGAGAGAGGAGCTGGTGCTCGTTTTGCGCGGCAGAAACGGCGCACACAAACTACTTATCAGCGCCCGTGCCAACTCACCGAAAATCCACTTCACGGCTTTTCCGCCCGAAAACCCCGCAAAGCCGCCGATGCTTTGTATGCTGTTAAGAAAGCACCTCACCTCTGCCCTGCTGACCGATGTCAGGCAAGAGGGACTTGAAAGAGTGCTCTTTCTTGATTTTGACGCTACGAACGAAATCGGCGAGCCGGTAAAATTCACTCTCTGCACGGAGATTATGGCGCAGTACAGCAACATAATCCTCATAAACGAGCAGGGTAATATTTTAGATGCGGTAAAGCGTGTTGACAGCGAAACCTCATCGCTCCGACAAATTCTGCCCGGTATGCTGTATAAATTACCGCCCAAGCAGAACAAGCCCGATTTGTTTGACACCACGGGTGCCGAAATTGCAAAAAACGCCGCAGAAGCTGAAAACAAGGCTGTTTCCGCCGCAATTCTTTCAAGCGTTCAGGGCTTGTCGCCGATAGTCTGCCGTGAGATTGTAAGCCGCAGTATAGGCGAAGACAAGAGAGCGGAATTTCTGAGCGACGGTGAAATTACTAAAATCGGAGCAGAGCTTGAAAGCCTCAAATCCGTTGAGCCGTACCCTTGCGCAGTAATTGAGCAAAGCGGAAAGCCGCTTGATTTTTCGTTTATGAATATAACGCAGTACGGCGAAAACGCAAAAGTCAAGCCGTTTGACTCCTTTTCGGAAATGCTTGACGATTTTTATTATGAAAAGGACAGGCTTGAAAGAACGAAGCAGAATTCCTCCGAGCTGCAAAAAATGGTTGCAAACCTCATACAGCGCACGGCAAGAAAGCTCGATTTACAAAGGAAAGAGCTGGAGCAATGCGCTGACAGAGAGCAGCTTAAAATCAACGCCGAGCTCATTGCGGCAAACCTTTACCAGCTTCAGAAGGGTGCACCGTTTTACGAGGTTTACAACTACTATACAAACGAGAATATAAGAATCAGCGCCAACCCTGCGCTTACACCTAACGAAAACTCACAGAAATATTACAAGGAATACCGCAAGGCTAAAACGGCGGAGCAGATGCTCACAACGCTTATTGCCGGCGGAGAGGAAGAGCTCGCCTACCTTGACACGGTTGCGGATGCGCTTTCCCGTGCGGAAACCACGGCGCAGATAGCCGAAATCAGGCAGGAGCTTTCGCACACGGGCTATATCAAAAACAAACTCAAGCCCGGCACGAAAGCACCCAAGCCCCTTGCGCCGATGGAATACGAGTCGAGCGACGGATTTACTATACTTGTGGGCAGAAACAACGAGCAGAACGACCGTCTTTCACTTAAGACCGCCTCCAAAAACGATATTTGGCTGCACACGCAGAAATTCCCCGGCTCACACACCGTCATAGTCACCGAGGGACGTGAAGTGCCCGAAGAAGCGCTTATTGAAGCGGCAATCATAGCCGCCTACCACAGCAGGGCAAGGCAGTCCTCTGGCGTACCCGTTGATTACACGCAGGTAAGAAACCTCAAAAAACCCCAGGGCGCAAAGCCCGGCAAGGTAATCTACCACGTTTACAACACGCTGTACGTTACACCTGACAGAGATTTGGTAAATAAGCTTGCAAAATAAAGAAAGCCAACACAAAACGTAAAAGTTCGTGTTGGCTTTTTGATTTTATAAATGTTATTGCATTAACGTTGCGTAAGCGGACTGAAGCTGCGGGTCTTTTTCTATTCCCTCAAGGCTCTTTGCAAGTGTACCGTCAAGGCCGAGCTCAACCGTATAGGTCGGCTCAATTCCGTTGCCGTTGCAGTACTGGGCGCCCGAATAGGAAATAACCTTTGCTACGGTGAGCGAAATTGCGCTACCGTCCTCAAGGGTGTATATTTCCTGCATAGTCATCTGACCCGAGGTTTTAGTGCCGATAAGGCTTGCCTTTGAAAAATCTTTAAGCTGTGCGGCAAGCAGCTCTGCACCGCCCGAGGTAGTATTGTCAACAAGCACCGCCATACCCTTGGGGAAGGTTATTGCAGAAGCGTCCGAAGTAAAATTCTTGTAAACGCTTCCGTCACGCTTTACGGCACTTGCAATTGCGCCTGCGGATTCCGCACCGCTGGGAAGAATAAGGTCTGCCACTGCGGCGGCATATTCAATAGTGCCGTCCTTACAGCCGCGAAGGTCAATGATAAGCGCCGTTACGCCCTGTGCGTTGAGAGAGTCGATTTCTGCCGAAAACTGCTCCGCCGTGTTGGCAAAAAAGCCGTTGATGCGTACATAGCCGACGTTGCCGACAAACGAAGCCGTAACGGTCTTCGTGTAGCCCCTCATAACCGTAACCGTTTTCTGTGCGCCGTCACGCTCGTAGGTAAGCGTTACGGAGTCAAAGCGTCTGCCTATGCGAAGGGAATCAATCACGTTAGCTGCGTTGTGGATAGTAACGTCAACATCGTCAACCTTTATTATTGCATCGCCCTTTTTAAGCTCCGCATTTTCCGCCGACGAGCCGGCATAGACCTCGGTAATTACAACCTTGCCCTTGTCCGTGCTGTATTCCGCCTCAACGCCGATACCGCCCTCGCCCTTGAGCTTACGGGTATATTCGATATATTCCTGTGCCGTCATATAAAAGCTGCCCGAATCGGAAAGACCCTTCATATATCCGCTTGCACTCTGTGCGAAAAGCGAATCGTCATCAAACTCGCCGTAGTAGTTTGTACGGACGTAGTTATCGATTGCAGAAATTCCGTCGTAAAGCTCAAAGCGGTTGGAAAGCTTTGAAATCAGCCCGTTGTAGATATTCTGCGAAACGGTCATCGTTAGGGCAAAGGTAGCCGTTATACTCAGCAAAATGAGAGCAACGGTAAGCCCGAGTGAAATTTTTTTATTCATACGCGTCTCACCGCGCCTTTCTGGTAATTGTATAACTTATCAGCCCGGAAGCTTGATATAACCGCTCATCGGGTTTACTGTTGAACCGTCAACACGGATTTCAAAGTGAAGGTGCGGTGCCGTTGAATAGCCGGTATCGCCTACCTTACCTATGGGCTGACCCTGCTGCACCTTATCGCCGACGGAAACTCTCATTGAGCCGTCCTGCATATGTGCGTAGCAAGATGAAATACCCTTGCCGTGGTCAATGATTACGAAGTTGCCATATGCCTTGTGCTTTGCGGCATAGATAACCTCACCGTCCTTGACTGCGTATACGGTTTTACCGTCGATGCCTGCGGCACAGAAGTCCGTGCCCGTGTGGAGCTTGTACTCGCCCGTAATCGGGTGCGTGCGCATACCGTAGGGGGAAGAAATATAAACGCCGCTGCACTTAAGCGGGAATATCATACCGCTTGAAAATACGGTTTCCGTTCCGTCAAGATAGGGGTTGTCCTTGCTGTCAGGCTCATCCTTTTCGGTGGTTTCCTCACCGTCGGGCTCGGTTGTTTCCTCATCCTTATCCGTCGTTGAAGAACCGGAGTTTTTGATAAACTCCTCCATCTGTGCGGACAGAGCAATAAGCTCGTCCTCCTGCTTGCTGATAAGAGCCTTGTATTCGTCGCTCTCCTTGTCGAGAGCGTTGAGCTCCTGCTTCTCTTTTTCCATTTCAGTCTTGAGCTCTTCACGCTTTTGCTTAAGCTCATCGCTCGTAGCCTGAATTTTCGACTTGCTGCTTTCAAGCGACTGCGTTTTTGAGCTCAGGTCCGTTTTCTTGGTTTCCTGTGCCGTAACGCTGTCCGTAAGAGTGGTTTCAAGCTGTTCAAGCTCGGACACCTCGTCCTGCAGCGTTGCCATAAGGTCATTGTCGTGCTGTGCTACCCTTACCAGAAGCTCCGTTCTTGTAAGAAGGGTCGAGAAATCCTCCGAGGTGAGCAGGAATTCAAGCGTTGAGCCGCTGCCTGCCATATACATAGCACGGATACGCTGCTTGAGAAGCTCGTAGGTTACTTCAAGCTGCTCCTGCTTTTCGGTAATAGCGGCACCCGTCTGCTCAATCTGTGATGAAAGCGAGCCGAGCTGCTTCGTGATAAGCTCAATCTGACTTTCCGTGTTGCTCTGCTCGTTGAGAAGCGCCTGATAGCGTATTGTAAGCAGGTCAACCTCATTCTGCGTGCTGCTTATCTGGTTACCCAGACCGTCAACAACCTTTTCCTGCTCGTCGAGGCTTTCCTGTACCTTGTCGAGCTTTTCCTGGTTTTTCTCCATTTCCTGCTCGAGCTTTTCGTACTGGCTTTCAAGCTCCTGATAAGCCTCGTCCGTTGTGTTTTCTTCCGTTGTCTGTTCCTTTTCCTGCTGCGAGGTACCTTCGTCTGCCTGTTCTGTGCTGTCCTCACCCGTAGCCGCAGCCGGGAAGCTGAGACAGCAGACCAATGCGACAAAAAGCGCAAGAGCCTTCAGCAGACAGCGGCGAAGCTTACTCGCTGACATTGTCGCTGTCATAATCCTGCTCCTTAAGATATTTATTCATTGAAACAATACTGCCGACGGCGCCCGTAACGATACCTACCGAAAGGAAGGCAACGAGCATCATCAGCGCATAATCAGCAAACGGTGCCGGCTTTGACGAGAGAATGGACAGCATATCGCCCATTGCACTTGCGCCCGCCTGATAAATGCCGAACACTATACCAAGCGACACCAGACCCGAAATAATGCCGAGGACTATACCCTCAACCATAAAGGGCCAACGGATAAACCACTTGGTTGCACCGACGGATTTCATAATTCTGATTTTAAGGCGGCGGTTATACATCGTCACCCTGACCGTATTTGAAATGATAAAGAGAGAAACTACAAGAAGCATCAGAATAACCGCAATGCTGATATAGCCGACAGTCGTTCTGATATTCGTAAGCTGTCTTGCAAAATCTCTGTTGTGGCGAAGCTGAATGATATTGTCAAGCCCTTCAAGCTTTGAGACCGTATCATCGTAAAGCTCCATATCTTCCAGCGTTACTTCATACGCATCGGGCAGAAGCTCGGACTCCATACCCTCAAACAGGGCTGCGGCTGTGCCGATAGACTCCATAACCTCGGGGAAGGCGTCCTCCTTGGGGATAAAGGTTCTTGCCTTTACATTGCCTATGGCATCAATTTCGGCACCCATTGCGGCAATTTCCTCGTCCGTTGCGTCGTCCTCAATATAAACCATAATAACGTTCTGCTGTGAAATATCGCCGAGGACG
>JAFXCT010000036.1 GCA_017521365.1 Clostridia bacterium
AATCAGCCCCCGGCAAGCCTCGGTCTTTCATATTTCAGAGAAGAAAGATAAGTAAAACACAAAATAAAACTATACCGAAAGGATGGCAGATATGGCAAAGTATATCCTTGCCCTGGACCAGGGCACAACGTCCTCCCGTGCAATAGCTTTCGATAAAAAAGGTTCAATTGTTGCAAGCGCACAAAACGAATTTGCGCAGATTTATCCGCAGGCAGGCTGGGTAGAGCACGACCCTATGGAAATACTCTACAGCCAGTTTCACTCGATAACCTCCCTTTTTGCAAAGGGCACTGTCAAGCCGGATGAAATTGCCGCAATCGGTATAACAAACCAGCGTGAAACAACCATCCTCTGGGACAAAACAACGGGCAAGCCCGTTTACAACGCTATAGTCTGGCAGTGCCGCCGCACGGCTGATTACTGCGAAAATCTCAAGGCGGAGGGTCTGGACGAATATATCAAGGACCATACAGGTCTGCTGATTGATGCCTACTTTTCGGGCACAAAAATAAAGTGGATTTTAGATAACGTTCCTGCCGCAAAGCAGCTGGCGGACGAGGGCAACCTGCTTTTCGGTACGGTTGAAACCTGGCTTATCTGGAATCTTACCGGCGGCAAGGCGCACGTTACGGATTATTCCAATGCCTGCCGTACAATGCTTTTCGACGTTGATAAGCTCTGCTGGGACGAGTATCTTTGCGAAAAGCTCGGAATACCGATGTCCATACTTCCCAAGGCTGTGCCTTCAAGCCTTCACTACGGCGACGTTGCACCGGGTATCCTCGGTCTTGAGGCTCTTGCAGGTGTTCCCATCTGCGGTGCTATCGGTGACCAGCCTGCCGCACTTTTTGGTCAGGGCTGCTTCAAGCCCGGTCAGGCAAAGAATACCTACGGTACAGGCTGTTTCCTGCTTATGAACACAGGCGAAAAGCGTGTTCATTCAAACAGCAACCTGCTTTCGGGTGTTGCGTGGGGTATAGGCGACAAGGTTGAATATGCCCTTGAGGGCTCTGCCTTCAACGCAGGCTCGGTTATAAAGTGGCTTCGTGACGAGCTTCATATGGTTGATACTGCACGCCGTTGCGACGAGCTTGCGGAAACCGTTGAAGACGCTAACGGAATCTACCTTGTGCCTGCCTTTACGGGTCTTGGCGCACCGTACTGGGATATGTACGCAAGAGGCTGCATAGTCGGTCTTACCCGTGGTGTTAACCGTGCGCATTTCTGCCGTGCGGTGCTTGAAAGCATAACTTATCAGATGACGGATTTGCTTGAAGCAATGACAGCCGATTCGGGCATTGAGCTGAGTGAGCTGCGTGTTGACGGCGGCGCTTCCGTGAGCAACATTATGATGCAGATTCAGGCTGATATGATAAGAACAAAGGTCAACCGCCCTAAGACAGTTGAAACAACCGCTCTCGGTGCGGCGTACCTTGCAGGCCTTTGTGTCGGCTACTGGGCGGATATGGCGGATATAGAAAACAACCGTGAGGTTGACACCGAATTTGAGCCGAAGATGGAAAAGGCACAGCGTGACAAGCTCTATAAGGGCTGGAAGCGTGCCGTTGAAAGAGCAAAGAACTGGGAAACTTCCGACGAAGAATAATTTCAATTTATAAGGAATAAAAAATGGACTACGCAAAGGAATCGTTACGCCTTCACTACGAGTGGAAGGGCAAGGTAGAGGTATCCGCACGCGCAAAGGTACAGGACAGGGAAGCCCTTTCCCTTGCCTATACCCCCGGTGTTGCACAGCCCTGCCTTGAAATTCAGAAGGATATAAACAAAAGCTACGAATTGACCCGCCGCTGGAACACCGTTGCCGTTATTACGGACGGTACAGCCGTACTCGGCCTTGGCGACATCGGTCCCGAGGCTGGTATGCCCGTTATGGAGGGCAAGTGTGTTCTCTTCAAGGAATTCGGCGACGTGGACGCAATTCCGCTCTGCATCCGCTCAAAGGACGTTGACGAAATCGTAAGAACGGTTTCTCTGCTTGCAGGCAGCTTCGGCGGTGTCAACCTTGAGGATATAGGCGCACCACGCTGCTTTGAAATTGAACGCAGGCTTAAGGAAATCTGCGATATCCCGATTTTTCACGACGACCAGCACGGCACAGCCGTTGTCTGCTCCGCCGCGCTTATCAATGCGCTTAAGATTGTCGGCAAGGAAATCAAGGACGTTACCGTTGTTTTCAACGGTGCAGGTGCCGCAGGCATTGCAATTTCCAAGCTGTTCAAGTGGATGGGTGTAAAGAACATAATTATGTGCGACAAGAAGGGTATCATTGCCACGAAGGACGATATTGACGAGGCAAGACATGGTATCCTTGAGTACACAAACAACGACAAAATCAGCGGTACGCTTGCCGATGCGCTTAAGGGTGCAGACGTTTTTGTAGGTGTTTCCGCCCCCAATGTTGTAACCCCCGATATGATTAAGACTATGGCTGACAAGCCCGTTGTTATGGCTATGGCTAACCCCACGCCCGAAATTATGCCCGACCTTGCCCGTGAGGCAGGTGCGGCAGTTGTCTGCACAGGCAGAAGCGATTTCCCGAATCAGGTAAACAACGTTCTTGCCTTCCCGGGTATCTTCCGTGGTGCTCTCGATGTGCGCGCAAGCGACATCAACGAGGAAATGAAGGTTGCCGCCGCAAACGCTCTGGCAAATCTTATTACCGACGACGAGCTTTCCGCAGATTATATCCTGCCCAAGGCATTTGACCCGAGAGTTAAGGACGCCGTTGCCGCAGCAGTAGCAGAAGCCGCACGCAAATCCGGCGCAGCAAGGATATAATCAGGAATTAAATAAAGCATTCAGCCCTGTGCCTTTACGGAACAGAGCAGAATGCTTCTCTTGCGGTATGTAGAATTTTGTGTGACGACAATAAGAGTTGTCGAATGTTGTGTCGCAACAAATGGAACGGTGAAAAGGGTATTAAAAGCGTAACGTAGGGAAGGGTCTTGACCCTTCCGTAAAGTATGATAAAACCCGTCGGAACGGTCAAGACCGTTCCCTACAACTGCGCTCATTTGAACGCATATAGTACATATAGGTACTATATGTACTATAGCACGTATAAGTACTATTGTCAATAGTTTTTTAAAAATTTTTAAAAGGATTTATTATGAACAGATTGAAAGAAATGCGTGTTGAAAACGGATATACGCAAAAGCAATTAAGCGAATTGTTGAACACGAAGCAAACAATTTACAGCAGGTATGAAAGAGGTTCTACACCTTTAAATATAGACCTGCTGAAAAAGCTTTGTGTTATTTATAATATTTCCGCAGACTATATACTTGAACTTACCGACGAAAAACGCCCGCTCAAATAATTAAAATCCGGAGCGAAGCGACCCTTAATTCTGCATTCTGCACTTTGCACTTTGCATTTAAAAAGACACCTTCACACGAAGGTGTCTTTTGTTTTATTTCGCCTGGTCGTAATTGCAGACAACTATTTCGCAGTCGAAGCCTGCCATGCTTTCCTTGCCGTGCCAATAAACGCCGAAGGAGCGTTCACCGTCGTAAGAATAGTAGAACATTGCCGTACCCGTCGGCTCGGCTTCGGGTATGTGGTAGCGGTTGTTGTTGTCGGCAAAGCCTGCGCTTTCAAGGCGCTCAACGTAAT
>JAFXCT010000037.1 GCA_017521365.1 Clostridia bacterium
CTCCTCACAGCCTGCTACAAGTGAGCCGACCATAATAACGCTTGCACCTGCAGCAAGAGCCTTAACGATTTCGCCGGAGTACTTGATGCCGCCGTCGCCGATTACGTTGATGCCGTGCTTTGCAGCCTCTTCTGCAGCGTCAAAGATAGCGGTAATCTGCGGAACGCCGATACCTGCGATAACACGTGTTGTGCAGATGGAGCCGGGGCCGATACCGACCTTTACGCAGTCGGCACCTGCATCAATAAGAGCCTTTGTGCCCTCTGCTGTTGCAATGTTACCTGCGATAACGGAAAGGTTCGGGAATGCAGCCTTGACCTTGGAAACGGACTTGAGAATGTTCTGGCTGTGACCGTGTGCAGAGTCGAGAACGAGTGCGTCAACACCTGCATCAACAAGAGCAGAAGCTCTTTCAAGAACGTCTGCCGTTGCACCAACTGCGGCGGCACAGAGAAGTCTGCCGCTTGCATCTCTTGCGGAGTTGGGGTACTGAACAGCCTTTTCAATATCCTTGATGGTGATAAGACCCTTGAGGAAGCCGCTTTCATCAACAAGGGGAAGCTTTTCTATCTTGTGCTTCATAAGAATAGCCTGAGCCTCGTCGAGAGTTGTGCCGATGTGGCTTGTAACGAGGTTTTCGCTTGTCATAACAGCGCCGATTTTGCCGCTGAAATCAGTCATAAAGCGAAGGTCACGGTTTGTGAGAATACCGACAAGCTTGCCGCCCTCACAAATCGGCACACCGGAAATGCGGTAGCGCTTCATAAGGTCAAGCGCATCGCTTACGCTGTGCTCGGGAGAAAGGAAGAAGGGGTTGTGGATAACGCCGTTTTCGGAACGCTTTACCTTGTCAACCTCTTCTGCCTGTGCCTCAATGGACATATTCTTATGGATAACGCCGATACCGCCTTCGCGCGCAATTGCAATAGCCATACGGGACTCCGTAACGGTGTCCATGGCTGCGGTCATAATAGGCATATTCAGCGTGATATCTTTTGTGAGCTTTGTGGAAACGTCAATATCCTTGGGCAGGACATCGCTTTCTGCCGGAATAAGCAGAACGTCGTCGAAGGTAAGACCTTCCTTGCAGAATTTCTCTTCACGAGTCATCATTGTTATCTCTCCTCACACTTTATTATAAATTATTAAACTAAATTATAACAAGGCGGGGAAAAAATATCAATATATTATTAGTAAAAAAACTATAGAAAAATATTCCGGTTTATGCCCTCGGATTTGTTGAAAAAATCAATAATAGCGGTGGAGTGCAACTACCTTGCCGAGAATTGCAACCTCATCTACGATAATCGGCTCGTATGCATCGTTTTCGGGCTGAAGCCTGAAGTGGCCGTTTTCCTTGTAGAAGGTTTTGACCGTTGCCTCGTCGCCGACAAGTGCAACAATAATTTCACCGTTGCGTGCAACCGGCGTTCTTTCGACAACTACGAGGTCGCCGTCGTGAATACCGGCGTTCAGCATACTTTCACCGCGTACACGAAGCGCAAAAAGCGACTTGTCCTTGGAGGCAAAGCCTGCGTAGGGGAGATAGCCCTCAATCTGTTCAACGGCAAGTATGGGTGCGCCTGCGGTAACCGTACCGAGAATGGGCACCTGCTTGATGTTGGAAAGGTCCTCCTGACCGACAATGCGGATTGAACGCTTGAGAAGCGGGTCACGGGAAATAAAGCCCTCGTTTTCAAGTGCATCAAGCGAAGCCTGAACGGACGAGGTGGATTTGAGACCTACGTGTGCACCTATTTCCCTGATTGAGGGGGGAACGCCGTCCTGAAGGCGCTCAAGTAAAAAGTTGTATATTTTTTGCTGAGTTTCGTTTAACATAACTACATCCTCCTGAAGATGTTTAAACACCCGATTTTTAGCTTGAACAGCAGTACATATGTTCTGCTGAAACGATTATAGCACATCTTTTTACAAAAAGCAAACATTTGTTTGTAAAAAAATAAAAAATTTTTCAAAAGTGCTGTTGCTGTAAAAAAACAAATAAAAAACACATTATGTTTACAGTTTGTTCATTGCGCACGCAAACAAGCCTGTTATTATAATCTTGCACCCGGAAAATGAGCCGCAACATTTTCCGAGGCGCTTTTACCCCCTCAAATTTGTGAAAAAGACATTCTGTGTTATGCAGGGTGTCTTTTTCATTTTCTAGTCAGAGCTGTCTGTATATTTTTTCGCTTTCTTTCCAATAATAGCGGTACGGAGGGATAAATTATGGATTTTGAATTCAAGAAAACAAGCAAAAATACATTGGGCAGGCTCGGACTTTATACGCTTTTGCTGCTGTGCATAACGGCGCTCGGAATCGGCTCCTATGCCGCAATGAAAAGGTCGCTTAACGTGCCCGAAACGTCTACGACGGTTGACTGGGACAATCAGGGCGGTACCCTTGAGGCGGATAAGCCCGAAAAGGAAATTACCGTGACACAGACTACAACCTTACCCTTTACAACCGAGCAGTCCACAACCGCAAAGCCGGAAGAAAATCTGCCGTTTACGGGTAAATTCACCCTGCCGCTGGGTACGGATATTTTAAAGGATTATTCACACGGCGAAATGGTCAGCTCCAAAACGATGGGCGATTGGCGTGTCCACGGCGGCATTGATTTTACGGGCTCGGAAAATTCGCAGGTGCTTGCAATTCAGAGCGGCACGGTAAAGGCCGTTTATACGGATGAAATGTGGGGCACCGTGGTTGAAATTGACCACGGCAACACGATGATTGCAAAATATTGCGGATTAAAAGAGGGCACAACCCCGAAAAAGGGCGCAACGGTTAAAAACGGTCAGGAGATAGGTGAGCTTGCCGCAATTCCCGTTGAGGAAGCGGACGGACTTCATCTCCACCTTGAAATCACCGTAAACGGCAGTACGGTTGACCCCCTTGCGGCAATGAACAGAGCGGAATAAATTAGAGTTTGTCGATTTCTTTATCAATATAAATTTGGTTATCGACCGTAGGGGACGGCGTCCTCGACGTCCCATTGTAAAATATTATATCAATTTTACGGCGAGCTGTAGGGAACGCTCTTGAGCGTTCCGCAAGGTTTCATATAACTTTACGGCAGGAGCAAGCCCCTGCCCTACGTTATCAAATTATATTGATATACCGGTAAACCTTTTGGGTCGTCGAGGACGCCGACCCCTACAAAATGTCCTTTGTCAGGTTTGTTCTGATTTGACAGACGACCAAAGGTCGCCCCTACAAACTGTAATTTGCCCATCAAAAAATGCACGGATTTTCCGTGCATTTTTTATGTGTATTTTTATGCGAGTTTAAGGAACATACCGAGAATTCTGCTCACGCAGAGCTCAAGCTGTGCACGTGAAAGTTCGCCCTTGTCGTAGGCTGCCTTGAGGTCTTCCGGGTAGCCGCAGTGCATTTTCAGGTCGTTGCCTGCCCACACTTCCTTAACGGGGTCGTTCTTTACGCCCCAGTCTGTAACCACCATACCCTTGTAGCCCCACTCGTTGCGGAGTATTCCCGTGAGAAGCTCCCAGCTTTCCGAGGTGTGCTGACCGTTGATAAGGTTGTACGAGGACATAACCGTGTACGGGTCGGATTCTTTTACCGCAATCTCAAAGCCCTTGAGGTAGATTTCTCTGAGTGCTCTTTCCGAAAGCCTTGAATCGCTTGCGAAGCGGTTTGCCTCCTTGTTGTTGCAGGCAAAGTGCTTCATTGAAACAGCAACCCTGTTGGACTGAACGCCCCTGATATCTGCCGCAGCACATTTACCTGCTACAAGCGGGTCTTCGGAGTAATACTCAAAGTTTCTGCCGCAAAGCGGGTCACGGTGAATGTTGAGAGCAGGTGCAAGCCAGATACCCATATTGTTTTCTTTAAGCTCCGCACCGCCTGCCTTACCAACCTCATAGATAATATCCGTGTTCCACGTGCAGGCAAGAAGCGTTGCACACGGCCAAGCCGTTGTGGGAATACCCGTGCAGGGCTCAATTCGGATTCCTGCAGGGCCGTCAGCCGTGGGCACTGCGGGTACGCCCAGACGCTTTATCGGTCCGAAGCAGCCCGTATTTGCCACACCCGTGGGCGGCTGACCGCCGACGAAATCCATCAGTTCTTCAAGGGTGAGCTGTGCCACAAATTCGTCAAGTGTTATTTCTTCGCCGACCTTGTCAAACATTACGGGCGTTTCGGGCGCAACAGCTCCCGTCGGCTCAACCTCGCCGTAGTAATAGCTTTCTTCGCCCGTGAGAAGTGCCTCAAAGCTGCCGTCGGAAAGCATACGCTTTTCGAGCTTGAAGGGCTTACACCACTGCGTGAGCTGTTCAACAACGGTGTCTTGCGTTACTTCGTATTCAAACTCAAGCTTTTCGGCTTCTCTTACGTTCTTGCCGAGATAGAAGCGGTAGCTGCCCTTTTCGAGCACGTAGGCTGATTTTCGGATTTTACCCAGGTCGTCAAAGCTTGCCATAAAGCCTACGTCAAAGGTAAGCGCAATTGTTTCGGCTTCGCCGGGTGCAAGCAGTTTCGTTTTTGCGTAAGCTGCAAGCTCTCTTGAGGGCTTACCCAGCTTACCCTGAGGCGCAGAGTAGTAAAGCTGTACAACCTCTTTGCCCGAAACATTGCCGATATTTGTAACAGTTACGGCGGCTGTGATTTTGCCGTCAGCCTCGCCGCAGAGCTTACCCGTCAGCGAAAAGTTGGTATAAGAAAGACCGAAGCCGAAGGGGTAGCGCACCTTTTCTTTTGCACCGGGGATTGTTTCAAAGTAACGGTAGCCGACGTAAATATCGTCGGAATAGTCAACGTGGTCAAAGCATTCCCAGAAATCGTCCTTGCAGGGGTAGGCATCGTATGACTTTGCAACCGTGTCTGCCATTCTGCCCGAGGGATTCACGTCGCCGCAGAGAATGTCGGCAATTGCGCTGCCGCCCTCCATACCGCCCTGCCAGGCGAAAACAACACCCTCTACGCTTTCGTTTTCCGCAAAGTATTCGCAGTCGACTACCGCACCCGAATTTATAACAATAATAACCTTTTTAAACAGCTTGCCTGCCGTGTCAATAAGGTTCTTTTCAAGGTCAGAAAGGTAGTAGTCATCACCCTGCGGTCTGCGGTCAACACCCTCTGCCGAAAAACGGCTGATTGTTATAACTGCGGTGTCGGCATTATCTGCGGCTGCTTTGATTACATCGTAGGGCACTTCTGCTTCTTTTACGTGCATTGCTGCAAAGGTGTCGTAGGTCATATCGTCACGCTCTGTGCAGAAATCCATATTGTTGACGATATCCCAGCGTGCGTTAATCTGCTCCTGCGTGAGTACGTTAACGCTTTCTCTTTCAACGTATTCTCTGTAGAATTCAACAAGAGGCTTGTAAACCCGGACCTTGCCCTGTTCTTCCTTTTCGTTGAAGCCGTCGGCAATGTTGCAGATATACGGGCAGTGCACATCGCCGCTTCCGCCGCCGCCCTTTATGTATTCAATAGTTGCCTTGCCGAAAAGGGCAACTCTTTCGCCTTTTTTTAGCGGAAGAGCGCTGCCTTCGTTTTTGAGCAGAACAATACCCTCTGTTGCCGCCTCACGGGAAAGGCTGACGTGCTTTAACGAAGCCGTAACGCAGCGTCCGTCCTCACCCAGCGGAATACAGGGCTGATATTTAAATCTTGCAAATTTATCCATAACTGTTTCCCTTCTTTCATTTGTAAACATTTTATAACAAATATCCCATATCTGCAAGTAATTATTGAAATATACTAAAACTTTTTATATAATAGAAAATGAATAATTATACGGGGTGGTCAAATGGCTGGTTCAAAGCTCGAAAAAAAGCGCCTGCGGCGTGAAAGAGAAATTGCAAAATGGCAGCGTGAAAAGTTAAGACCAAAGGGCAAAACGTACCTTATATATATGGTCTTCATAATCTGCCTTGTTTACATAACGGATGAGGTTGCCTCGCAGATAGGCACGCTTATGAAAACGGAAATAGCAAACGACCTGTTTGCAAAATACGGCGAAAGCTCTGTCGGTCTGCTTGATATCGTCACGATGCTTGTCGTGCCCTTTCAGGCGCTTGCAATTGTCTATAAGCCGCTTGCGGACCGCTTCGGCAGAAAAGTGTTCCTTATTATCAATACCTTCGGTATGAGCCTTTCAATGCTGCTCATTTTCCTTTCCGACAGCATTATTGTTTACGTGCTCGGTGCGTGTATAGTTCAGTTCTTTATTCCACACGATATGCAGGTTGTCTACATAATGGAAACGGCTCCGTCAAAGCACAGGGCAAGGATTTATTCGGCAATAAAATTCTTTGCAAATATGGGTGTAATGCTCATTCCTTTGCTTCGCAGGCTTCTTATGCACAGCGCCTCCGAATGGCGTAACGTGTATCTCATTCCCGCCGTTGTCGGCCTCGTTACCTGCGGCGTTGCGCTTTTCTTCGCCCGTGAAACGGATGCGTTTATTGACTCAAGGCTTAAATATCTGAGAATGACGGACGAGGAGCGTGCCCTCGATAAGCGGAATAAAAACACCGAAAACGCTCAGGGCGGTGTTATTCCCGCACTTAAATTTGCCTTTAAGCATAGGCAGCTTCGCTGGCTTTATATTGTAGGCGCAATAGCAAATGTCGGCTTCATTACAACAATTAACTATCAGGTTATTCTTTCCTACGGCTATGCGCAGAGCTATATTGATGCCGGCACGTATTCATCTTTTACTGACGAACTGATGAACGTTGTGAGCATAGGCCCCGTTACAACGGCGCTGTTTATGTTCCCCGTAGGAAGTGCCGTTGCACAGGTCATAATGGGCTTTATTTCCGACTCAAGGGGCAGAAAGACCGCCGCTATCGTTACCTGCTTCAACTGCCTGCTTGCCTTTATCGGCTTTAGTGTGGGTGCCAAGCTTGCGTGGCCGCCTTACCTCGTCGGCTTCCTTTGCGGTGCCTGCGTAGGCAGCTATTATTCCACCAACGATGTCATAATTATGATGATAGGCGAGTCTGCACCGACCAACCTGCGCTCGTCAATTATGTCGGCAGAATTTGTTGTTGTTGCCGCAGGCGTTGTAGTTTCCTACGGCGTCAGCCTGCCTCTCATAACATTGCTCGGCAACAGCTTTATGGGTGTTGTTGCTTTTGCCCTCACCGTGCCCGGTTTTGTCGGCGCACTTATCACAATGGCGGCAAAAACACACGACACAAAGGGTATAGACCTCGACACCGTAACCGGTGCTGAATGGGATTAATTTGATGACAGCTTTGTAAAGCTGTACAACTTGACAAAACAAAAGATCTGACATAAAAAGGGAGAAAAAACAGCTATGAAAAAATACGACGTACTTATTATCGGTGCTTCAACAACAGGCTGCTGGTTTGCGCAGAGAATGGCTGCAAACGGCTTCAGAACACTGGTTATCGAGAAGGAACTGCCTGACGATGTTTCACGCTCCTACGATATTTTCCATATGGGTCAGGGCGAAATGGAGCAGTTCGGGCTTGAAGTGCCCGAAGAGGGTGACTCTGTAAGGGAGTTCCGCTTTACAGGCTCGCCGATGATATCTCCCTACGGAGAATACCGTAAGTATGCGGGAAATCTGCCGGTAATCGGTCTGCACAAGCACGATTACATTATGAAAATGGCTGAAAAGGCAAAAAAGAGCGGCGCAAGAATTCTTTACGGTGCAAAATTCACCAAGCTTCTCTACGATGAGAAGGGCAGGGTAATCGGCTGCGAATACGAAACGTCGGAAGGTACACAGCAGGCGTATGCAAGAATAGTTTCCGATTGCTCGGGTATCCCTTCAGTTGCAAGAACAACTCTTCCCGATACCTCTGCGGTTGAAAATTTCAAGCTCACGCCTATCGATATTTTTTATGTTGTTCTCTACTATGTCGAATACCTCGACAAATCAATAAATCCCCGTGACCTTGACGGCTTCTTTATGCAGTACAAATCCTGGTCTGCACCGGCAGGTGAGGGGTACGACGCAATTCTCGGTATCGGCGGCAGCTATTCATACGCCTATTCCGAGGAGGTTTTCAACACGCAGTTTATGAAGAACGTTACCTTCCCCGAATTCAAGGTTAAAAAGGTTGAAAAGGGTATGACACCCTGGCACCGTTCGGTTTATTCTTTTGTTGACGACGGCTTTATCGCTATGGGCGATGCCGCCTGCCTTACCAAGCCCACCTGCGGTGAGGGCTGTACGTCCTCGCTTGTGCAGGGCGAAATTGCCGTTGAGGTTATTTCACAGCTTCTCAAATACAGCGATTTCCTGACTAAAGAAAAGCTGTGGAGCATTAACTCCCGTTATATGAAGGTGCAGGGCAAGGACTTTGATTCTATGCGTCCGCTGCTTATGGGTCTTGTTTCAATGAATTTTGATGAGGCGGAGTACCTTTTTGCAAACGACGTTATTTTCAGCGATAAAATTCTCGGCGGTATGGACGACGGCCTCGTAATCGGTGCAAACGACGTTGCCGATATGGTCAAGGGCATCACCAAGGGCATAGCAAAGAAAAAGTTCCGTGCCGAAACGCTGGGCAAAATTGTCAAGGGTCTTGTGAATATGATTAGGGTCGGCACGCTTTACGATGCTTACCCCGAAACACCCGACGGCTTTGAGGAGTGGAAGGCAAAAGCAGATAAGCTCTGGGAAGAAATCGGCACGCTTGCCAATACCTGCGACCCTGAAATCAAAGAAAAGCTCGGAATAGAATAAGGAAATACTATGGATTTATACACACTTAACATAGAAAACTGGAAAGCCCGTTATTCTTCGCTGATTGAAAGTAACACTCTGCCTATGCTGTGCGTGGGTGCAGACGAAACTCAAGTCAGCCTCTGCTGGCACGCACCTAAGGAAACTGCTTCGGCACAGGTTGAGCTGTCCGTTAACGAAGATATGACCGATTCAAGGCTCTTTGAAGGCAGAGTAACCGAAGCCGAAAACGATTTTCAGAGTGTCTGCAGGGTGAATATAACGGGTCTCAAAGAGAATACCGTATATTACTATCGGTGGAATACGGGCAACGGCTGGAGCAATGCCGAAAAATACGAAACGAAGTCCTTTACCTCGCACAAGGCTCTTGTTATAGGTGATATTCAGATTATCCAGATTGAGGACGGCGATAATTCCGCACAGATAAGCGAGAGCAATTATTGGAATAATATACTTGAAAATGCTTTGGCAAATAACCCCGATATTGCCTGCCTTCTTTCACCGGGCGACAACACAAACACGGGTAAAACCGCCGAGGAATGGCAGAGCTTTTTGATGCCGCCCTCGCTGCGGTCTCTGCCGCAGGCGCTTGCAATAGGCAACCACGACAAGAAGGGCACGACCTACCGCTACTACACCAATATGCCCAACGAATTTTATGGCAAAGGCTTCTTCGGGCTTGACCGTGATTTCTGGTTCAGGTACGGCGACGTGCTTTACCTTGTTTTTGACTCAACCTCGGGCAGTGCGCCCGACCATATCGCTATGGCAAAAGAGGCTGTCGGAAAGAACAGGGATGCAAAGTGGCGCATAGGTCTTATTCACCACGGTATCTACGGCGCAGGCGACTGCATAGGCGACAAGGAAACGGAAATTCTGCTGAACGCAATCTTTACCCCGATTTTCGAGTCGTTTGACCTTGACCTGGTTATAACGGGCCACACCCATTCTCAGGGCCGTTCTCACTTTATGAAAAAGAGAAAAATTGTCGGCAGGGCCGAAAGCGGAAAAACCTACACCGACCCTGAGGGCATAGTGTATATTAACGCAAACTCTGTCTGCGGCAAGGTTGTAATGGACTACGAGGCGGATTATCTTGCCTATGCGTTTATGGAAAACGACGTTACAACCTATACCACACTTGAGTATAAGGGTAATCAGCTTATACTCGAAACAAGAAGAGGCGACAGCGGTGCGCTTCTTGACAGTATAACGCTTGAACGCACAAAGGCACACAACGAAAATTCAGCCGCAAACAAATTAAGGCGTGTTGCTTACAATCCGATAAAGTTTGCAGGCTGGGCTTACAATAAAATCACAAAGCTTCTTACAAAGTAGAGGGAGTGAAAAATATGTCTGAATTCATAATGGCAATAGTGATGTTCTTTTCAAGCCTTTTCGGCAGCTTCGTGACGTTTTTTGAACGTCTGCCCGAAAACCAATACAATGCCGATATTGTTTTTGAAAGCATTACTGCAGAAGAAACAAAAATCAGCGAGAAGGAAAAACAGCTTTGCCGCGAGTGGTTTGACAACAACATACTGCTTAAAGGCGATGTTCGGAATTTGCCTTACGATTTTAATGTTGCAGACAAAGCTCTCAATAAGAATATTGACGATTGGGATATTTCCGTAGGCGGTGAAAGCCAAACGGGTGCCGTTTATAAGGACGGCAAAACGACTTACGTTTATTTAACCCATAAATCAAGCGGACTTAAGGCTACGGTTGAGGCAACAATTTACGAGGACTTTGCCACCTGCGAATGGACGGTTTATATCGAAAACACGGCGCAGGAAAATTCGCCCGTTGTCAGCAGCTTTTATGCGGTGAATACCGCTCTGAATATTGAAAACGCACAGGCTTACTATTCAAAGGGCAGCTACGACGAGCCCTACGATTTTGCGCTGATGCAAAAATCGCTTTCGATTATTCCGAAAACCTTTACGAGCTACGACGGCAGACCTACGGATAAATACCTGCCGTACTTCAATATCAGCGGCGAAAACGGCGGTGTTGTATTCGGTGTCGGTTGGTCGGGTCTCTGGCAGGCGGATATTGCCGCCAGCGGAAAATCGGTCAGCATAAAGGCAAAGCAGGAAAGCTTCAAGGCGTATCTTGAGCCCGGGGAAAGCGTGCGTTCGCCGCTTGTTTCCCTGAGCTTTTATGACGGCGACAATCCGTTAAAGGGCTTCAACACTTTCCGCAGCTGGATAAGCGGCTGCGTTTACCCCGAAAATATACCCGATACGCTTACTATGCTTGAATTTTCCGGCCCTGCACACACCCAGACTGCCGCCGAGCTTATGGCTGCGGCAGACGGCTTCGGCGAGAAAACCTATGCCCCCGTCGATTATTTCTGGATGGATGCAGGCTGGTATAAGTATAACGAGGGCTGGCACGACGGTGTCGGCTCGTGGGTTGCCAATCCGAACCGTTTTCCCAACGGTATAATCGAGGTTTCCGAGTATGCCGCCTCAAAGGGCTGCGGGCTCGTGCTTTGGTTTGAGCCCGAAAGAGTCCGCCGTGATACGCTTTTCTGCAAAAAAGGTGCGGAAAACGAGAATTGGCTTATCTCGGTTAAGGATGAGGACAACTATATGTTTAACCTCGCTGAGGACGGTGCAACGGATTATCTTATTGAATATATTTCGGACTTCCTTATTGAAAACAAAATTTCTGTTTACAGGCAGGATTTCAACTTTTCACCCGATGTTTATTGGGCACAGGCTGATAAGGAATACTACGGCGGCAGAACGGGTATAACGGAAAATCACTACGTCACAAACCTTTACAGATACCTTGACAGCCTTTGTGAAAACGTTGACGGCCTGATTATAGACAACTGCGCTTCGGGCGGCAGAAGGCTCGACCTTGAAATGGCACGCAGAAGCGTTCCCGTGTGGCGAAGCGATTACAACTGCAATCCGCACGAGGATATTCTTGAGGCAACTCAGGCACAGACCTACGGCTTGTCCTTCTGGCTTCCGCTTTCGGGTACGGTTGTTTACAGCGGCAGCGAATACGCTTCACGCACGAGCATAATTCCCCTTTGCGTTGAAACCTTCGGCACGGTGCACAGCCCCCATTACGGCGAATACATCACCCAGCGTGAAATGATGAATGAATATTATTATCCGCTTTCCGCAGGCGGCTATTTCTCCGACAGAATGCTTGCAATGCAGTATTCCGACTATTCAGCAAGCAGCGGTATGGCACTTGTTTATAAGCGCGCGGACGTAACGGACAGTGAATATACCGTAAGGCTTAACGGACTTGAAGAAAATACCGTATACAGTGTTTACGATTACGATAAGCCCGAAACAGTGCTCCAAAAAACAGGTGCTGAACTTATGACAGACGGTATAACTCTCACACTTCCCGAGGGCGAAAAGGCGTTTATAATAATGTTCAACAGTCAGAGTGCTTAAAAAATCACGTTAAAAAGTGCTTTTATCTGTCAATAGCATTAATTGAAAATAATAAATAATTGTGATATTATACTTTAGTATGATTAATTGGCTTTGAAAGGAATTTTTGCAATGCTTAATACAGAAAAAACAATGGAAAAAATAGTTGCTCTTTGCAAGGGCAGAGGCTTCATTTTTGCAGGCAGTGAAATATACGGCGGTCTTGCCAACACGTGGGATTACGGCCCTCTCGGCGCAAGAATGAAAAACAACGTCAAGGATGCCTGGAGAAAGAGATTTATTCAGGAAAGAAAGAACAGCTACGAGGTTGATGCGGATATCCTTATGCACCCCAGAGTATGGGAGGCAAGCGGCCACGTTGCAAGCTTTTCCGACCCTCTTCTTGACTGTAAGGAGTGTAAAAAGCGTCACAGAGCGGACAATCTTATTGACGATTTTAATCCCGATGCTCACGCAGACGCAATGACAAAGGAAGAGATGTTTGAGTATATCAAGGCTAATTCTATTCCCTGTCCTCACTGCGGCAAGCACGATTTCACGGATATCAGAGAATTCAATCTGATGTTCCAGACCTTCAGAGGCGTTACTAACGACAGCAAAAACGTTATCTATCTCCGCCCCGAAAACGCTCAGGGCGAGTACGTTAACTATCTCAACGTTCAGCGAACAATGAGAGCTAAGCTTCCTTTCAGTATCGGTCAGATAGGTAAGGCATTCAGAAACGAAATCACACCCGGTAACTTCACCTTCAGAACAATCGAGTTTGAGCAGATGGAGTTCCAGACCTTCTGCAAGGAGGGTACGGATACCGACCTTTACGACTACTTCAAGGAGTACGGTCTTAAGTTCTATCAGGACCTTGGTATCGCCGCCGAAAATCTCCGCTTCCACGACCACGAGAAGCTTGCCCACTATGCAAAGGCAGCCTGCGATATCGAATTCCTTTTCCCGTTCGGCTGGGGTGAGGTCAACGGTACACACAACAGAACGAACTTTGACCTTACCAGACACCAGGAATACAGCGGCCATAAGATGGATTATCTCGACCCCGAAACGAACGAAAAGTTTATTCCCTTTATTATCGAGTCTACCTACGGTCTGGACAGAACGGTTCTTGCTCTCCTTTGCGAGGCTTATGATGAAGAGGTTATTGATGCAGAAAAGAACGACACAAGAGTTGTTCTTCACCTCAGCCCTGCCATTGCTCCGTACAAGGCTGCCGTTCTTCCGCTTTCAAAGAAGCTCTCTGAGGATGCTCTCGAGGTTTACGAGAAGCTTCAGAAGAAGTTTATGGTTGACTTCGACGAAACAGGCTCAATCGGCAAGCGTTACCGCAGACAGGATGAAATCGGTACTCCCGTTTGCATCACCTACGACTTCGATAGTCTTGAGGACGGCTGCGTAACGGTGCGTGACCGTGACACAATGGAGCAGAAGAGAATCAAGATTGACGAGCTTGAAGCATATATCGGTTCGCTTATTGAATTCTGAACAAATATGTAATTGAAAAAGGCTCTGACGGCAAAACTGTCGGAGCTTTTTTACAGTAAAAAAATTTTTTTGAAAAATTTTGTGACCTTTCATTAATCTGAAACGTTTTAATTACGGAGGACAGGAAAAGTGCTGTTTTCATTTGCCGCACAACCGAATAGAGAAAGCCTTGAGGTTGTATACGGCAGATATGCCGATATGCTTTTCAGGCTGTCGCTTTCTCACCTCGGCGTAGTTGAGGATGCGGAGGATGCCGTGCACGATGTGTTTGAAAAATACATCAACCTGTCGCCCGAATTCAGGGACGGTGAGCACGAAAAGGCGTGGTTTGTGCGTGTGACGGTAAACCGCTGCCACGATTTACTTCGTAAACGCTCAAAGCGCAGCCACGAATCGCTCGAAGCGGCGTATGATATAGCGCACGAGGATAGCGTTGAGCCCGAGGTGTTCCGCCTTGTCCACTCCCTGCCCGAAAAATACAGAACGGTTATAGTTCTGCATTACCTTGAAGGATATTCTGTTGAGGAAACCGCAAAGCTGCTCAGGCTCACCGCTTCGGCGGTCAAAATGCGGCTTGCAAGGGGCAGAGAACAGCTAAGGGCGGCGATTATAATCCAAACCCGCCCCAAAGCGTGAATTTTTGCGGCTTTTCGGCGTTTCGGATTTGAAAGGCGACAGCCTGTCGGCATCCTCAACATCCAAAAATCCATCAAAAATTCGCACTTTTGGGTCGCAGATTTTTTGCAAAGCAGATTTTTGGCATATCAAGGCACAAAACGCAGTAAATCCTGACGGATTTACGAGTATTTTAACGAAGAGATGGCAGAAATCTGCCCTGCAAAAAACGAGTTTAGATTATACTCGCCACCCTAAACAAATAATGGAAGGTGTTAATAAATAAATGTTTGATGAAAGACAGATTGAGCAGTACCGCTCGGTCAGGGCTTCGCAGGAGCTTCGGGAAAGCGTTATGTCGCTTGAAAAGAGCGGTAAGCTTTACTCTTTCAACCGTAAGACTCTGTCTGCTGTTGCGGCGTGCCTTGTTGCGGTAATTGCACTCGGCTCGTACTTCGGTATGAGTGCAGGCGTGAACGCCGAGCTCGTTGCCGTGCCGCAGTCGGCTTCGGTTTACCGTTGGGCGGCAGATGAAAGGGTAACGGTGAGTTTCGATATTAACGGCGGCTATACCGTAAAGGTTGAGTCGGGTTACATTTTACAAAACGGTGAGCAGGTAAACGAAGTCGAGTATGACGGCAAAGCACAAATCGAATGGTTTGTTCCTGCCGAGGGTGAGCACGTGCTCACGGTTAAAAAAGGGTTAATCATCAAGCAGTACAGACTGTACAGAAACGAACAGGGCTGTATGCTTGAGAGAAAATAAAAAAGTATAAAATTTATATTAAAGGAGAAAACTACTATGAAAAAACTTCTCGCACTCATTCTTGCAGGCGCAATGCTCCTCGCTTTCGCAGCTTGCGGCGGTAACTCAGACAATGGCGAAACCACTACTCAAGCACCCGTTGCACAGGTTGACGTTGCAGATGCAACAGACCTTCTCACAAAGGTATGGGCAAGCTTCGGCGACGATGAAAAGCCCTTCGTAATGGGCGGCTACGGCGACACAATGGTTGACGGCGCACCCGGCAAGTTCGACGTTTCTCTTGCAGAGGATATCGACGCTATGCTCGGTCTCCCCGCAGCAAACGTTGCAGATATCGACGATGCAGCTTCCGTTATCCACGCTATGAACGCAAACACCTTCACCTGCGCAGCTTTCCACCTCAATGCAGGTACAGATGCAGCAGCATTTGTTGATGCACTCAAGGCAAACCTTCAGGCAAGACAGTGGATGTGCGGTATCCCCGAAAAGATTCTCATCGTTACAGTCGGTGACTACGTTGTTTCCGCTTTCGGCGCAGCAGATATCCTTGACAACCTCAACGCAAAGCTCGGCGCACAGTTCAGCGCAGCAGCAGTCGTTGTTGACGAGCCCATCGCATAAATTACAGTTTGTCTGTGACAAACTGTTAATGAAAAATGAATAATGAAGCCGCATACGCTGATGAATAATGAATAATAAAGGAAGGGCTACGCCCTTACCCATTATTATGTTTTTCGGGTGCGGGTGTCCCGCCCACAATTATTCATTATTCAATATTCATCATTCAATATTCATTTGCAACAATTTATTGTTGCATAAAAAGCACACACAGCAGGAGGAAAGCATAAATGTTATTTTCAAGTATCCCGTTTCTTTATTTCTTTCTGCCGTGTGTGCTATTTTTATATTTTGCTGTCCCGAGGTGTCTGAAAAACGCCGTGCTGATGCTTGTCAGCCTGTTTTTCTACGCCTGGGGAGAGCCTAAATATGTTCTGCTTATGGCGGCTACGATAGGCATAGGCTATGTGACGGGTCTGCTGATTGAGAAATTTAGGGGCAAGGCTCTTTCAAAGGTTTTTCTCGGCGTTTCCGTCGCCGTTGATTTGGGCTTTCTGGCTTATTTCAAATATGCCGATTTCTTTATTGAAAATTTCAACGCCGTAACCGGTCTTTCTCTGCCGCTTCTGCGTATCGCTCTGCCTATCGGCATCAGCTTCTATACCTTCCAGATAATGAGCTATTCAATCGACGTTTACAGGGGCGATGTACCTGCACAGAAGAACCCGATAAATTTGGCGGCTTACGTTACAATGTTTCCCCAGCTTATTGCCGGCCCGATTGTCCGCTATGCCGATATCGCAAAGCAGCTCAAGGACAGAACGCACAGCTTTGAAAAAATTGCCGCCGGTATACGAAGGTTTGTTATGGGTCTTGCCAAAAAGATTCTGATTGCAAACACTCTCGGCGAAATCTGCGATATTTTCCGTGAGTCGGAAGAAAAAGCGGTGCTCTATTACTGGCTTTACGCCGTTGCCTTTGCGCTGCATATCTATTTCGATTTCTCGGGCTACAGCGATATGGCTATCGGCCTCGGCAAAATCTTCGGCTTCGATTTCCTTGAAAACTTCAACTATCCCTTCGTTTCCTCAACCGTTACCGAATTCTGGCGCAGGTGGCATATGTCCCTTGGCACGTGGTTCAGGGATTACGTCTATATTCCGCTTGGCGGCAACCGTGTTTCAAAGGGCAGATGGTTTTTCAATATTTTTGTTGTCTGGATGCTGACCGGCTTCTGGCACGGTGCGGCGTGGAACTTTATTATATGGGGCCTTTTCTTTGCGGTGCTTCTCATTCTCGAAAAGCTCTTCCTCAAAAAGCTCCTTGAAAAAACAAAGGTTATCAAGCGTATTTACATTGCGCTTGCCGTGCTTATCAGCTTTGTGATTTTCAACGCAACCGATATGAAGGAGGCTTTCCAATATATCGGCGGTATGTTCGGTGCAGGCGGTATACCGCTTGTAAGCGCAGAATTGCTCTATTACCTCAAGAGCTATGCGGTTGTGCTTGTTCTTGCCGCTGTCGGCTCGACACCCGTAATCAAAAACACGGCGCTTCGCCTGAGTAAGAGCGAAAAAACGGGACGTGTGATGAATGTGCTTGAGCCCGTTGCAATTGCCGCTCTGCTTATTGTTATGACGGCTTATCTCGTGGACGGCTCGTTCAATCCGTTCTTGTATTTCAGGTTTTAAGGAGGGAGAGTGCAGATGAAAGCAAAAATAAAAAATATCGCAGTAACCGTAGTTTTTGCCGTTGTAATTTTCGGCCTCTCCGTTTCTTTTATCCTCAAGCCTGCAGGTGAATTTTCGGTTTCGGAGCGCAGAGCGCTTTTACAGTTTCCCGTTGTAAGCATTGAAAACATTATGTCGGGCAAATTTATGACCGATTTTGAAAGCTATACCCTCGACCAGTTTCCGCTTCGTGACGGCTTCCGCACGGTAAAAGCGCTGTTTGCTTCAAAGGTTTTCCGCCATAAGGATAATAACGATATCTATGTCGAAAACGGTATCGCCGCACAGATTGAATATCCGCTGAACGTTGAGTCCGTCAGCAATGCGGCAAAGAAGTTTAACTACATCAAAGAAAAGTATCTTAATGAAAATAATAAGATTTATCTTTCACTTATCCCCGATAAAAACTTCTTTTTAGCGCCCTCAAGCGGCAGGCTTTCTCTCGATTACGAAGCTCTGGTAAATCAGCTTTGCGAGGAAACGGAAGGTGAAGAATATATAGATATTTTTTCTCTTCTTGATATAGATGATTATTATAAAACGGATACCCATTGGAGGCAGGAAAATCTGCTTGATACGGCTGAAAAGCTTCTCAATGAAATGGGCACAAGTGCATCATTTTCCGCTCTTAAAGAAAATGTGCTTGACGTGCCGTTCCACGGCGTTTATTACGGCCAGTCTGCCTTGCCGCTTGATGCGGAGCAGATTAAGTATTACACCTCGGATATGATAGATTCATTCGAGGTTTACGACCGGCAGAATGATAAACCGATGTCCGTTTACGATATGGAAAAGGCACAGGGCAAGGACCCCTACGAAATGTTCCTTTCGGGCTCGCTGTCACTGATTACGATTGACAACCCCAACGCAACGACCGACAAAGAGCTTGTTCTTTTCCGTGATTCCTTCGGCAGCAGTATTGCTCCGCTTTTAGCCTGCGGCTACAGCAAGGTGACGGTTGTCGATATCCGTTATATCCAGAGCGCCGTCCTTGACCGCTTTGTGGATTTTGAAAACGCCGACGTACTGTTCTTATACAGTACACTCGTACTCAATAACAGCGAAACTTTAAAGTAATTAATCAAATAATAAAAGGAAGAATAATATAAAAACGCTTGCAATCTGTAGTGGGTTGCAAGCGTTTTTTTTGTTTGATTTCTCGTTACACATTGCGAATTACGAATTAAATTGTGGCTGAAAAAATGTTCGCCACAACATATATGTGCGCTATCAATGTGCACAAAAATATGGCAAATATTTCTACTGTTTGCACAAAGTTTTTTTATGAAAAAACTTGACTAATGGGGCGTGTAATATTATAATAAACCTAAAAGTGGAGCGAAAATACATAGTTTAAGAGCGAAAACACACAGAAAAGGAGTGAATGGGCTTGGCATATATGAAATTTAAGGGCACTTACCGCCACGGACTTGATGCGAAGAACCGTCTTTTTATACCTGCCAAGTACCGTGAACCCCTCGGCAGCAATTTCGTTATGTGCCGTGCTCCGCAGCCGTTAATCGGCCTTTACGTTTTCCCCGAAGAAACATGGGACGAGCTTTGCGACGAGCTCAACCAGAAAAACTCACTCGGCGAGCTTACCGACGAGCAGGAGTGGGAGCGCAGAGATTTGTACCGCTACTCCGAAGACGTCACGATGGACAAGCAGGGCAGAGTAACAATCAGCGCCGATATGTGCGAGTACGCAGGCTTAAAAGACGAGGTTATCATAATCGGCAATATGAAACGCCTCGAAATATGGGACCCCGAAACCTTTGCAAAGGCGGAGGCGGAAAGCCACGCAGGCAGGGTAGTGGGTACACCCAAGCTTAATTTCTGAGGCGGGAGAGCAGCTTAATGGAATTTAACCACAAGTCGGTTCTGTTCGACGAAACAATAGAAGCTCTCAACATTAAGCCCGACGGCATAGTGGTTGACTGTACGGGCGGCGGAGGCGGACACAGCGCTGCGGCACTTTCTCACCTTGGCGAAAACGGCAGATTAATCGTTATCGACCGTGACCCCGATGCAATAGCCGTACTCACAAAACGCTTTGAGGGCGACGGCAGAGTAACAATAGTCAACGACAATTTTTTCAACATAAAGGATATTCTTGCTTCCCTCGGCATAGACGGTGCCGATTCGATAATGGCTGACCTCGGTGTCAGCTCCTACCAGCTCGACGAAGCCGAAAGAGGCTTTTCGTTCCACCGTGATGCACCGCTTGATATGCGAATGAGCAAAAGCGGCACGAGTGCGGCGGATTTGGTAAACACACTTTCCGAAAACGAGCTGAGAAACATCCTTTACACCTTCGGCGAAGAAAAATTCGCTCCCCGTATTGCTCAGGCAATAGTCAGGGAGAGAGCAAAGGGCAGAATAGAAACAACCCTTCAGCTTGCCGAAATAATCAAGGGTGCGTATCCGGCGGCCGCAAGGCGTGACGGACACCCGGCTAAAAAAAGCTTTATGGCACTGCGCATTGAGGTCAACGGCGAACTCACTAATCTTGACCGCGCAGTTCACGATATGTTCCATTCGCTTAACGGAGGCGGCAGGTTAGCAATCATCACTTTCCATTCGCTTGAAGATAAAATCATCAAAAATGCCTTTTCTGACTTCACTGTTGGTTGCACCTGCCCGCCTGAATTCCCCGTATGCGTCTGCGGTAAAAAGCCGCAGGGCAGAACACACAAGCCGAAAACGGCAACGAAGCAGGAACTCAGCGAAAATTCCAGAAGCCGCAGCGCAAAGCTGCGCACAATCGAAAAACTATAATGAACGGAGAACAAAGCCTTGGCTTATATGAACGAAAACATCGCTTACGATCTTGACAGATTCTCTTCCGCAGCCCCCAAAAAAGAAAAGACCGTACAGCAGCCTGTGGCTCGTCCGACACTTGTCAAGCCTCAGCGCAAGACTGAACAGGAGCTCAGAGCGGAAAGACGCTTCAACCTTATAAAGATTGCAAAGTTTGCGGTTGTTGCCGCTGTCTGCTTTGCTTTCATTGCTTCCAATATCAACTACAGGGTTCAGATTAACGAGCTCAACGGTGCTATCGTAAGCCTTGATAAGGAGCTGAGCGAAAAGCGAAGCGAAAACACACGCCTTAATATGGCTCTCAATTCAAAAATATCCCTTGAGAACGTTCAGGATTATGCGGAGAATGTGCTCGGTATGGTTAAAAGGGAACGTTACCAGATAATCTATTTCGACCTTGAAACAGGCAACGAAATAATCCCTGCGCAGTAATAATATATTAAGGTTAAAAATAATAATATATATAGTTACAACGACGGGAGTTAGTGTTTTCATAACTCTCGTCATTTTGCCCTCTGTATAATAATTATTGAGTAACATTATTACAATAGAAAGGATGCTGTCGTATGGCCTCAAAGCCGTCAAAACTTATGATTAAAAGAGCAGGAATACTTCTGGCTCTCGTGCTTGTGCTCGGCTTCGGTACGGGTATGGTGCGCCTTGCAAAGCTTCAGCTTATTGACGGTGAGGAGTACAGGCAGAAGGCAGAGCTTCAGCAGCTCGGCGACAGCTCCGTTCAGGCACTCCGCGGTACGATTTACGACTGCAACGGCAGAATTCTTGCACAGAGCGCTACTGCATGGAAGGTGTTTATCGACCCGTCAAATATCAAGGTGAATGAAAAAGACAAGACGGAAGATGAAATCAAGGCTGAGCTTGAAGCCAAAAGACGTATGGTTTCTAACGGCCTTGCCGAAATCCTCGGTGTGGATGCGGAAAGCGTTTACGAAAAATCGCTTAAAACAACGAGCGGTTACCAGAAAATCAAGGGCGAGGTTGAGCTCGAGTCAAAAAACCGTGTCAGCGAGTTTATATCGGAGAACGAGTATTACGACTGTATCGGCATTGAGCCTGACACAAAGCGCTACTACCCTTATAATTCGCTTGCCTCTACCATCATAGGCTTTACGGGTACGGACGATGTCGGTATCGAAGGCCTTGAATACAAGTACGACAACGTTCTTACCGGTATTCCCGGCAGAGTTATAACAGCCAAAAACGGTACGCTCGGCAGTATGCCTATCGAATACACCGCAAGCTATGCCGCACAGCAGGGCACAAGCCTTGTTCTTACTATTGACGAAACGATACAAAGCCTGCTTGAAGCAGAGCTTGAAAAAGCATACGAGAGCGCACAGGCAAACGCTGCCTACGGTCTTGTTATGGACGTTGAAACGGGCGCAATTCTTGCAATGTCCAACCAGCCCGACTACGACCTCAACGACCCGTACACAATCCTCAGCGAAAGTGTGCTTACGGAAATTGATGCTATAGAAGACCCGACCGAAAAGAACGAGGCTGTTTCGGTTGCCCGTCAGGCACAGTGGAGAAACAGAACGATAAGTGACACCTATGAGCCCGGCTCGGTTTTCAAGGTTATCACACTTGCCGCCGCCCTTGAAGAGGGCGTTGCAACAAAGGATATGTCCTACACCTGTGTCGGCGGTATTCAGGTTGCCAATAACTACATCAAGTGCCACAAGCACGAGGGTCACGGCAGACAGAACCTTCAGATGGCTCTTATGAATTCCTGTAACCCGTTCTTTATCACCGTCGGCCAGAAGCTCGGCGTTGAAAAGTTCTGCGAATACTTTGAGGCTTTCGGCTTTACCGAAACCACGGGTATCGACCTTTCCGGTGAGGCTGTGCCCAAGGCAGGTGTCACCTACCACACGCAGGAAAAAATGGGCATATCACAGCTTTCGAGCTGTTCCTTCGGTCAGACCTTCCAGATAAGCCCCATACAGATGATTACTGCTATTGCCGCAATTGCAAACGGCGGCAAGCTGATGAAGCCCTATATCGTTGCAAAGCAGCTTGACGAAGAGGGCAACGTAATAAAGGAAACTCAGCCGACGGTCAAGCGTCAGGTTATTTCCGAATCCACAGCAGATACGGTTCTCGGTATGATGGAGGCGGTTGTCAGCGCAGGTACGGGTAAAAACGCCTACGTTGCCGGCTTCCACGTTGCAGGTAAAACGGGTACTTCACAGAAAATCGGTGCGGCAAACAACCAGTACGTCGCTTCCTTCTCCTGCGTTGCACCCGGTGACGACCCCAAGGTAGCCATTCTTATTGCCATAGATGAGCCCGTGGGTCAGATTAACGGCGGCCAGATTGCGGCACCCGTTGCGGCAACCCTCGTTGAAGAGGTTATGGCTTACCTCAGCGTTGAGCCCGAGTATACGGAGGAGGAGCAGACTCTTATCGACGTTGCAGCCCCTGCCGTTACGGGCAGAACGGTTGAAGATGCAAAGCAGATTGCTGACGACCATAATCTTAAGGTAAGGGTAATCGGAAGCGGCGACAACGTTGTAAAGCAGATTCCCGCCTTCGGACAGACGATGCCGAGAAACGGCGTGGTAATACTCTATACCGATGACAGGGCGGAGGAAATGACAACCGTGCCCGAGTTTGCAGGTATGAGCCTTTCAATGGCAAGGCGAAGCGCAAACGATTTGGGTCTGAACCTGAAAATTTCGGGAAATGCCTTCTCGGGCTCTGATATTCTTGCGTACAGTCAGGATATTTCCAAGGACACTCAGGTGCCTTACGGCTCCGTTGTTACGGTTTACTTCAAATCGTATTCGGGTGTTTCCGATTCAATCTACGGATAATTATTATAATTATTTATAACGAGGAAAAAGTAAATGAAACTATTTCAGCTTCTGGAGGGTGCGGGCTACTGCTTCGGCGGTTTGAAGGATGCCGAGGTAACGCTTGTCACCGAGGATTCACGCAAGGTGTGTGCAGGCAGCGTTTTCGTCTGCGTAAAGGGCGCACGCTTTGACGGACACGATGCGGCACCAGATGCCGTAAAAAACGGTGCCGTGCTCATCGTTGCACAGCACGATACGGGCTGCGAAAATCAGCTTATAGTAGAGGATACGAGAGAAGCGTTCTCGCTCCTTAGTGCATCGTTCTTTTCGCACCCTGCACGCAGACTGCGGCTTGTAGGTGTTACGGGTACGAACGGCAAAACGACCACCTGCTTCCTGCTTAAGGAGATTTTTGAAGGCTTGGGCCATAAAACGGGTCTTGTAGGTACGGTCAAGAATATGGTAGGCGATAAGGAATATCCTGCCCACCTTACAACACCCGACCCGTTTGAGCTCAACGGCCTTTTTGCCGAAATGGTTGAAGCGGGCTGTGAGTTCTGCGTTATGGAGGTTTCCTCTCAGGCACTTGCACAGCAGCGTGTTGCAGGCTTGCACTACGAAAGCGCAATTTTTACCAACCTCACGCAGGACCACCTCGATTACCACGGCAGCTTTGAAAACTACATTGCCGCCAAGCACAAGCTTTTTGAAATGTGCGACACCGCCGTTATCAACTGCGATGACGAGGCGCACACAGCTATGGTTGAGGGTACTTCCTGCCGCAAGGTGAAGTATTCGGTTATGAGCGACAAGGCGGATTATACGGCAAAGAATGCCGAATACAAGACGAGCGGCGTTTCCTATGTTCTCGTCGGCTTCGGCAGGCTTGAACGCATTAAGCTGCGTATTCCCGGCGGCTTTACGGTTTACAACTCAATGGGTGCGGCTGTTTGCGCCGTTGAAATGGGTCTGCCTATGGATGGGGTTGCAAAGGCTCTCGGCGAAGCCGCAGGTGTGCCCGGCAGAATTGAGGTTGTTCCCACCGATACGGACTTTACCGTAATAATTGACTATGCTCATTCGCCCGACGGACTTCAGAATATTCTTGCTGCACTTCGCAAAATTGCCAAAGCGAGAGTTATAACCGTTTTCGGCTGCGGCGGCGACAGAGATAAAACCAAGCGACCGCAGATGGGCAAAATTGCCGCAGATATGTCCGATTTCGTAATCGTAACTTCGGATAACCCCCGTACCGAGGACCCGCAGACGATAGTCAACGAGGTTGCCGAGGGCACGAAGGGCGCTAAAATTCCCGTTGTTACTATAACGGACAGAACGCAGGCTATTGAATTTGCGCTCAACGAGGCAAACGAAAACGATATAGTTCTTCTTGCAGGTAAGGGACACGAAACCTACCAGATTATCGGCACGGAAAAGCGCCATTACGATGAGCGTGAGGTCGTGCGTGACCTGCTCAATAAATAAGCTCGGAGGTGCGGTGAATGATACCGCTCAGACTTAAGGAAATAGCCGCCGCATTGGGTACTTCCTGCCGTGAGGATGCGGAGATACTCAGTATATGCACGGATTCCCGTAAAATCACAAAGGGCTGTCTTTTTGTCGCCCTTGTCGGCGAACGCTTTGACGGCCACAGCTTTGTAGCTTCTGCCCTTGAGCAGGGTGCTGTTGCGGCTGTGTGTTCAAAGTCCGTTGAAGCAGACGGCGAGGTTCTGCTCGTTGAGGATACGGGCAAGGCTTTTATGCAGCTTGCCGCCTACTACCGTTCGCTTTTTTCGGTTCCGGTTGTTGGTGTTACGGGCAGCGTAGGCAAGACCACCACCAAGGAAATGGTTTACGCCGTTCTGTCCGAAAAATATAATACGTTAAAAAACGAGGGTAATCTCAATAATGAAATAGGTCTGCCGACAACCGTTTTCCGTATGAATGCGGATTACGAGGCGGCAATACTTGAAATGGGTATGAGTGCCTTCGGTGAAATCTCCCGTCTTTCTCAGGTTGCTCAGCCGAGCATAGGCGTAATCAGCAAAATCGGCGTTTCGCATATTGAGCACCTCGGCTCAAGAGAGGGAATACTCAAGGCAAAGCTTGAAATATTAGACGGTCTTAAGCCCGGTGCACCGCTCGTTGTGAACGGCGATGACGATTTGCTTTCAACCGTTGAGCTCAATGACCGTAAAATCATAAAATTCGGCATCGAAAACCCCGGTTGCGACTATCTTGCCAGGGATATAAAGCAGGGTGAAAAGGAAACTGCCTTTACAGTAGTTTTCGGTGGCAAGGTTCAGACCGTTACAATACCCACGGTCGGTATTCACAACGTTTACAATGCTCTTTCAGCCTTTGCTGTGGGCATTTACCTAGGTGTAAGTCCCGAAAAGGCGGCGGAGGGTCTTTCCAAATACGTAACCTCGGGTATGCGCCAGCGTGTGAGCGATTGGGGCGGCATCACCGTTGTTGAGGATTGCTACAACGCAAGCCCCGATTCAATGCGTGCGGCTGTTGAAGTGCTCAAAGGCTTGAACGCAAAAACCAAGGTGCTTGTTTTCGGCGATATGCTCGAGCTCGGTGAAATTTCTGCCGCAGCTCACAGGGAAATCGGCGTGCTTGCCGCACAAAAGGGTATAGACCGCCTTTACACCTACGGCACAATGTCAGCTCTTGCCGCAGAAAGCGCAAAGGAAAACGGAATTGCCTTTGCAAAGAGCTATGATGATAAAAACACACTTGCACAAGAACTGAAAAAAGAGCTTCGTGCAGGCGATGCGGTGCTTTTCAAAGCAAGCAGGGGAATGAAATTAGAGGAAGTAATAAACGCTTTTAAAGAATAATTACTTTCGGAGGCTTTCGCTTTATGAATACATTTTTTGCCCTCGGCTTGGGTGCGCTTCTCGGCTTCGGCGTTACAGCCTTACTCGGATTTATTATGATTCCGTGGCTTCGCAGGCTCAAATTCGGGCAGACTATTCTTGAAATAGGCCCTGCGTGGCACAAGAATAAACAGGGTACACCCACAATGGGCGGTCTGATTTTTATTGCGGGTACGCTTCTGTCGCTTCTGGTCGTGCTCATTTCGGACAGAGTTATGGGAGGCGACATCGTTCTCGGCGGCAATCTTGTGCGCTCGGCAATGTACACAAAGTTATTTGCCGGTATATTTATGTCGCTGACACTTGGGCTTATAGGCTTTGTTGACGACTACATCAAGGTTGTCAAAAAGCGCAACCTCGGGCTTACGGTCAGGCAGAAAACGTTTATGCAGCTGCTTGCGATAATTGCCTACCTCGGCAGTTTAAAGCTGGCAGGGTGCTCGTATATGTATATCCCGTTTTACGGCGTAACGGGCGACCTCGGAATATTCTTTTTCCTCTTTGGTATCTGTCTGATTTACGGCGCAACAAACGCCGTCAACTTTACTGACGGAATTGACGGGCTTTGTTCTTCCGTTACTCTCACCTCTGCTGCGGCGATGATTGTAATTGCCTTTATGCGCAACAATCTCGGTGCCGGTCTGCTTGCCGCTTGCCTTGCAGGTGCCTGCGCAGGCTTCCTCGTGTGGAACTGGAATCCGGCAAAGGTGTTTATGGGCGATACGGGCTCAATGTTCCTCGGCGGAATGATAGTGGCGCTTGCCTATGCGGTTGACTGTCCGCTTATTCTTCTGCCAGTCGGAATAATTTATTTTATCGAAGGCCTTTCCGACGTGCTTCAGATAGGCTATTTCAAGCTCACTCACGGCAAACGCATTTTCAAAATGGCACCGATTCACCACCATTTTGAAATGAGCGGCTGGGGTGAAAAGAAAATCGTTATTGTTTTTTCAGCGGTGAACGTTATCGGCTGTGCCATAGGTGCGGCGCTTATATACTACGGTTAATTTTCAATTTCAGGGGGCGGTACGGTGGAAAAGAAAAAAAGCAGTCTGCTTAACGGCAAATGGGTCGCCAAGGGCAACTTTGACGTAACCTTTCTGCTCATAGTTCTGGCTTTGCTGATTACGGGTCTGGTTATGCTCTTTTCGGCAGGCTACTCCTATGCCTACTACAAATACGACAACAGCCTCCACTTCATAATCCGTCAGGGCATATTTGCCGTAATAGGTGTTACGGCTATGCTGTTTATCTCAAAAATCAATTACAACTACTTCAGAATTTTCGCTTTGCTCGGTATGGGCGTTTCGCTGTTTCTTCTGCTGATAGTTTTTGTCCTTCCGCAATGGAAGGAGGGCTTTTATCGGTGGATTGCTATAGGCAGCTTTACCTTCCAGCCCTCGGAAATTGCCAAAATCGCAATAGTGCTTTTCTACGCCTGGGCGTGTGAAAAGTGGGAAAAGGAAATTAAAAAGGACTGGAAATTTGCGCTGTACTTCGGTGCCGTGGCTATTGTGTTTGCGGGTCTCGTTGCCCTTGAAAACCACCTTTCCGGTGCCGTTCTTATGGCGGCTATCTCCGTTGCAATGCTCTACCTCGGCGGCTTCAACAAGTGGTGGTTCATATTCGGCGTCGGTGCTGTTATGGCTCTGATTATCTTTTTTGTTGCCAACCCCGATTTGCTTAAGGAATACGCAGGCGAGAGAATTGTTGCCTGGCTTGATAAGGATTACGACCCGAGGGGTGCACGCTGGCAAACCAACCAGTCGCTCAACGCAATTGGCTCGGGCGGCTTCCTCGGACAGGGTCTGGGCGAGTCCAAGCAGAAGCACCTCTACGTTTCCGAGCCGCAGAACGACTTCATTTTTGCTATCGTCTGTGAGGAGCTCGGCTTCGTCGGTGCAACGGCGATTATTCTGCTCTTTGCCCTTCTGGTGTGG
Organism: Clostridia bacterium; assembly: GCA_017521365.1. Lineage (GTDB taxonomy): Bacteria > Bacillota > Clostridia > Oscillospirales > Acutalibacteraceae > UBA8612. The sequence continues at coordinate 27,758 of JAFXCT010000037.1, forward strand.
AGAGGCTTTGTTATTGCAATGAACTGCCGCAGCAAATTCGGCGCACTTCTTTCAATGGGTATTGTTTTCCAGGTCGGTATTCAGACAATTCTCAATATCCTCGTCGTTACAGATACCATTCCCAACACGGGTATTTCGCTTCCGTTTTTCAGCTACGGCGGCACGTCGCTGGTTATGCTGCTTGCGGAAATGGGTATGGTGCTTTCGGTTTCGAGGGCTTCAAACTTGAAAAAATAAACTTTAAGGTGATGATATAAATGCTCAACGGTAAAAAAATCATCTTTGCCGCAGGCGGTACCGGCGGCCATATCAACCCTGCTCTCGCTGTAGCAGGTGAGGTCAGAAGGCAGTACCCCGATGCGAAAATTCTCTTTATCGGTACTGCGGAAAAAATGGAGGCAAGGCTTGTCCCTGCCGCAGGCTACGATTTCAGAACAATCCAGATAAGCGGCTTCAACCGTGTGCTCAACCTCAACGGTATAAAGCAGAATATCAAAACGCTTTCTCATCTTCTCAAATCCTCCTCGCAGGCCAAGAAGATTATCAGGGAATTTGAGCCCGATGTTGTAATCGGCTTCGGCGGCTACGTGAGCGGTCCTGTTGTACGTGCGGCGGCAAAGCTCGGCATCCCCACGGCTATACACGAGCAGAACGCTTTTCCGGGCGTTACCAACAAAACGCTTGCCAAAATGGTCGATGCGGTAATGCTCACGGCTGAGCAGGCGGCACAGTATATGCAGCCCAAGAACCCCGTTATCGTAACGGGTCTGCCTGTCAGAGGCGAGCTTCTTGAGGCGGATAGGGATGTCAGCAGGGCAGAGCTCGGCCTTGACGAAAAACCGCTTATTCTTTCAATGGGCGGCTCACTCGGCGCAAAGGCAATCAATGAGGCTATGCTTGAGGTTATTTCAAACCGCTGGCAGGCTAACAACTGCACCTTTATGCACGCTACGGGTAAGGACTGCAAGGATTTTCCAGAACGTCTTGCCGAGAAAAACGTTGACCTTAACGCAAAAAACATCATCGTAAGAGATTACATAAACGATATGCACCGCTGTCTTGCGGCGGCTGACCTCGTCATCTGCCGTGCAGGTGCAAGTTCGCTGAGCGAATTTCAGGCGCTCGGTAAGCCTTCAATTCTCATTCCGTACCCCTTTGCAACGGAAAACCACCAGTTCCACAACGCAAAAGCGCTTGCCGACAAGGGTGCGGCAATAGTGATTGAGGAAAAAGACCTTACAAGCGCAAAGCTTATGCAGCAGATTGATACGCTTCTCGAAAGCCCGGGTAAGCTTGACTCAATGGGCAGGGCGGCAAAATCAATGGCTGTCACCGATGCACAGGTAAGAATAGTCGAGGTGCTCGGCAAAATCGCAAAGTAACCGCTTTCTGTCCCCTTGCATACTATGTGTTATGCGAAGGGGTGGAGGAAAATGGCTTACTACATCATTGAGGGCGGCAACAGCTTGAGCGGAGAAATTACGGTGCAGGGCTCTAAAAACGGCTCGCTGCCTCTGCTTTCCGCTGCGGTGCTTGTTCAGGGCGAAACCGTGCTTGAAAACTGTCCGCACCTGACCGATGTTGATGCGGCGGTCAGCATACTTACATATCTCGGCTGTCGGGCAAAGCGCAGCGGCAACAGCGTAGCTGTGGAAAGCACGGGTGCTTCTCGGTGCGAAATTCCCGATTCGCTTATGCAGGAAATGCGCTCATCCGTCGTCTTTCTCGGTGCGCTGCTTGGTCGGTTCGGCAAAGCGGAGCTGTCTTCACCGGGTGGCTGTGAAATCGGTCTGCGCCCCATTGATATGCACCTTGATGCAATGCGTGCCCTCGGTACAAAAATTACCGAAGAAGGCGGCAGACTTATCTGTTCGTGCCCGAACGGGCTTAAGGGCGCAAGGATTACGCTTCCTTTCCCGAGTGTCGGGGCAACGGAAAACGTTCTTCTGGCGGCCTGTACGGCAAAGGGCGAAACCGTGCTTATCAATGCGGCGAGGGAGCCCGAAATAACAGAGCTTGCCGATTTTCTCAATGCCTGCGGCGCAAAAATAAAAGGCGCAGGCGAGAGCATAATAACCGTTGAGGGTGTCAACGCTCTTTGCGGTACCCGTCACACGGTTTCTCGTGACAGGATAGCTGCGTGTACCTTTATGGCGGCGGCCGCTGTTACGAAGGGCGACGTACTGCTTTGCGGTATGACGCAGGATAAGCTTATGCCCGTGATTGAAACGTTTGAAAAAACGGGCTGTAAACTGATGCAGGATGAAAAGGGCCTGCGCATAAAAGCTCCCGATAGGCTTCTGAGCTTTTCTTCGGTGAGGACTATGCCTTACCCCGGCTTCCCGACTGATTCGCAGGCGGATTTCGGAGTTATGGCAAGCGTTGCCCGTGGTACGGGTGTTATAATCGAAAATATCTTTGAAAACAGGTTCAGATATACTGCCGAGCTGACAAGAATGGGTGCGGATATACGCACCGAGGGCAGAGTTGCCGTTATACAGGGTGTCAGGTCTCTTCACGGTGCACAGGTGTATTCGCCGGATTTGCGCGGCGGAAGCGCACTCGTTGTTGCAGGGCTTTGCGCAAAGGGTGTAACAAGGGTTAACGGCATACACTACATTGACAGAGGGTACGAGAATTTTGACGGTCAGCTTGCGGCATTGGGTGCAAAAATTATCAGGGGAGAATGAAAATGTCGGAAAAGGAGAACAAGTTTATACTGGGCGACAACAGCGACGGCTACAGGCGCAGTGCTGACAGCACGCAGCCGTTTAATCTGCCGCCGCAGCGTCCGGCCGAAAAACCGCCGGTGCAAAAACCGAAGCCGGTCAGGCCGTCGGCAAGACCCTCTGCGGCACAGCCCGTGCGCAGAAGGCCGCAGGCTGCGGCTTCGCCTCGCCGTAAAACGGGACAGGCACAGGGTGAAAAACAGCCTATGTCTGCCAACGAGAAGCGAAGGCTTCATAACGAGCTTCGCAAAAAACAGCGCAGACGCAGGCAGATACTGACCTACGTTGTTCTGGGGCTTGCGGTTGTTATGATTGCAGGTATTCTTTCGCTTACGGTATTTTTCCAGATTAACGAAATAACGGTCAAGGGTGATTCACCCTATACCGAGGAGCAGATTATAGGCGCATCGGGCATAGCGCTGGGCGAAAATATAATCCGCTGCGGTGCGGACGACGTCAGCGCAAATCTTTCAAAATCGCTGCCGTATATCAGCTCGGCAACTGTTGAACGCTCGGCATCCGGCAAGGTTGTGATAACCGTCAGGCAGGCTGTGCCGGAATGGTCCTTCCTCAACGGGGAACAGGCAGTGCTGATTGATAAAACGGGCAAGGTGCTCGAAATAGGTCTGCCGGAAATTGCGCTTGAAGCAACTATTGTGCAGGGCGCAACGGTTACCTACGCAGTGCCCGGCGAGGAAATAGTGCTCAGCGATGAAGTGCCGCTTTCGTTTGTAAAGGAGCTCGGTGCGGCGTTTGACGAGGCAGGCATAAACCTGCTTACTACGCTTAACCTTTCGGATACCGACTATATTCAGGCTCTTTACGACGGCAGGTATACGCTTATTGTCGGCTCTACGGGCGGCATTGACGTAAAGCTTGCCCTTGCCGCCAAGGTTATAGAGCGTGAAAACGAGATTGACCCCAATCAGTATGCAACGCTTGACCTGACGATTGATAACAAGGTTTATTTCCGCCCCGAAGAAAATCCCGATGACTATTCGGGCGGCGAAGAAGAAACGTCGGCACCTGCCGAAGAGGCTGCGGATACACAGAATAATGCACAATAAAACGCAACGGGACAGAGAGCTTAAGTGCTCTTTGTCCCAAATTTTTACTTTTTTTATAATTTTTTATAGAAATGCTATTGTAATTGACTTGAAACTGTGTTATTATCCTTTTAACTGATTAATTATAATCAAAAATTATGTAAATTTAAAATATATTTTGGGAGGCACAGAAGAATGGGTTTCGAAATTGATAACGAAATAGAAAACGTGGTGCAAATTAAAGTAATCGGTGTCGGCGGAGGCGGCGGAAACGCTGTCAACCGTATGATCACTTCCGGTATCAGAGGTGTTGAGTTCATTGCTGTCAACACGGACAAGCAGATGCTTCTCAGCTCTCAGGCTACTCACAAAATCCAGATTGGCGAAAAGGTTACCCGCGGTATGGGTGCCGGCGGCAAGCCTGAGGTTGGCCAGAAGGCAGCCGAGGAAAGCCGTGACGTTATTTCCGATACTCTCAAGGGTACGGATATGGTCTTCATCACAGCCGGTATGGGCGGCGGCACAGGCACAGGTGCAGCTCCCGTTATTGCCCAGATTGCAAAGGATATGGGCATCCTCACCGTCGGTGTTGTTACAAAGCCCTTCAACTTCGAGGGTAAGCGCAGAATGACTCAGGCAGAAAACGGTATTGATATGCTCACAGAGCACGTTGACAGCCTTGTTATTATTCCCAACGAGCGTCTTCGCTTTGCAAGCGAAACCAAAATCACAATGAGCAACGCTTTCGCAAAGGCAGACGATGTTCTCCTTCAGGGCGTTAAGAATATCTCCGAGCTTATCAAGATTCCCGGCGTAATCAACCTCGACTTTGCGGACGTTCTCTCCGTAATGAAGGATGCAGGCCACGCTCATATGGGTATCGGCTACGCAAAGGGCAAGGACAAGCCCGAGGTTGCCGCAGAGGCAGCTATCTCCAGCCCGCTTCTTGAAACATCCATCAAGGGTGCAAAGGGCGTTATCATCAGCATTACCTCCTCACCCGATATCGGTCTTGAGGATATTGAGCTTGCAAGTGAGAAGATTAAGGATGCAGCACATCCCGAAGCAAACATCATCTGGGGTCTTGCCTTCGACGATTCTCTCAACGACGAGCTTTACATCACCGTTATTGCTACAGGCTTCGGCTTCGGCTCCGACGGTGCTATTGATGCTCCTCCCACCGCAGCTGAAATCTTCAGCAGCGCCGCACATCCCAATATGGATACACTTCTTACGGATGCTCCCGCAGCACCCGCTCCCGTTGCACCTGCCGCTCCTGCTGCTCCCGCAGCACCCGCTGTTGATGCAGGTATGGGCAACAATGATGACGATTATTTCGATTTCCTCAACTTCTTCAACGATAAGAAATAATCCATAGGGTTCGGATTATACTCGTCACCCTAACTGCATAAAATAACAGGGCGCACGCCAGTGCGCCCGATTTTGCTATAAAAGCGAGGTAACACAATGAAGCTTATCGACGGAAAAATCATATCCGAACACATCAAACAGCAGGTAATTGCACAGGTAAAAGACGTTAAGGAAAAGGGTGTTGAGCCCTGTCTTGCCGTTATTATCGTGGGCGACGATTTTGCCTCACGCACCTATGTGAACAACAAGAAAAAGACCTGCGATTACGTTGGTATAAAATCTCTCGAATTCGCTCTGCCTGCCGAAACTACGCAGGAAGAGCTGCTTGCGCTTGTTGAAAAGCTCAACGGGGACGAGAGCGTTCACGGCATACTCTGCCAGCTTCCGATTCCTAAACATATCGACGAAAAGGTTATTCTCAATGCTATCAGCCCCGAAAAGGACGTTGATGCCTTCCACCCCGTAAATGCGGGCCACATTATGATAGGTGACAGCCTTCTCAAGCCCTGCACACCGGCAGGGATTATGGAAATGCTCAAGTACGAGGGTGTTGAAATTGAGGGCAAAAACTGTGTCGTAATCGGAAGAAGCAACATAGTCGGCAAGCCTATGGCTATGCTTCTGATTAATGCCGGAGGCACGGTTACAGTCTGCAACTCCAAAACGAAAAATCTTGCCGAGGTTACCCGTAATGCGGATATTCTCGTTGTTGCAATCGGCAAGGCAAAATTCGTTACCGCCGATATGGTCAAGGAGGGTGCGGTTGTTATTGACGTGGGTATGGACAGAGACGAAAACGGCAACCGCTGCGGCGACGTCGATTTTGACTCCGTCAAGGAAAAGGCTTCTCACCTTACTCCCGTGCCCGGCGGTGTAGGCCTTATGACCGTTGCAATGCTTATGCAAAACACCGTAACAGCGGCAAAAATGCAGAAAATCAAGGAAGACTGATTATGATTAAAGAACTTATCCTGCGCCGTACACCCGATTGGGCGGAGAGCTTCGTGCTTGAAGCGGCGGAAAACGAGAACACGTGGAGCTACGAGCCTGCCGACGGCAAGGTGCTTATAAAGGGCGGCAACGCCGTTGATATGGCTGTGGCGTATTACGCCTTCCTGCGTGATAACTGCGGTGCTTATTTCGACGTTGACCACGCTCTGAAGGCAGGGGGATTCAAGCTGCCCACAGAGAAAAAAGAGGGCAGAATCGAAAAGAAATACCGCACCTGCTTTGAATATACCGCCTTTTCCTGCGCCGCCTGCTGGTGGGGCTGGGAAAGATGGGAAAACGAAATAGACTTTATGGCAATGAACGGCGTTAATATGCCGCTTACCGTTGTCGGTACGGAGGCTGTCTGGCTCAAGACTATGAAGGACCTCGGCATAAAGGAGGACCTTGCTCTTGCAGGCATTTCGGGCCCTGCTTTCTGGGGCTGGCAGCTTTACAATTGCTTTGACGGCTATCTTCCGCAGAGCTCTGCCGCAACTGTTGACAAACGCATAGAGCTCGGCAGAAAGATTATCGAGCGTGAAAAGCAGCTCGGTATGACTCCGCTTATGCACGGCTATTCGGGCTATATTTCCCGCAATTTCATCCAGTCCAAAATCCGTGTAAGGGTGAATAAAACCGATGAATGGTGCCTGTTCCCCAAGCAGTATCATATTCTCGTCAGGGATACCGCCTTCCACCGCATAGGTGCGCTTTATTACAAAAACCTTGGCCTTCTGCTGGGCGAGGGCTGTTATTTCCTTGCTGACCCCTTTACCGCACACGAGCCCACGAAGCGTGATTCTGCGTTCCTTGCAGGTGTCGGCTCGGCTATATACAAGCTCATTTCCGATGTTGACGAAAACGCCGTATGGGTTATTCACTCCTCCTCCGCACGTGAGGCTATGTTCCGTGCCGTTCCCAAAGAAAAAGTTCTTGTTATCGGCAGTAAAGAGGAAAGTGAAAGCGCACGCTTTGAGGGCTTTGAATTTATCGTCGGCTCACAGTTCAACAATGCGGACGTCACCTCTATACACGGCGATTTCAGCGCTGTTTCGGGTGCTTGTGCTCCCGAGAGCGTAAGCGGTGTCGGCGTATTTTCCGACGGCGCTTATTCAAACGAAGCCTTCCGTCAGTTCAGCTACGCCGCAATGAGCGGTGCACGAAACGTTGATTCGTGGCTTGAGGTCTACGCTAAGAACCGCTATCAGACGGAAAACGGTTCGGCGCTTGAAGCATTGCAGCTGCTTAAAAAGAGCTGCTGGCGTGAGGGACAGCCCGTGCGTGAGCACGGCAGCGCAATCTGCACAAGACCCTCGACGCTTCTTTGCCATACTTCCGTAGGTGACAGCGGCAACGACATACCCTACGATATTTCCGATGTTTTTGCTGCGGCAAAAAAACTGCTTGAGGCCGAGGGCAAGACCTATGAATACGAGCTTGACGTATGCGACGTTTTAAGACAGGCACTCAGCGACCTTGCAAATACCGTTTGCAAGAAGGCTCTTGAGGGCTATAAAACGAAGAACGTTGAGCTGTTTGAAACCAATTCAAACCTCTTCTTGGAGATTATCGGGGATATGGACAGGCTTCTTATGACGAAAAAGGAGTTTGCTCTGCCTCACTATCTTGAGCTTGCACGTTCGTTCGGCAACAGCCCCGAGGAAAGCGAGAATTACGAAATCAACGTTCTTGCACAGATTACCTCCTTCGGACCTATTAAGGACAGCGTTCTTTACGATATGTGCTGGAAGGAGTGGGCAGGTGCGCTCAACACCTTCTATGCAAAGCGCTGGCGTGCTTTCTTTGAAACGCTTGCCGCAGGCTTCAAGAAGCTCAGACGGCTGCCCGAAAAGACCAAAAACAGGGTGTTTGACAGGGATGCTTACCTCGGCAGCGACTTCGGCATAAGCCTTTCCAAGGTGGAAAAGTCGTGGATTGCCGAATATGCGCCCGAAAACGAGCTTGTCGGCAAAGAAGACACTCTTCTCGTTGCAGGTGAACTCGCAGCCAAATACGGGGCAAATTTTTAATATTTTGCAATGTTTCTCATAAAATCAGTAAAAGGACTTTCGAAAAAACCGAAAGTCCTTTTTTGACGGCAAATTTTTAATATTTCAGCGTGTGCTTTCTGTGTGGTGCGTTCAGAATTACCGCCGAAAACAGCACTAAAAAGATTCCGAGTGCCGAAACAGCTGTCAGCTTTTCGTGTAAAACGAAAATTCCGAAAAGCGTTGCCACAACCGGCTCGATTGTAGCTGTTATGTTTGCCTTGCCTGCGTCCATAAATTTAAGTCCGCTTGTAAAGCAGATGTAGGGAATTACGTTTGTAGCAAGCGCAAAAAGAAGCAGTATGCCTATGCTTGACGGTTTTTGGGCTACGGTGCTTACAAACGAGGCGGGTTTGCAGATAAAGGCCGATATAACCGTTGAAATCAAAAACGTGTATGCCGTGAAGGTGAGAGGGGAATATTTTCTCAGGCCGATTTTTGTGAATATGCTGTACATTCCGTATGTAAAGCCCGAAGCAATTCCGAAAAACAGGGCGGCAGGCGTGATTGCGTTTCCCGAGCCGATTACGCCGGAAACGAGCACACAGCCGACAAAAGCCATAATCAGCGCCGCCGTTTTGAGCGGCGTTATTTTTTCTTTGAACATAAATGCCGAAATTACCGTTACGAATATCGGGGCGGTATAAAGCAGGGTTGCGGCTATGCTTATCGAGCCCGAGTTTATGGCGCTCATATAGCAGAAGTTGAACAGTATTACACTCACAAGGCTCGGAAGAAGGAAAATCCATAAATCCTTCAGCTTTATCTTCAGCTTTTCACGGTCAAAAATCAGAAAATAAGCAATCAGCGAAAATGCGGTGAGTGCGGCACGGCAGATAACAAGCTGAAACGTTTCGTAGCCGAGTGCCGTCAGCGTGCGTATGAAAAGCCCCATTGAGCCCCACAGCACGGCGGCGGTTATTATCAGCAGGGGAGCGGATTTTTTCATTGTCGTCTCATTCCTCATCCTGCCACGCCTTGCAAAGGTCAACCCATTCGGCATCGGGGCAGAGGGCTGCAAGCTCGTCTGGCGTGAGCCTTACTGCGCTGTTTGAGCTTCCTGCGGCAGGGTATACCGTATCAAAGCGCCTGAGCGAAACGTCAAGGTAAACTTTTACGCCCTCGTTTACCGCAAACGGGCACACACCGCCGACGGCGTGGCCTACGAGCTCAACGGCTTCTTCGGGCGTGAGCATTTTTGCCTTTGCGCCGAAAAACGTCTTGTATTTGCGGTTGTCAACCTTTGCGTCACCTGCGGCAACGATGAGTATAGCCCTGTTTTCAAGCATAAACGACAGCGTTTTGGCAATTCTCTTGCCCTCACAGCCGAGTGCCGCTGCGGCAAGCTCAACCGTTGCGCTTGATACGTCGAATTCCGTTATTCTTTCTGCCATACCCCTTTGCTCAAGGTACGGTCTTACTCTTTCAATGGACATCCTGCTTTATCTCCTTAAAAATCAATTACAACCTCTACGGGGCAGTGGTCGGAGCCGAAAACGTTATCGTGGATTTTGGCTGAAACGAGCTTATCGTTGATTGAGGCGCTCGTGACGAAATAGTCAATTCTCCAGCCTATGCCCTTTTCCCTTGCACGGAAACGGTAGCTCCACCACGAATATGCACCCTCAAGGTCGGGGTAGAAATAGCGGAAGGTGTCCGTGAAGCCTGCATCCAGCAGTTCGGTGAATTTGCCTCTTTCCTCGTCGGTAAAGCCGGGGTTGCGGCGGTTGGCTTTCGGGTTTTTGAGGTCAATATCGTTGTGGGCAACGTTCATATCGCCGCAAACAACAACGGGCTTTGTCTTGTCAAGCGAAACGAGATATGCTCTAAAATCGTCCTCCCACTCCATACGGTAATCAAGCCTTTTAAGCCCGTCCTGCGAGTTGGGCGTATAAACGCAGACAAAGTAAAAATCTTCAAATTCGAGTGTTATTACTCTGCCCTCCGTGTCGTGCTTTGCTATGTCGATTCCGTTGAATACGGAAAGCGGCTTTTCTTTGGAGAAAACCGCCGTGCCCGAATAGCCCTTTTTCTCTGCATAGTTCCAATACTGACAGTATCCCTCGGGCTGAAAATCAATCTGACCCTCCTGCAGCTTGGTTTCCTGCACGCAGAGTATGTCGGCATCAAATTCATTGAAAATATCCGCAAAGCCCTTTGTCATACAGGCACGAAGACCGTTAACGTTCCACGAAATAAACTTTTTCATTTTTTAACCTCTCTTTGCACAAATACCACACTATTTTAGCACACAAATTCTACGTTTTCAACTGCTGATATTTTAAATATTTTATTGCATTACGGGTCGATGTATGTTATAATTATTGCGTTATATATTATTATTGAAAATAATATTAATTATTTGCGCAAATATTTAAAGGGAGTCGGGTGAAAAAGGTGAACACAGGCTGTGAAATGTACGGCGTTGAATATTCGTCCTTGCGCAGGCACGGTCTTCTGGTCGGTGCCTGTCTGCTCGGCAATTTCCTTTTGCAGAACGTGTTTGTGCTTTTTCTGCGTGTCTTCGGTCTGCTCGACGCTTTTTACGGCAATGCTTCCTTTCAGTATGCCGCAAGTGCCGTTTTCGTAACGGCAGGCTGTCTGGGAATACCGTTCTTTTTTATGAGCTGCCGCAAGGGGTCGCTCAGCTACCGCCGGGCTCTGCCGTTTAATTTCCCCGAGGATAAGAGCAATGCTTTTTATCTCATCTGTGCCGGCTTTGCCTTTTGCCTTGCCTCAAATTATCTTGCGGTTTATTTCAGCGCTTTTCTGAACGATTCCGGCATCGGCACGGTCGAAAACGAAATGCTTGATTCCGTAAACGGCGGCGATACTTTTCTTAACTTTCTGTGTGCCGCTGTCGTTGCACCTCTCGTAGAGGAATTCGTTTTCCGTGGCGTTATAATGCAGCCTTTACGCCGCTTCGGCAACGTGTTTGCCGTCGTGGCTTCCGCACTTCTTTTCGGTCTGTCTCACGGCGGCCCGTCAAACGTTTTGTTTGCCTTTCTTTGCGGACTTGCCCTCGGCTTTGTCGTAATTGCTTCAAAGAGCCTCTGGGTCGGCATAGCCGTGCATTTTTTCAACAATTTCTACGCCGTGGCATCCTACGAGCTTTACAACGCCTTTCCCTCGCTCGGTGTGCTGCCGCAGCTTATTATGGGTGCCGTTATATTTGCGCTGGGTGTAGGTGCAATTGCCGCTTTGCTTATCAGGCGTGAATTAAAGCTGCCCCGTGTTAACACAGCGCTTTCAACGGGTAAGCGCATCCGTGCGTTTTTCGTGAACGTACCTATGCTTCTTGCACTTGCTTACCTTGTCTTCGGTATGTTCAATTACATTGAATAGAGGAGCGTAAAAAATGACCGAAACAGAAATTATGCTCCGTGCAATCGAGCTTGCCGAAAAAGCGGCTGAGCTTGACGAGGTGCCCGTCGGTGCCGTAGTGGTTAAGGACGGCGAAATAGTGGGCGAGGGCTTTAACCGCCGTGAAACGGGCAAAAATGCTCTTGCACACGCCGAGCTTGAAGCAATAGACAGTGCCTGCAAGCGTCTTGGCGGCTGGCGGCTTCACCAATGCGAAATCTACGTTACGCTTGAGCCCTGCCCGATGTGTACGGGCGCAATCATAAATTCCCGAATAAAAAGGGTGGTTTTCGGCGCATCGGATTATAAGGCCGGCTCTATGGGCAGTGTTATTAACCTTTGTGACCTGCCGTATAACCACAAGCCCGAAATTCAGGGCGGCTTTATGCAGGAGGAGTGCTCGGCACTTCTGACCGAGTTCTTTGCAAAGCTGCGTGAACGCCGCGCAAAAGCAAAACAGGAGGGCTGCTGATGTATCTTCACCTCGGACAGGATACGGTCATAACCTACGACGAGATTTTAGGCATATTCGATTTGGAGGCAACCACGGTTTCAAAGGCAACGAGGGATTATCTTGCCACGGCAACAAAGCAGGGCAGGGTAGTTAACGTCGGCTACGAGCTTCCCAAGTCGTTCGTCGTCTGCCGCAATAAGGACGGCGGCACGACCGTTTATATTTCACCTATTTCACCCTCAACCCTGCTGAAAAGAAGCAGGTCAAAATTAACAAATCTATAAACAGGTAAAGCACTCATAAATTTGTAAAAAACAGTAGGAGGAATCTTGCTTTGGATAATAAGGAAAATCAGATTCAGGAAATGCCCCTTACCGCAGAAGACCTGAACACCGAGCCCGTCGAGCAGATGGACACCGCCGTTAACGAGGAATACGGCGCAGGTCAGATTCAGGTTCTCGAAGGTCTTGAGGCGGTGCGTATGCGCCCGGGTATGTATATCGGTTCAACGGGCCCAAACGGTCTGCACCACCTTGTTTACGAAATCGTTGACAACTCAATAGACGAAGCCCTTGCAGGCTTCTGTACCCACATCGAGGTCGAAATTGAGCCGGGCGATATAATCAGCGTGCGTGACAACGGCCGTGGTATTCCCGTTGATATGAACGAAAAAATGGGTTTGCCCGCAGTTACCGTTGTTCTCACCGTTCTCCACGCAGGCGGTAAGTTCGGCGGCAGCGGCTACAAGGTTTCGGGCGGTCTTCACGGCGTCGGCTCGTCCGTTGTTAACGCCCTTTCGGAGTGGTTTGAGGTAGAGGTTTCCCGTAACGGCAACGTTTACCGCCAGCGCTTTGAGCGCGGCAACATTATGAGCGACCTTGACGTTGTCGGCACGAGCGACACTACGGGTACCTTTATCCGCTTCAAGGCGGATGCCGAAATCTTTACGGAAACCACCGTTTACGAGTTCGAGGTGCTTGAGCGCAGGCTGCGTGAATCCGCCTTCCTCAACGCAGGCCTTAAAATTACCTTCACCGACAGACGTGACCCCGACAATATTGTCGAGCGTGTTTTCTGCTACGAGGGCGGACTCAGCGAGTTTGTAAATTACACAAACGAAAGCCGAGGCTTTACTCCCGTACAGCCGGCACCCATTCACTTCTCCAGCGTGCGTGACGATTCAAGTGCGGAAATCGCCCTTATGTATAACGACGGCTACAACGAAACTATAATCAGCTTTGCAAATAATGTCCGCACTATCGACGGCGGTACGCACGAAACGGGCTTCAAAACCGCACTTACCAAGGTTTATAACGACTACGGCAGGAAGTACGGCATACTCAAGGACAACGACAAGAACCTTTCGGGTGAGGACGTGCGTGAGGGCATTGTTGCAATCATCAGCGTAAAGCTCACCGAGGCACAGTTTGAGGGCCAGACCAAGGGCAAGCTCGGCAACACGGAAATGACCAAGCTCGTTTCAAAAACGGTTGTCGATAAGCTGATGACCTATTTTGAGGAAAATCCGCAGGTTGCAAAGGTTCTTCTCAATAAGGCGTTCGAGGCTTCCCGTGTGCGTGAGGCCGTGCGTAAGGCAAAGGAATCCGCACGTAAGAGCGCTCTTTCCAATTCAAGCTCACTTCCCGGCAAGCTTGCCGACTGTACAGACAGAAACCCCGAAAACACAGAGCTTTACATCGTCGAGGGTGATTCTGCAGGCGGCTCAGCAAAGCTCGGCAGAGATAACAGATATCAGGCTATCCTCCCCCTTTGGGGTAAGATGCTCAACGTTGAAAAGGCAAGGCTGGACAAGGTTATCGGCAACGATAAGCTCACCCCCGTCGTAATTGCACTCGGCACGGGTATCGACGAGGATTTTGATATTACAAAGCTTCGCTATCACAAAATCGTCATTATGGCCGATGCCGACGTTGACGGTGCCCACATCAGAACGCTTCTTCTCACCTTCTTCTTCCGCTATATGCGTCCGCTTATTGACAACGGCTACATCTATATTGCTCAGCCGCCTCTGTTTAAAATCAGCAAGGGTAAGAAGGTTGCCTACGCTTTTTCAGATGAGGAGCGTGACGAAAAGGTTGCCGAATTCGGCGGCGGCTGCGACGTTCAGCGCTACAAAGGTCTCGGTGAAATGGACCCTGACCAGCTTCGTGAAACCACAATGGACCCTGCAAACAGAACTATGCTCCGTGTAACGCTTGAGGATGCAATGCAGGCCGACGAAACATTTTCAATCCTTATGGGCGACAAGGTTGAGCCCAGAAGAGAGTTTATTGAAAAGAACGCAAAGTACGTTCAGAATCTTGATATATAAATTATTGGGGGAACAGAATTATGTTTGAAAACTTACTTGACTCAATCGGACTCATAGCTCAGACTGATAAGGAAGTTGCCGATGCAATGCAGCTTGAGCTTGACAGACAGAAGAGAAACATCGAGCTTATCGCTTCCGAAAATATCGTTTCGCCGGCAGTTATGGCTGCAATGGGCAGCGTGCTGACAAACAAGTATGCCGAGGGCTATCCTGCAAAGCGCTACTACGGCGGCTGCGAATGTGTCGATATCGTTGAAAATATTGCCATAGAGCGTGCAAAGCAGCTTTTCGGTGCAGAACACGTCAACGTTCAGCCTCACTCGGGCTCGCAGGCAAATTTCGCCGTTTACAACGCTTTCCTCAAGCCGGGCGATACCGTTATAGGTATGAGCCTTGACTGCGGCGGCCACCTGACTCACGGCTCACCCGCAAACCTCAGCGGTAAGCTTTACAACTTCGTTCCCTACGGCGTAACGGAAGAGGGCTTTATTGATTATGACGAGCTTGAAAGACTTGCCTGTGAAGTAAAGCCCAAGCTCATTGTTGCAGGTGCCTCCGCTTACCCGAGAGTAATTGATTTCCGCCGCATAGGCAAAATCGCAAAGCTTGCCGGCAGCCTGTTTATGGTTGATATGGCTCACATTGCTGGTCTTGTTGCCGCAGGTCTTCACGAATCACCCGTACCCTTTGCCGATTTCGTCACAACCACAACCCACAAGACCCTCCGCGGTCCCAGAGGCGGTATGATACTTTGCAGAGAGGAATACGCAAAGGAAATCGACAAGGCTATTTTCCCCGGCAGCCAGGGCGGTCCGCTTATGCACGTTATTGCAGGTAAGGCTGTCTGCTTCGGCGAAGCACTCAAGCCCGAATTCAAGGCGTACCAGGAGCAGATTGTAAAGAATGCAAAGGCTCTTGCCTCGGCACTTCTCGAAAAGGGCTTCAACCTTGTTTCCGGCGGTACGGATAACCACCTTATGCTCGTTGACCTTCGTCCCTTCAGCATTACGGGTAAGGAGCTTGAAAAGCGCCTTGACACCGTTTATATCACCGTCAACAAGAACGCTATCCCCAACGACCCCGAAAAGTTCTTTATCACAAGCGGCGTGCGTATCGGTACGGCGGCTGTAACCTCCAGAGGTCTTGTTGAGGAGGATATGGCAAAGATTGCAGAGCTTATTTACCTTGCCGCAACGGATTACGAAAACAGCGCTGACAAAATCCGTGAGGAAGTCAACGCTATCTGCGCAAAGTGCCCCATTTATTAAGAAGCGCACTCTGAAAACTCTTTGCACAATGAGTTTTCGCCGTGCACCTGAAGCGTTTTTTAAAACTTTATTTTGCTGTTTTACTGCCCTGTCATCCGATAGGGCAGTTTTTATTTTCTTTTTACTTGTTTGTTACCTTGCGATTAATAAATTATGAACAAACTATTGACGGAATGCATAAATTCCTGTATAATTAAATCACCAAAACAACGGAGGTGAAATTAATGGATACTATTCTCGGTTTTGTAGAGCAGCTTCTTGCTTACCTTAACGAGGGTGAGGCATCAGACATCGTAGGTATGGTTAAGGATTCCGGCGTTGTTGAGGCTGTTATCAACTTCTTCAAGAGCATCATCGAACTTTTCTGATGAAAGGCTTCTCATTCGCGTTTTTATAAACCCAACATAAAGGCTTGTATCTTCGGATACAGGTCTTTAATTTTTCTGTTTTGGAAGAATAGTGAAAAAAACGAATTAATATACGGAAAAAATGACGATTTTGATTGACAAAGTAAAAAAATAGGAATATAATTTGCACGAATAGATTTGTAAATGGAGGTGAAATTTACAATGGATGCTATTATGGAAGTAATCGGCAAGATCGATTTTGAGCAGATTATCGACATCGTTAAGAAGGTAGTTGCTTGGGTTCAGGAGTCCGGTATCATCGATAAGGTTATCGAGGTAGTTAAGGGCCTCATCGCTAACGTTGCCTAATTTAATTGTTATGCAGATAAAAACTCTCGCAAATGCGGGAGTTTTTGTTTTATGCCCGTTTTGGTGTCAATAATAAAAGAAAACCGAAAAGGGTAGACAGGATATATGGAAAAAGAAAGAATCAGGTTTAAGGTTGATTATCTTCTGCTGGGTGAAAGGCAGCTTTCACGTCTTGCGGTGCTTGCGCCGCAGGTGCTTAAAATACTGTCCTTCGGGCTGATTGTGCTTGCTGTGCCTCAGGTAAGAGCGCTGTATTATTCGTTTCCCGTGCTTTGTGTACTGTATGCTTTGGGCGCAGTTATGCTGCGGATATTGGTCTGGTGTGCGGAGCTTTTGCGGGACAGATGGTTTATGCACAGAATAACCGGTGCCAAAATTTCCGCTTCAAGTCTGCTTGTTCAGTTTTCATTTGCGGATATTTTCCGTGCAGCCGTGCTTGCCCTGAGCTTAAGGGTGCGCTGCTTTTGCAGGGGTGTGCTGTTTTTTGCCGTGCCGGTGCTTTGTCTGGCGGTAAGCCTCAGCTTTATAAATTCGGGTGTCAGCGGTGCTGTGCTCGGTGCTCTCGTGTGCGGAAATATTCTGCTTTTTGCGGTTGCAGGGCTTTTTTGCTCGGCGGCTTTCTGTACCGTGCGCTATGCGGTAAAGCTCACAAGCCTTGAAAAATCAGGGCTTTACCGCAATGTCAAAGAAAAAACAGCCGCTCTTGATTCAAGCGGCTTCAAGCTGCTTCGTATTCGTTTGCTGACGATAGGTACATTTTCTTCAGAAAGAATAATGGCAGGGCTGCTTTATTCTCAAAGCAGAATATATTAATAAATTGTTAACGGGGTGTTGACAATATCTGCCTCGTGTGTTAAAATACATTACAACGCAAAAGCCACAAAATAACAGAATAAAGGAGAAAAAACGAAATGAAAAAGTCTTTCAAAAAAGCACTTGCCGTTATTATGAGCGTAGTAATGCTTCTCGGCGCAACGAGCATTACATCCTTTGCGGCAACAGAAAAAACCACATTCGACGACGTTACAAAGGCATTTTCCGATTGGATTAATGCTCTTTCCAGCTACGAGATGAGCGATTTCAACGAATTCGTAACTGCAATCCTCGGTCTCTTCGGCTTCAAGGGCGATTTTGAGGGTGTTCACAGCATTCCCTCACTTGTTGACGAGTGGTTTGGCTGGCTCGGCGATATCGGCGGTATCTACGAAGCATTTATCAACTTCATCAGCACCTCCGAGCTTCTCGACCTCATCAACGGTGTTCTTTCCAAGTAATCAGTTTGTATTTTTTCAAAAACCCTCTTTCACAAGAGGGTTTTTTCTGTTATAATAAACGTTGCCCGATAAAACTCAAAGCGTACACAGGAATTGTGTTCGGAGTTTTATCGGGTACTATATAAAAACGACTTTATCAGGAGAGTTAGATATGAAATACGAAAACAACTGGGACTCCCTTAATTCAAGACCCGTGCCTGAGTGGTTTGCCGATGCAAAGTTCGGCATATTTATTCATTGGGGCCTTTATTCCGTGCCTGCATACGCACCGAAGGGCGATTATGCCGAGTGGTACGGCTATTCCTGCAATCTGGAAACACCCGAGCATCCGTCACATCCCAAGTACAGGGAATTCCACAAAAAGCACTATAATTCAAGACCTTATTACGATTTCGTCAACGATTTTACGGGCAGCCGCTTTGACGCAGACAAGTGGGCACAGCTTTTCAAAAAAGCAGGTGCAAAGTACATAAATTTCGTTTCAAAGCACCACGACGGATACTGCCTTTACGAAACCGAATATGCACCCGGGCTCAACTCCGTTGAGTGTGCACCCAAGAGGGATTTCCTTATGGAGCTTAAAAACGCTATGGAGGGCACGGGCGTGCGCTTCGGCGTTTACCACTCCGTTTATGAGTGGTGGCATCCGTATTACCTTGAGGACCCGGAAAAATATGCTCTTGAGCACCTTCACCCGATGCTCAAGGAGCTTGTTGAAAAGTATCAGCCCAACACGCTGTTTACGGACGGCGAATGGGCGCACGAAAGCTCCGTCTGGCATTCAACCGAGTTTTTGCAGTGGCTTTACAACGAGTCGAGCGTTAAGGATTTTATTGTTCCCAACGACCGCTGGGGCAAGGAAACCCGAGGAAAGCTCGGCGGTAATTTCACAACCGAGTACGGTATTATTGACGTTTACCTCGGCACCGAAAGAAGAATTGAGGATGTTGAGCTTGACAGACCCTTTGAGGAGTGCAGAGGTATAGGCCGTTCCTTCGGTATCAACAAGGAGGAAGAGGTTGAGGACTACCTTTCCGCAAAGGAGCTTCTTGAAACACTTTGCGACCTCGTTTCAAAGGGCGGTAACTTCCTGCTCAATATCGGCCCCGATGCAGACGGCACGATTCCCGTAATTATGGAGGAACGTCTGCTTCAGATGGGTGACTGGCTACGTGTCAACGGCGAAGCAATTTACTCAACCCGTGTTTATACTAAAAAGGCTCAGCCCGGCGTATACTACACAAGAAAGGGTGACGATGTTTACGCAATAATAAACCGCTTCCCGTTCGGCTCTCAGGTGCTCGGTGAGGTTGAATATTCCGCAGACCTCAAGGCTTCTCTCCTCGGCTGTGATGCCGTGCTTGAGGTGAAGGATAACGCAGGCAAGGCGGAAATTGTTTTCCCTGCAATCAATCCCGACAACCTTGACAGCAATTGGCTTTACACAATAAAACTTACAAAATAAGGAAGGCGTGAAATAATGCAGGAAATGCTGAAGTTCAAAAGCGGTACGGACGTCAGAGGTGTGGCAGTAGGGGAGAGCGACGGCAAAATTCCGTTTCTCTCCGATGAAGCTGTGCGCAGTATTGTGTTCGGCTTCGTGAAGTTTCTCGACAAAAAGCCGCTTAAAATAGCCGTGGGCCACGATTGCCGTGTGTCAGCGCAAAGGCTTAAAAATGCGGTGATTTCCGCACTTGTCGATTCGGGTGTCGCCGTAATCGACTGCGGTCTTTCCTCGACCCCGGCAATGTTTATGGCAAATATTGAGCTTTCCTGCGATGCAGCGATACAGCTTACCGCAAGCCACCACCCGTGGGACAAAAACGGGCTGAAATTCTTTGTCGGCAGAAGCGGAATTGACGGTAAGCAGCTGACCGAAATCCTTAAGAATTCCGAAAACCCCACCGTTCCTGAAAACGGAAAGGGTACTGTTGAGGCTGTGGATTTTATGCCGCGGTATGCCCGGCTTCTGCGTGAAATCATAATCAGGGGCACGGGTGAGGAAAAACCCTTGAAAGGGCTTAAAATAGCCGTTGATGCAGGCAACGGAGTCGGCGGCTTTTACGCTGAGCAGGTGCTTGAGCCCTTGGGTGCCGACGTTTCGGGCAGTCGCTTTTTGGAGCCCGACGGAATGTTCCCGAACCATATTCCCAATCCCGAAAGCAAGCAGGCAATGCAGGCGATATCCGAAGCGGTTGTTGACAGTAAATCTGACCTCGGCCTGATTTTTGATACCGACGTTGACAGAGCCGCCTGCGTCGATTCAAGCGGCAGGGAAATTGCACGCAACCGCCTTGTTGCGCTTGCAGCGGCAATTGCTCTTGAGGGTAACGGCGGCGGTACGGTAGTAACCGACAGCATTGTTTCCGACGGGCTGATTGATTTTGTGCGCCAAACCCTCGGCGGTGTAATTCTGCCGTTCAAAAGGGGCTACAAGAACGTTATTGACAAGCAGATTGAGCTTAATAATTCCGGTATAAACTGTCCGCTTGCAATTGAAACCTCGGGTCACGCCGCATTCAGGGATAATTATTATCTTGACGACGGTGCCTACCTTGCGGCAAGAATTGTGATAAAGCTGGTCGAGCTCAAAAAGCAGGGCAAAACACTCGAAAGTCTTTTGGCTTCGCTTGAGCAAGCCGAGGAAGAAAAGGAAATCCGCCTTAAAATAGGTGCGGAGGACTTCCGTGCTTACGGCGAAAGGTTTGTTGAGGATTTGCGCCGCTTTGCAGACAGCAGCGAAAACTGGAGCGTTGTGCCGAATACGTATGAGGGTGTTCGCATCAACGCCGATTCCCGAAGCGGTGACGGCTGGCTGTTGGCACGCCTGAGCGTTCACGACCCCGTAATACCCGTCAATTTTGAAAGCAGGAGCAGGGGCGGTACGCTTGCCGCCGCAAAAATTCTGCTCGCCTTTGCAAAAAAATATCCCGAGCTCGATTGCTCGGCGCTGGAAGAATACTGCGTGTGAAAACCGCTGTAATTAACGCAAAACACCCTGTATCACATTGATATCGGGTGTTTTTTGCAATTCCGCTTGACACCTCGATATATAATGGATTATTATTTTAATGTATAGCGAAATTAAACGGAGGAAATTGAAAATGGATTTCACACCCGGTGTTTATATTTTAAGCGCAAGCGAATGTAAGGAAAAAATGTGTGCCGCCGCAGGCAGAATTTCAACTCAGCCCGGCAACGCACTCGGTATATGGGCAAAATCGCAGGATGACGAAAAGAACGCAAACCTTATCGACAAGGTTACCCGTTCGGGCCATAACTCCACGGTTGAGCACGTTATGTTCAACCTTGCCTTCAACGACGTTTCCGTTATCGTTGAGCAGTTTATGATTGAGTTCCGCCTTGCTTCTTTTACTGTCAAATCACGCCGTTACGTCGATTTTTACGACGCAGGCTACTATGTTCCCGAATTCAAAGCAAAGGAAAACGAAGAAAAATACAAAAAGACCATAGATTCTCTTTTTGAAACGTATAAGCTCCTGACCGATAACGAAATCCCGAAAGAGGATGCACGCTTCGTACTGCCTTACTGCTTTTTGAGCAACTTCTTCTGCTCGCTCAACGGCAGAGAGCTGCTGCACGTGCTTCACGCAATGCTCCACGGCAGAGGCAGCAAGAGCCCCGAAATCAGGGCACTTGGCGAACAGTTACTCAAGCAGGCGAGGGAAATTGCACCGGGCGTGCTCACGGGCTTTGAAGAAAGAAAGCCGAAGAAGAACGACACGGTTGATTTAAGCTTTATCAAGGCAACAAAAAAGGCAGACTGTGAGCTCGTTGAATACATAGGCGGCAGTAAGGATGCGGCAAAGACTGTTGCAACAGCCGCAATGCTTGAAAACAACACGTTCTCTGCCGCCGATATAAAAGCAGCGGTTGAAAACAAAGAAACAAGAAAGCAGATTATTGACGCAGTGCTTAACTGCTCACGCCCGAGAGCGTTAGAGAGCGTTCAGTTTACCTTTGCGCTCAACAAGGTTTCCCTTTCAACCCTCACCCACTTTGCGCGCCACAGAATCCACTCAATTCAGGTTCCGTCACTCGACACGGTTGACAGAAATGACTGGGTTATGCCCGAGAGCATAAAGGCAAAGCCCGAAATGCTTGAGGCATACAACAACGCTTTCAATTCAGCCGTTGCGCTTTATGATGAATTAAAGGCGGCAGGCGAAGAGGAAGCACTCCCCTACCTCATTTTAAGCGGCAACACCTTAAGCATTGTTTCCACAATGAACGCAAGAGAGCTGTTGCTGTTTATGAAGCTGAGAAGCTGTATGAGAGCACAGTGGGAAATTCAGATTTACGCAAACAGAATGCTCGAAATTCTCCGCAGCGAAGAGCCCGAATTATTCGGCAAATACGGCCCGAGCTGCTACGCAGACGGCTTCTGCCCCGAAGGCAGACTTTCCTGCGGCAGAGCAACGGAAATTAAAGCAAAATACAGCGTATAAAAGTTTAAGAGTGTGTATCAAATCTTTGATACACACTCTTGTTATTTATTCTAATAAATTACATTTTGTAGGGGCGATAATACGGACAAATCGTGAATTGTCCCTACAGTGTTAATCAGAATTTCAATGCGTATTTGAGAGCATTGAAGATATTTTCAAAGAAGCAGATTACTGCGTTGAGAGCTTTATCAAATGCGTTGTCATACTCTGCATAGGGCTCGTCAATCTGCTCTGCAAACTCGCCGTTTACATACTCATAAAGCGTTGTTTCAATTGTGCCCGTTGCTTCGTCAAAAGTTACTGTTCTCACGCCGTAGGGGCCCATTTTTGAAAACTGACAGCCGTAGGTCATACCGAAGGTTACGCCGTCCCAAACGCCTGTAAATCCGCTTGTATGCCAATGGCCGAAGAAGGCGCCGACAACGTTTTTAGCTTTGTAAGCCTTAAAAATATCGGTTGTTGTACCGGGATCAATAATACCCTCTGCGTGACCCATAGCAATTTCGGCGTTGAGGCGGTAAGCCTTTGTACCGCTTATGAGTGCACCCTCGTCCCAGATTTTACATTCTTCATAAAGATTTCCCATATCGTCAAGCGGTATGTGCTCAAAGACAACACCGGGTACACCGCCGTTATCGTAGGAAGTAAGCCAATTCATCTGTGCTTCGCCAAAGCCCTTGCCGTTGTCGAGCATCCATAAGCCGAAGGCAGGCTCACCCGAAGCGGAGTAAACGGGAACATAATAGTCAACCTTTGTGGAAAGCATATCGCAGTATTCGGCGGTGATGCAGTTCGGATATTCGGCATAAATTGCCATCCAGTCCTCAAGAGTAACCTCGCTGCTGTAATCATTGTTGCCCTGTGTCACGGCATAGGGAATGCCCGAAGCCTCAAGCGGAGCAAAAATCTGCTCAACTGCCTTTTTTGTGTTTTCGAGTGTCTTTTCGTAATCGCCGTCAACGGTGACACCCTCTTTAAAAATTTCGCTGTCGGAAATATCACCAGCACGGGAGTTTTCAACAAGATCGCCCGTAATTACAATAAAATCGGGGTCTGTTACCTCAATTGATTTTTCGATAAACTCAATAAGTCCGTCGGCAAGGCAGGCATCCTCCTGCGGGTCTGTAAGCTGTAAAACGGTGAACTTTCCGTCCTCACCGAAGCTGAGCCTGGTCAATTCCTCGCCGTCCTCGGCATTTACGCCGAAAACAAAAAATGTACAAAGCAGACTTACGATAAGCATTAAGGACATATACTTCTTCATTTTATTTTCCTCCTCGAAAGCTAACGCCCGTGTGCTTTTGCAAACACTCGGGCGCTGCAATTTAATTATTTTGTAAGAAGTGATGCTGCTTCCTTGTCAAGATAGACAACAACATCATCGTGTGTCTGGAGGATGGAAGCCGGAAGCTGAGGTGTTACCTCGCCCTCGACCATGCCCTTGACAGCCTGTGCCTTGCCTGCGCCCGTTGCGACAAGGACAATTTTCTTGGAGCGCATAATTGAGCCGATACCCATAGTCATTGCGTAATGCGGCATCGGAGCATCGTCAAAATAGATAGAGTTAGCGTTGATTGTGCTTTCAGAAAGGGTAACACGGAAGGCTTCGTCCGTAAACGCATCTGCCGGCTCGTTGAAGGCGATGTGACCGTTGTGGCCGATGCCGAGAAGCTGAACGTCGATACCGCCCTTTGCCTTGATAGCTTCGGCATAGCGCTTGCTTTCTGCGTCGTAATCGGTTACGTTGCCGTCGAGGAAGCCGACGTTTTCGGGGTTGATGTCAACGTGGCTGAACAGATTCTGGAACATAAAGGTGTAGTAGCTGTTCTTGTTGTCCTTGGGCAGATCGCAGTATTCGTCCAGGTTGAAGGTGCTTACATCCTTGAAGCTGACCTTGCCGTTTTTGTAGGCATCAACTATGTAGTTGTAGGTGGGTACGGGGGTTGCGCCTGTTGCAAGTCCGAGCACGCAGGAGGGGTTTTCGTTGACGAAATCGACATAGAACTGACCAAGCTGCTCGCCGATTTGTGCCGCATTTTCAAGTACGATGATTTTCATTTTTGTGTTATCCTTTCTGTTGTATGTATCGGGCGGAGGTTATCCGCCCCTACGGTTTACTTGTTAAAAAATTATTTCTTTGTATATTTCTTCAAGCTCTTTCTTTACTTTTTCGCTTGAATATTTCTGTGCTCTTTCAAAGGCCTTTCCGCCCATTTCAAGGCGCAGATTTTTATCTTTGTAAAGCTTTTCAAAGGCCTTTGCACATTCCTTCGGGTCATCCGTCGGTACAAACAGGCCGCTTTCATTATCTGCAACCAGCTCGTCGTGCCCTCTGTTGTGGGTTACGACCGCCGCCTTTTTGCTGAACATACCCTCAATTATGTTTACGGGCAAGCCCTCACGGTAGCTGGAGGATGCCACGAAATCGCAGATTTTGAGGAGCTTGTCCACATCCGTGCGGTAGCCCATAAGCCGAGCAGAATTTTCTACGCCGAGCCGGTTTACAAGAGCTTTCAGTTCTTCCTCGCTGTCGCCTGCACCTGCAAAAAGGATTTTAAAATCAGGACAGCTTTCTTTCAGATACTGCAAAGAATTAATAAGCAGCTTCTGGTTTTTGTTGGCGTTGAGCTCACCCGTGCAAAGGCAGATAACGTCCGAGGAGTCAAAGCCGTATTCTTTTCTTAATTCATTCTTTGTGCTTTCGTCGGTATCCGTGTATTTAGCCGCATCTACGCCGACACCGTGTATTCGCTTAACGGCTTTGCAAAGCTTGAGCCGTTTTGCTCTTGCCTCGTCCTCGTCGCCGATTGTTATCAGGCAGTCGGTAAAAAGCGTACCGCAGAGCTTTTCAATCGGATAAAAAACAAGCCAGTTCAGCTTTGAAGCACCCTTGTAAAAGTGAAAGCCGTGTGCGGTGTAAATTACCCTTGTGCCTTTTTTTCTTGCCTTTCTTGCGGCAAGGCGGCTCAGAATTGAAACAACGGGTGTGTTGCAGTGAATAACGTCATACTCACCCGAATCAATCAGCTTTTTAAGCTCCTTATATGTCGCCAAATTTTTTTTGCTCAGCGGTGAGCGGTCAAAATCAATGTCGTAAAAAGCGTCAATTCTGTCGGTCAGCCGTTGTAAAGGCTCCTTGTCGGGCATAGACTTTGCGGCTATATGTACTTCAAATCCGTTTTCGTGAAGCAAATCAATCAGCGGAAAATGAAACGACGTGAAATGGTAGTGTACGGAAGCCGTAAGCAGGGCTTTTTTCATCTCTCCGCCTCCCGTGCACCTCTGAATTCCTCCATAGTTGCGGAGGTTTCGCTGCTGATACCCTCTCTTTTCAGAACGTTGAGAACGGTTTTGAAAAGAATTTTTATATCGAGCCACGGGCTGATGTTTTCAACATATTTTACGTCCCACTCAAATTTTTCCTCCCAGGTGAGAAGATTTCTGCCGTTGACCTGGGCAAGACCGGTAAGACCCGGTCGGACGTTGTGGCGCATAGCCTGCCTTTCATTGTACAAAGGCAGATAGCGCACGAGCAAGGGTCTCGGACCGACAAAACTCATATCACCCTTAAGTATATTGTAAAGCTCCGGCAATTCGTCAAGTGAAAGACTGCGCAATAATCTACCGAATTTTGTAAGCCTTATTTCATCGGGTAGTAATTCGCCTTTTTCGTCACACTCGTCCGTCATTGTGCGGAATTTGTAAAGCGTAAATATTTCGCCGTTTTTGCCGGGTCTCTCCTGCTTAAAGAGCACGGGACTGCCAAGCCTTGTTCTTACCAGAAGGGCAAGCACGGCAAGCGGAAGAGCAAGCACAGCAAGCGCAAACAGGGAGAGCAGAAAATCCGCTGCTCTCTTTATTAACTTGTCATATATCTTTCTCAAAAAATCCGCTCCGTTTTTATGTTATTTCGGGATAGGTTATTTCCAGAGATTTTTAACTATTGAAGCCACTCTTTGGAGCTCTTCATCCGTCATCTTCGTATCCGACGGCAGGCACACGCCGCAATCGAATATTCTTTCTGCCGTATTACCGTTGTCAATATAATCGCAGCCCTCAAACACCGGCTGGAGATGCAGAGGCTTCCATATAGGTCTTGACTCTATGTTTTCCTTTTCGAGCGCAAGCAGAATATCAAGCGGTTTTACCTTTTCACCAGTAAGAGTAATGCAGGTAAGCCAGCAATTACAAACGCTGTCCCTGTCAACGGGCATCATATGTATATCTTCGATATCCGCAAATGCTTTTTTGTAGAAATCAAATATGTATCTTTTCTTTGCGACACGCTTGTCCAGCACCTTGAGCTGACCTCTGCCTATACCTGCAACAATGTTACTCATACGGTAGTTGTAGCCGATTTCGCTGTGCTGGTAGTGGCGTGCAGGGTCACGGCTCTGGGTAGCCCAGAAGCGGGCTTTTTTAATTCTTTCCTCGGCTCTTTCATCATCGGCAAGGTTACAGACAAGTGCACCGCCGCCCGAGGTAGTTATGATTTTATTGCCGTTAAAGCTGTATATGCCGTATTCGCCGAAGGTGCCCGTCATTTTGCCCTTGTAGGTTGTGCCGAGGCTTTCTGCTGCATCTTCAATCAGTACAGCACCGTGCTCACGGCAGATACGCATAATTTCATCCATATCTGCGGCAAGACCGTAAAGATGGGCAACCGAAACAAACTTCGTATCGGGATATTTTTCAAAAGCCTTTTCGAGTGCCTCGGGCGACATATTCCACGTTTCCCCGTCACAGTCGATAAACACGGGTACAGCGTTTTCATAAACAACGGGGTTTACCGTTGCGGCAAACGTGAGGGTCGGGCAGAAAACTCTGTCCCCCGGCTTTATGCCTGCCGCTTTCAGGGCAAGGTGAATTGCAGCCGTGCCTGAGCTGAGCGCTGCGGCATATTTTGCACCCGTATAGGCGCAAAGCTCGTTTTCAAAGCCATCCACATTCTGACCAAGCGGAGCAATCCAGTTAGTATCGAAGGCAAGGTTTATGTATTCTTTTTCGTACCCTTCATCACTCATATGAGGTGAAGAAAGGAAAATTCTTTTATTTTCACTCATCAGTTAAGCACAACCTCATGACCCGTGCGGGCAGATTCGTAAACAGCATCGAGTATTTTCATCATCTCAACACCGTCCTCGGCAGGGGCAAGACACTCTGCCTTGCCGAGAATTGCATCAACGTAGTTGTCGATTTCCTTCTGGAAAAGACCGTCGAAGCTCAGAGCGGTTTCCTGAGCAAAGCCGATATTTACCATACGGTTGTTAAGCTCCGTAAAGATTTCAACGTTCGGGTCAAGCTTTGCGCCTGCCTTGGTGCCGAAAAGCTCTATGTTGCCTTCGTCCTTCTTGATGTTGAGGCTGAAGGCAGCTTCAACGCTGAGTACTGCACCGTTGTCAAAGCGGATGAGTGCGGAAGCCAAATCTTCAACGTCGCAGATATCCTCAACGCCCGTGCTTGCAGCCTGCCAGGCCTTGCCGCCGTAAACATTCGGACGGTTAAAGAGCTTCTGGAAGGTTACGCCGTAAACGGAAACGGGCTTGGGGTTGCCGAAAATGAAGCGAACAAGGTCGATAACGTGAACGCCCAGGTCGATAAGGGGACCGCCGCCCGAGCGTGATTTATCGCCGAACCAGCCGCCGGGGTTACCGTTGCGGCGAAGGTATGTAGCCTTGGCATAGTAAAGCTCGCCGAAGGTGCCTGCATCAACGTTTTCACGGATAACCTCGCAGTCGTTGCCGTGGCGGCGTACAAAGCCTATCATAAGCAGCTTGTTGTTGCGCTTTGCAGCCTCCATCATCTGCTTTGCTTCCTCGGCGTTCATTGCCATCGGCTTTTCGCAGATTACGTGCTTGCCTGCGTTGAGTGCGGCAATGGTACATTCGGCGTGAGCGCTGTTCCAGGTACAAACGCTGACCGCATCAATTTCGGGAAGAGCCTTGAGCATTTCGTCCTTGTCGGTAAAAGTTCTCTCAAGCGGAACACCGTATTTTTCCGCCATAGCCTTTACACGTTCGGCGTTGATATCGCAAAAAGCGTAAAGCTCGGTATTGGGATTGTTTATGTAACCTCTGATATGCTCGTTACTGATACCGCCCGTACCGATAACTGCCATTTTAAGCTTTGCCATTTTATAATGCACCCTTTCGGATATAATTTGAGATATAACCTTTTATATTTTACATTTTTTATAAATAAATATCAATAGCTTTTAAAGATTTATTTACAAAAATCGATGCGAACTGCGCTTTATATTGCCGCAGTAAGGTGCTTTTGCTTCGTTCGGGTGCCGTAAACCGCTGCCCGTGAAGCGGCTCTTGCATTCGGCATAAAAAAATCTTGCAATGAATAATGCGTGGTGATATAATTATACTACCTATATTTAAATAAGAGGAAGTGTTTAAATGAAGGTTGTAATTCTTGCGGGCGGCTTCGGTACGCGTATCAGCGAGGAAAGCCATCTCAAGCCCAAGCCTATGATAGAAATCGGCGGTATGCCCATTCTCTGGCACATAATGAAAACCTATTCCTATTTCGGCTTTAATGAGTTTATTATCTGCTGCGGCTATATGCAGCACTCGATAAAGGAATTTTTTGCGGACTATTATCTGCACAGAAGCGACGTTACCTTTGATTTTTCAAGCGGCGGCGAAATGACCGTGCACAACAACTTTTCCGAGCCGTGGAAGGTTACCCTTGTTGATACCGGCCTTAATACAATGACGGGCGGCAGAGTAAAGCGTGTGCAGAAGTATATCGGTGACGAAACCTTTATGCTCACTTACGGTGACGGCGTTGCCGACGTTGATATAAACAAGCTCGTTGAATTTCACAGGGCAAGCGGCAGAATGGCTACGCTTACCGCAATTCAGCTCAACCAGCGCTTCGGCGTAATTGATATTGACGGTACCGATGCCGTCAGCGAATTCCGCGAAAAAACCGCACAGGACTCCGGCTATATAAACGGCGGCTATATGGTGCTTGAGCCGGAGATTTTTGACCTTATCGAGGGTGACGGCACCGTGTTTGAAAAATATCCGCTTGAGCAGGCTGCAAAAACGGGTCAGCTCGGTGCGTACAAGCACGATGGCTTCTGGCAGTGTATGGACACCCTGCGTGACAAACAGCTTCTGGAAAAGCTCTGGGCGGAAAATGCCGCTCCGTGGAAACTGTGGTGATATAAATGCTTGATTTATCTTTCTATAAAAACAAACGTGTGCTCGTAACGGGGCACACGGGCTTCAAGGGTGCGTGGCTGAGCCGTATTCTTGTAAATGCAGGTGCTCTCGTCACGGGCTATGCCCTTGAAGCGCCGACAAAGCCGAGCCTTTTTGAGGCGGCAGGAATTGCAGACGGTATGAACTGCGTTATCGGCGATATACGTGATTTTGATAGGCTCAAGGCGGTGTTTGATGAATTTCAGCCCGAAATCGTCTTCCACCTTGCCGCACAGCCGATTGTTTTAACTTCCTATGAGCAGCCGAAATACACCTATGAAACGAACGTTATGGGTACGGTGAACGTACTTGAATGTGTAAGACTTTGCAATAGCGTTAAATCGGTGCTCAACGTTACAACCGACAAGGTTTACGAGAAT
This sequence comes from Clostridia bacterium, assembly GCA_017521365.1. Taxonomy (GTDB): domain Bacteria; phylum Bacillota; class Clostridia; order Oscillospirales; family Acutalibacteraceae; genus UBA8612. Next base: position 57,418 of record JAFXCT010000037.1, read on the forward strand.
AACGAAAGCGGCACACCGATGAAGGAGGCTCAGCCTCTTGACGGCTTTGACCCGTATTCAAATTCAAAATCCTGCTCGGAACTTGTGACCCACAGCTACAAACGCTCGTTTTTCGATAAGGCGGGTGTTGCCGTTTCAACCGCAAGGGCAGGCAACGTTATCGGCGGCGGAGATTTTGCGGACAACCGCATTATCCCCGACTGTGTGCGTGCCGCTGTAAACGGTGAGGCGGTAATAATCCGCAACCCCAACTCGGTAAGACCCTATCAGCACGTTTTAGAGCCGCTTTACGTCTACCTTATGATAGCCGAGGCGCAGTATAAGGACATTAAGTTTGCCGATTATTATAACGTCGGCCCGAATGAAACGGACTGCCTTACAACGGGTGAGCTTGCCGAGTATTTCTGCAAAAGCTGGGGAGAAGGGCAGACCTATACGGTTATAAATAAGCAGGGCCCTCACGAAGCCAATTTCTTGAAGCTTGACTGCACGAAGGTCAAAACCGTTTTCGGCTGGAGGCCGAAATGGAGTGCAAAAACGGCCGTTGAAAAAACGGTTGAGTGGACTAAAAGCTGGGCTTCGGGTGAGGACTGCCGAATTAAGCTGGATGAACAAATAAACAGCTTTTTCAAAGGATAAACGCTTTATGCAAAAAATTCAGAAAAAATTTGCAACGGATTTTATATGGAGCATTGCCGCATTGGTAACGATGAACGGCGTGCTTCAGATTTTCGTTTATCCGTTTCTCAACCGTCAGCTTGGTGAGGCGGAGTTCGGAAACGTGCTTTACGTGCTCGGCATCGTGGCGGTTTTTGCACCTTCCGTCGGCCTTGCGGCAAACAATATCCGCCTTGTTGAAAGCAGAGAAAAAAAGGTATTGAACGGCGATTTGGCTCTTGCAATGCTGCCCTTGCTTGCCGTTTCGGGTATAATATTTTTTGCTGTTTGCAACGGCTATTTCAGCGGTGTTGCCGATTATATTGCGGCGGCGCTTTTGTTGGTGCTGACAACGCTTCGCTATTACGGCGACGTTGAATACCGTATGACGCTCAATTACAAGGGCTATTTTGTCTATTACCTTGTTTTATCGCTCGGGTATATTGCAGGTGCCTTGCTTTATCCGCTGACAAAAAGCTGGTTTCTCTGCTTCCTTCTCGGCGAAGCGGCTGTTTGGCTTCTGTTGGCAGTTAAAGGGCACGTCTATAGACCCCTGCAAAAAAGTGAAAACACCCTTGCCGTCAGCAAAAAGGTGCTCGTGCTGGCGGCTTCCTATCTGCTTGTGAATATGGTGCTCAATCTTGACAGAGTGCTTTTACAGCACCTTATTGATTCGTCAACAGTTACGGTCTATTACGTTGCTTCTCTGCTCGGCAAAACGGCGGCGCTTCTCGTCGGTCCGCTTAACGGTGTAGTTATAGGCTACCTTACAAAGGGCAAAACGAAGCCGATAACGAAAAAGAGCTTTTCGTTTGTTTTACTCGCCGTGCTTGTTGCAGGTGCGGTGCTTTTCGCCGGTATAAGCATAGTTATGCCGATTTTCGTAAAGCTGCTTTACCCCGATATTTATGGCGACGTGCTGTCGGTTTCAGCGCTTGCAAACCTTTCGCAGATTATCTGCTTTGCGTCAAGCCTGCTGCTTACCGTTATGCTCACCTTCTGCAGCGAAAGGTGGCAGCTTGCAATTCAGCTCGTCTATGCGGCACTTTTCCTTGTGCTGAGCATATCGTTTACCAAAGCCGGCGGCCTGCAGGGCTTCGTGTCCGCAAGCCTTGCGGCAAATGCTCTGCGCCTTGTGTTTACGGCAGGCGCAGGTCTGTTCATACTTTATAAAAAAGAAAAAACGGAGGCGAAGGAGTAAAAATGAAATACGGCCGTCTCGTTTTTTCAAGGGAATTTGTTTCGTCGTCAACCGTGTGCAACGTCGGCGATTTTGTGCAGACGCTCGCAATAGATTTGCTATACAAGGAAATGGGGATAAGCAAAGAGGATACGGTGGATATTCCGTTTCAGTCGCTTGCAACCTATAAAGGCGAAAAGGTGCTTCTGCCGCTTAACGGCTATTTTTACTACAACCGTGAATATCCCTCATTCCCTTTGTCCGAGGATATAACACCCGTGTTTTTGGGGCTTTATACTACTTCAAAGGAATACCTCAAGCACAGCTCCTTCTGGAAAAATTCAGGTGTTATCGGCTGCCGTGACGAGGCAACTTATGAAGCAGTAAAAAAGCACGGCTATAATGCATATCTTACCGGCTGTATGACCGTGCTTTTTCCAAAGCGTGAAAAGGCACCCGAAAACGGCAAGGTGTTTATAGTTGATGCACACCCCTCAATTGACGAATATATACCCGAAAATATAAAGAAAAATGCCGAATACGTCACCCACGAAATAACGGTGAACGATGCCGAAAGCGTTGAAACTCTCACCAAGGAGTGTGAGGCGGCAACACGCAGGGTATACGAAAGGTATTACAACGAAGCCTCGTTGGTTATTACTTCCCGTCTGCACTGTGCTTCGCCGTGTATGGCTATGGGGATTCCCGTAATTTTAGTGCGTGACCGCTTTGACGAGCGCTACGGCTGGATTGACAGGTATCTCCACCTTTACACGCCCGATGAATATGAAAAAATCGACTGGAATCCGAAGCCCGTTGATATTGAAGACGTAAAAAAAGAAATAAAGGCTATGGCGGTTTCAATGATAAGCCGACAGCCCGATTTGAATTTGCTCGGAAAAATACACGCCTACTATATGTCCCGTGACAGAAAGCCGCTTTCCGCATCGCTGATGGTTAAGGGGTATCTGTGGCTGTCACGCTACTGTCCGTCTCTGGCAGACTTTATAAGAACGAAAATACTTGTCCGTTTCACAATTTCGGGTAAGACCAAAAAGTGAGGAAGAATATGAAAGACGAAAAAACAGCAAGAGAAGAAATATTAAGGGCTGTAGCGGATTACTGCGAAGCCTACCACAATAACAAAAAGCCCTTTGAAGAGGGGCAGAGAATACCCTATGCATCCCGTGTGTACGACAGTAATGAGATGGTAAATCTCGTCGATTCCGCCTTGGAATTCTGGCTCACGGCAGGCAGATATACCGCACAGTTTGAAAAGGGACTCGCAAAGTATCTCGGCGTGCGCTTCTGTGCCCTCGTCAATTCGGGCTCAAGCGCAAATCTGCTCGCATTTATGACTCTTACCTCACCCCTGCTCGGCGAAAGAGCGGTTAAAAGAGGGGACGAGGTTATCACCGTTGCGGCGGGCTTCCCCACAACGGTTACGCCCGTAATTCAGTTCGGCGCAGTACCTGTTTTTGTAGATGTTACAATTCCGCAATATAACATTGATGTGACTAAACTGGAAGAAGCGTTAAGCGAAAAAACCAAGGCTGTAATGATTGCCCACACCCTCGGAAATCCCTTTGACATCAAGGCGGTAAAGGATTTCTGCGACAGACACAATCTTTGGCTGATTGAGGATAACTGCGATGCCCTCGGCTCAAAATATACCCTCAACGGTGCTGAAAAATTCACGGGCACCTTCGGCGATTTGGGCACGTCCAGCTTCTATCCGCCGCACCATATGACTATGGGCGAGGGCGGTGCTGTTTATACCGACAATCCCTTGCTTTCAAAAATTATGCACTCAATGCGTGACTGGGGCCGTGACTGCTCCTGTGCCTCGGGGCAGGACAATCTCTGCGGCCATCGTTTCGACGGTCAGTACGGCGAACTGCCCTACGGCTACGACCATAAATACGTCTATTCCCATTTCGGCTACAACCTGAAGGCTACCGATTTGCAGGCGGCTGTCGGCTGTGCACAGCTTGAAAAATTCCCCGGCTTTGTTGAGCGGAGAAAGCATAATTTCACACGCCTTTGCAAAGCACTCGAATGTGCTTCGGATAAGCTCATTCTGCCCGTTGCGTGTGAAAATTCCGACCCGAGCTGGTTCGGCTTCCTGCTCACCTGCAAGGAGGGTGTTGACCGCAAAAAGGTAGTGCCGTATATTGAGAGCAAGGGCGTGCAGACCCGTATGCTCTTTGCAGGCAACCTCACAAAGCACCCCTGCTTTGATGAAATGAGAAAGAGCGGCGAAGGCTACCGCATAGTCGGCGGCCTTGAAAACACCGACAGAATAATGAACGACACCTTCTGGGTCGGCGTTTATCCGGGTATGACGGACGAAATGATTGACTATATGGCAAAAACGATAATAGAGGCTGTTAATTTATGAGGGTGGTTGTAACGGGTGCAAGCAGTATGATAGCATCTGCCCTGATTCGTCTGCTCGAATCGCAGGGTCACGAGGTCTTTGCCCTTGTGCGGTCCGATACGGAAAAGCTTGACAATATAATAAAAAGCAATAGCGTTCACATAATCGAAACCGACATTTCCGATATGCTGTGTGCAAAAGGCGAAATCGGCTGTGACTGCGACGTGCTGTTTCACTTTGCGTGGAGCGGTACGGGCGGTGCGGCGAGAAACAGCGCCGACATTCAGCAGAAAAACGTTTTGTATACGCTTGATGCGGTTGAGCTTGCAAAAGAATTGAACTGTAAAGCCTTCGTCGGTGCAGGCTCTCAGGCGGAATACGGCAGGGCAGAGGGTAAGCTGAAACCCGACACACCCTGTAACCCCGAAAATGAGTACGGCAGGGCTAAACTCAAGGCAGGAAACGAATCACGCAAACTTGCTAAAACGCTTGGTATAAAGCACGTCTGGCTTCGTGTTTTAAGCGTTTACGGCGTGGGGGATAACGGTTTTACAATTACAGTTTCCTCGCTGAAAAAACTGCTCAACGGCGAAACGGCAGAGTTTACTCCTGCAGAGCAAATGTGGGATTTTCTTTACTGCGACGATGCCGCAAACGCCTTTTATCTTGCTGCGCTGAACGGCAAAAACGGTGCCGTATATACCCTTGGCAGCGGTCAGGCAAAGCCGCTTAAAGAATATATAAGGGTTATGCAGAAAACGGCAGGCGGCAAAATTGAATTAGGTGCTCTGCCGTATAACGAAAACCAGGTTATGTACCTTTGTGCGGATATTTCCGCTTTAACTGCCGATACGGGTTTTGTGCCGCAAATCGGCTACGAGGAAGGAATAAGAAGAACAATCAACTGGATAAAGGAAGTAAACAGCAATGGATAAAAAGAAAATTTCCGTAATGATTCCGTGCTACAACGAGGAGGAAAACGCCCGTCCGATTTACGAGGCGGTGAAAAGCGAGCTTGAAAAAAGCCTGCCGCAGTACGACTACGAAATCCTCTTTATCGACAACAAATCAACGGATAACACGAGAAAAATCATACGTGAAATCTGCAAGGAAAATAAAAAGGTAAGGGCTATTTTCAACTGCCGCAACTTCGGTCAGTTCAACAGCCCCTATTACGGAATTATCAACACGAGCGGCGACTGCTGTATCACAATCTGCGCCGATTTTCAGGACCCCGTTGAGCTTATACCGCAGTTTGTAAAGGAATGGGAAAACGGCTACAAGGTCGTAATCGGCGTTAAAACGCAGTCCAAAGAAAGCAAGGTAATGTATGCCTTGCGCTCGCTCTATTACAAGGCTATCAAGAAAATGAGCAATGTTGAGCAGATTGAGCACTTCACAGGCTTCGGCCTTTACGACAAGAGCTTTGTAAAGACTCTCCGTGAGCTTGATGATCCGCAGCCCTTTATCCGCGGCATTGTTGCCGAGCTCGGCCCCGAAAGAAAGGAAATTGAGTACACACAGCCCCAACGCAGGGCAGGCAAAACCCACAACAATTTCTACAGCCTTTACGATGCGGCTATGCTCTCTTTCACTTCTTACACGAAAATCGGCCTGCGACTTGCCGTTTTTGCAGGCGGTGCATTCTCACTCATAGGCTTTATAATTGCGCTTGTTTATCTGATTTTAAAGCTCGTCAACTGGTACCGCTTCCCTGCGGGTACAACGCCCATTCTCATCGGCGTTTTCCTTATGGGCTCAATCCAGATGTTCTTTATAGGGCTTCTCGGCGAATACATTATGAATATCAACAGCCGTGTTATGAAACGTCCCCTCGTAGTCGAGGAGGAAAGGCTTAATTTTGAGGAGGAAGAAGAAAATGGAAACCCGTGAAGAAACCGTATTCAAAAATACGATATACAGAGGTAAAATCATAAACCTGCGTGTCGATATCGCAGGCCTGCCCGACGGCAGGGAGGCTGTGCGTGAATTTGTAGAGCACAACGGCGGCGTAACCGTTGCCGCATTGACCGATGATATGCAGCTCATTTTCGTCAGACAGTTCCGTTACCCCTATATGGAAGAGGTGCTTGAGCTTCCTGCAGGCAAGCTCGAAAAGGGCGAAAACCCGCTTGAAGCCGGTAAGCGTGAGCTTGAAGAGGAGGGCGGAGTAAAAGCGGGCCAGTTTTTCAGCCTCGGCGAATTTTACCCCACACCCGGCTATACAAACGAAATCATCTACCTCTACGCCGCACGTGACCTCGTGCAGGTTGAACAGAAGCTCGACGAGGACGAGTTCCTCAACGTAGAGTACATACCGCTGTCGGACGCAGTCGATATGGTGCTCACAAACCAGATAAAGGACGGCAAAACCCAGGCCGCAGTCCTCAAATTAGCCGCTCTTATCGAAAGAAAAGCGAAATAAATTGCACCATAACAAAACGGACAGCAACCTTAACCGGTTACTGTCCGTTGTTTTTTTTGTTATTCCTCGCTGAACATATCTTTGCCGACTTCGCACAGGGGACAGACGAAATCCTCGGGCAAATCCTCAAATTTTGTACCGGGGGCTATACCGCCCTCGGGGTAACCCTTTTCCTCGTCGTAAATCCAGCCGCATACGTCGCAAACATATTTCATTATAAAACTCCTCTACAAAAAAATTTGTATTAGTAGTTTATAACTCTAAGCTCAAAATATGCCTGCGGATGTGCACAAACGGGGCATTTTTCGGGTGCAGACTCGCTGTCAACAATGTGACCGCAGTTGCGGCAAATCCATACTGTCTGGACGTTCTTCTTGAAAACCTCTTCCTTTTCAATGTTTTCAAGGAGCTTGAGGTATCTTTCCTCGTGCTCTTTTTCAATTGCGGCTACGCTCTCAAAAAGGTCGGCAATCTGGTCGAAGCCCTCTTCTCTTGCCTCTCTTGCCATACGGGCGTACATATCTGTCCATTCCTCGTTTTCGCCTGCGGCGGCAGCCTTGAGGTTTTCTTCGGTCGTGCCGATGCCGCTGAGGAGCTTGAACCAGATTTTAGCGTGCTCTTTTTCGTTGTTTGCAGTTTCAAGGAAAAGTGCGGAAATCTGCTCGTAGCCGTCCTTCTTCGCCTTGGATGCAAAGTATGTATATTTGTTGCGTGCCATGCTTTCGCCTGCAAATGCTTCCATAAGATTCTTTTCGGTCTTCGTGCCCTTGAGGTTTGACATAATTTAACTCTCCTTTTGTGTATATTGTTTGTTTTGAAGCAAAAATTTGTGCTTCTTGTATGTAATATAACATATTTGCTAAAATTTGTAAACAGAAAATTAAGATAAGAAAAACTATAAATAGTTCACAAAAATTTTCTTAAAGATTCTTAAGAAACATTGAATTAGTTTTTGCATTGTGATACAATTAATAAAAAAATTGTAGAATGGAGTGATACCTTGAATTACATTGGTTCTAAATTATCTTTGATAGATTTTCTTGTGGAAAGTGTTGAACAAATCATAGGTAATGAAACTGGTGTTTTTGCGGATTTATTCGCCGGAACGGGTATCGTTGGTTCTACATTCAAAAAAAAGGGATTTGAAGTAATTGCAAATGACATTCAACATTACAGTTATGTACTTAACAAGCATTATATTGAAAATTCCGAAAACATTGATGATTCTGTGTTGAGCCTTTTAAACTCTTTAAGTGGGCTTGAAGGCTTTGTATACAAGAATTATTGTATGGGTTCCGGTTCTCAAAGAAATTATTTTACGGATATAAACGGAAAAAAATGTGATGCAATACGAACTGAAATAGAGGCTCTTTACCGACAGGGTAATATTTCTGAAAATCAATATTATTATTTGTTGGCTAGTCTTATAAATTCTATTGATAAATATGCGAATACTGCATCAGTATATGGTGCTTTTCTTAAACATACAAAAAAATCTGCATTGAAAGAATTTATGTTAGAGCTTTTACCTATAGTAGAAGGTGAAAGAGGAACGGTATATAATGATGATGTAAACAATATTATATCTGGTATAAAGGGCGATGTTTTGTACTTGGATCCTCCTTATAATGCTCGTCAATATTGTACTAATTATCACGTTCTCGAAAGCATCTCAAGATATGACAATCCTGCGCTGTTTGGAAAAACAGGATTGCGTGCTTATGATGGGCAGAGAAGCAAGTATTGCTCTGCTCGAACAGTGGAAAGTTCTTTTGATGATTTGATGTCAAAGGCTAACTTTAAATATATATTTTTAAGTTATAACAACGAAGGTTTAATGTCATTTGATACCATTCGCGCAATAATGAGTAAATATGGTAAATATGAAATGTTTGAAAAAGAGCATCACAGATTTAGAGCAGATAAAGAAGAGAACAGAAACCATAAGGCGTCAAAAACTACGGAATACTTACATTGTTTAGTCAAGTGATGTCGAGGAAATTATGGCAAAATATAACGACATTGATATGAATAATTGGAAAGAGTATGATGATATTTACACGGATACTCTTTGGCTGATTGATAAAAGGGATAATTCAGGTGCTCACTCAGGTGCTTATCACGGGAATTTTGTTCCCCAAATTCCGAATCAACTTTTAAGAAGGTACACAAAAAAAGGTGATTGGATTTTAGACCCTTTTATGGGGAGCGGAACATCTTTGATTGAGGCACAAAGATTAGGTCGAAATTCTATCGGCATTGAATTGCAAGAAGAGGTTGCAAAAGAAGCTTATCAACGGATAATTTCTGAAAAAAATGAAAATTGTCGTGGTCGAGTCTGTGTTGATGATAGCAGAAACGCAGATGTTTTTGCAATTATGCAAAAAGAAGGAATAGATAAATTTCAGTTTGTTATTTTTCATCCGCCATATTGGGATATTGTCAAGTTTTCTAATAATGAAAATGACCTTTCAAACTCATCGTCTTTGGATGATTTTCTTGGTAACTTGGGAAAGGTTATTGATAACACAACACAACATCTTGAAAAAAACAGATACTGTGCTGTTGTTATTGGAGACAAGTATGCTAACAGCGAAATTGTTCCATTAGGTTTCTATTGTATGAATTTGTTTTTACAACGTGGGTTTAAAATGAAGGCGATTCTTGTGAAGAATTTTGAAGATACAAAAGGAAAATCAAACCAAAAGGCTATTTGGCGTTATCGAGCACTTGCAAGTGATTTCTATATATTTAAACACGAGTATATTTTTGTATTTAAAAAGGTGAAGTAGTTGATTTGACTACTTCACCTTATTTTTAATTATGCAGTAAAATGACAAAACATTTTGTCTTGTGAGAGATAACTATATTATTTGAGTGTTTGTAATCAAAAGTAATATCGTATGGTGCGGAAAAATCAATACTATCAAGTTGCTTTTGTATACTTTGTGAGTTGACATCGCTATCAAGATAAACAATCAACAATCTTGGTTCATCTCCGAACCGTTCCTCATCTTGATTTTTATATAAACTTTTTGCAACAAGCTCCGGATTGGCCAAAGCTATTTCACGATAATTTTGACCATATTCTTTAATGAATGCTTTGCCTACACTTTTTCCTACTTTTTGGTCATAGGGTTCGCCATTTATATAAAAGTCAACGCCTTTATTGTTTCCTAAAGTAGGAATAATATTTTCATTTTTGAATATTAAGCTTTCGATAAAATCATTTCGAAGAGAATTGATTTGTTTTATTCTTCTGAATTTTATAGTTTCTTTAGATATAATATCGTCTTTCTCTTGCTCTGAAAGAGACTTGTTTCTGTTTAAGGTGTGAACATGTTGGTCGAAAGACATAGCAGAGAACGGCCATTCAAAATCTCCTAAATTTAGAGTATTCCAATCGTTTATCGCTTTATCAATTTCAACATCAAGTTTTTGTTGCTCAATAAACTTAGGGTGATTTCTAAACATTTCTCTAATGATACTTTTGGATTCTTCGTAGGACCAGGATTCTATGATTTGTTGGTCAAGCTTTCCTTTTTGAACTTCTATTTTTGACGAATTTCCCGTTTTATAAAAAAGCTTTCTAAGATATAATTTTTTGTTTTCTGTATTTGAAAAAATCTTTTTAATATCTTCTGTGGTTATACTGTTAATTATCATTTTAAAACCTCTTTTCATTAATTTTATGATTTGAAACTTTAATGAGTTTTAGTTGCTGAAATATTATACCTCATTCAAATTTAAAAAGCGTTTCAACAGGAACTTCTAAAGCATCTGCAATTCTAAAAATAACTTCAAGTGAAATTGGTGTTACCATATTAGGTGCTTCAATGTTACTCATATGTGTTCTGCTTATTCCTGAAATTTCCGCCAGTTGCATTTGTGTAAGCCTTTTTAACTTGCGTTGATATGCAATATTTAACCCAATTCTGCTGTATTTTTCATCATTTGACATTTTAAAGTATGACACATAACCACTCTCCTCAAATAATCATTATATCATTTTTATAAGCAACTAAAACAAACTGACAGTTTGCAAAATGCAATTGGTATTCGGCGTTTGCAATTATATGGTTTGCGTTTTTGAATCGAAAAATATTGCTTGAAAATGTGATTGAAAATTTACTTTATACGTGTTATAATCTAATCTGTATAATTAGGTGTACTATGTGTTTTAAGGAGAGGGAAATATGGGCAGAATGATAGTTATAGAGGGTCTTGACGGCAGCGGAAAATCCACGCAGATAGAGCTGCTCAAAAAGTATTTTCAGCAGGCAGGCTGTTCATATAAGCAGATTAAGCTGCCCGATTATGAGGACCCGTCGAGCACTCTCGTGCGTATGTACCTCGGCGGTGCCTTCGGCAAAAAGCCCGAGGATGTTGGCGCTTTTGCGGCCTCAGCTTTCTTTGCGGTGGACCGTTTTGCAAGCTTCAAGCAGCACTGGCAGGCGGATTACGACGGCGGCAGGCTGATTCTTGCCGACCGCTATACAACCTCAAACGCATATCATCAGCTTGAAAAAATGCCCAAGGACAAGTGGGACGAATACCTTGAATGGCTTGAGGATTTTGAATACGTAAAGCTCGGTATTCCGAAGCCCGATTTTGTAGTTTACCTTGATATGCCCATTGACGTTTCACAGAAGCTTATGTCTTTGCGCAGCGAAAAAACGGGCGAGAAAAAGGACGTGCACGAGGCAGACGTTGAATACCTTTACCGCTGCCGTGAGGCGGCTATGTACGCCGCAGAAAAAATGGGCTGGACGGTTATCACCTGCGCCGAAAACGGCGAGCCCTACAGCATTGCAAAAATTCACGAAATGATAGTTGAGGCCCTGCCTCAGGAGTTTATTTATGCTTGATTTTCACCCGATTACTTTGGCGGACAAGCCCCGTGCGGATGAGATTCTTCTGAATGCCGCAAATATGGGCTGCGAATATTGCTTCGGTACGCTGTTTATCTGGCGGAATATCTATAAAACACAGATAGCCTTTCACGGCTCAATGCTTACCGCAAAATACTTTACCGAGGACGGCGTTTGCTACTGCTGTCCCGTCGGTGAGGGAGATTTTGCCCAAATGGTAGAGTCTATAATTCTTGATGCAAAAAAAGACGGCAACCGCACGGTGATTCTCGGCTGCTCTGCCGAGGACAGAGCGAAAATCGAAAGCCTTTTCCCCGATAAATTCACCTTTACGGCGGACGACAGCCGCTTTGACTACATCTACTCAGCCGAAAAGCTCGCCACGCTTTCGGGCAAGAAGCTTCACGGCAAGCGCAACCATATTTCCGCCTTTGTGCGTAACAACCCCGACTGGACTTTTGAGGAAATTACGGCGGAAAATATCGGCCAATGTGCCGCTATGAACGAGCATTGGCTTATGCTCAACGAGTATAAGGACGAGGTTGCAATTTCAGCCGAGCATAACGCACTCAACGAAGCTATAGCCAATTACGCTGAGCTCGGTCTGTGGGGCGGTCTTATACGTGCAGGCGGTGAGATTGTTGCCTTTTCCTTCGGCGAAAGGCTCAATGGTAAAATTTTCTGCACTCACTTTGAAAAGGCTTACGCCACCGTGCAGGGTGCTTACCCCATAATTAACCGTGAAATGGCGGTAAGATTAAAGGATGAATACGAGCTTATCAACAGGGAAGAGGACACGGGTGCGCCGGGTCTGCGCAAGGCAAAGCAGTCCTATTACCCCGAAATATGGCTCGAAAAATTCAGCGCAGAGTGTGATTGATTTTGGTTAAATTTGAAAACGAAAAACTGCGTGGGTCTGCCGTTGATCTCTGGCAGGAGGCGTTCGGCGACAGCGAAGAATATATAAACTTTTTTCTTGATACACACAAGGGCTGTACCTTTGTTCCGCTTACCGAAAACGGCGAGCTTGTGAGCGCACTTTACCTGATTGACGGCACTCTTTGCGGTATAAATGGTTTTTACCTTTTTGCTGCCGCAACCTTTAAGGAGCACCGCTCAAAGGGATATATGGCACGGCTTTTAAAGCTCGCAGAAGAAACGGCAAAGCAGAAAAACAAGAGCTTTATTGCCCTTGTCCCTGCCGAAAAAAGCCTTTTTGATTATTACTCACGCTTTGGCTACAAAACAGCCTTTTATGCAAAAAAACAGTCAAAAAATCTGCCTGTACCGCAAGCGGAAAACCGCTTTGTCTGGTGCAAAGAGCATATTGATTATATCCTTGCTGAGCACGCAAAATACGGCACGGATATATTAAAAAATGACGGCGAAATATACTCCGTTTTCGGCAGTGAATATATAAAAGTGCCGTGCGAAAGAAATGAAGAATACCGCTACGGTATGCTTCTTGAGCTGGATGAAAAATCACAGAGGCTCAAACAGCTTAATTCATATATTGGCTTAACTCTGGAGTGAAGGAGAAATGAAAATGATATACGTATTCTTTGCCGAAGGCTTTGAAGAGGTCGAGGCACTTGCAACGGTTGACGTGCTTCGCCGTGCAGGTCTTGAGGTTAAAACAGTAGGCGTTACGGGTAAAGCTGTCAGCGGTTCTCATAACATACCCGTTGTCTGTGACTGTGAGATAAGTGAAATTACACCTGATGACAGCGTTCAGGCTGTTGTGCTTCCGGGCGGTATGCCGGGCACAACAAATCTCGAAAAATCAGCAGAGGTCAACACATTTATCGACTATGCAAACGAAAACGGTAAATATATCTGTGCTATCTGTGCCGCACCGAGCATACTCGGCAAAAAGGGTCTGCTTAAAGGCAAGGAGGCAATCTGCTTCCCCGGCTTTGAGGAATACCTTTACGGCGCGGCGGTTTCGGAAAAATCGGTTGTTGCCGACGGTAAGATTATCACAGCCAAGGCCTGCGGTGTTGCGCTTAAATTCGGCAAGGTTATAGCAGAGCAGTTTATCGGAAAAGAAAAAGCGGATGCGCTTTGGGAGTCTCTTTATAATGATTAATGATATAAGACCCGAAAAAACGGCGCTGAGAAACGCCGCAATAGAATGGAGAAAGTCGCTTTCACGCTCCGAAAAGCAGCGTATGGATTTCAAAATTCAGAGCAAGGTTATGAATCTGTGGAAATTCCGTGAGGTTTCAACGGTTTTGCTCTACTGCGCAAAGCCCGTTGAAATCGACACAAAGCTGCTTATTGAGCGTGCGTCAAAGCTTGGCAAAACCGTTGCCGTGCCCCGCTGTGTGCCGGGCACGAGAGAAATGGATTTTTACGCAATAACAAGCTTTGACGATTTGGAAAGCGGTGCCTTCGGCGTGCTTGAGCCGATACCCGAAAGGTGCAGAAAGCTCACCGATTTTACGTCGAGCGTGTGCATCGTGCCTGCCCTCGTTTACGATAAGCAGGGCTACCGCCTCGGCTACGGCAAGGGCTATTACGACCGCTTCCTTTCGGGGTACAAGGGCAAGTGCATAGGGCTTGCTTATTCGGATTGGGTAAAGGAAGGCCTTCCTCACGGAAGGTTTGACCGCAAGGTGGATATAATAGTAACTGAAAAAGATAACTATTTTTGTTGACAGGAGCTACATAAATGGACGACAAAAAGAAATTTGAAATTGAATTTGAAGATGACTTTGATGCGTGGCTTGCAAAGCACGACGAGGAAAAGGCAAAGCAAGCGCCTCCCGTGCCTGCTGTCCCCAAGCCTGCCGAGCCCGTAAAGCCGGCAGTACGTCCCGAAGAGGTTTCTTCAGGCGGCGTTGCGGAGGATATACCCGTAAGCAGACGGGAAACGGTAAAGAATTTCAAGCTTAATATTGATGAGTCAATTCTCGATGAGCCGGTTGTTGCCGAGCCCGAAAAGCCTAAAAATAAGGCGATTTATTTTGCGGCACGCCAGCCCAGCAAGGCACAGATTGAGCACAGACGGGCTCAGGAGGAGGCAAGGCAGCAGCGTCAGCGGCAGGAAAAGCAGCAGCGTGCAAAGCAGCGCAAGAAGGAGTCTGACCAGGTTGTGCGCCTTCGCCGTGCGCTTGTTTGTATTATCGTCGTGCTTTCTTCCGTGCTTGCCTCAATGTACTGCATTTCCTGTATAAACGACGTGCTTGCTCTCAGCCGTGATGACGAGCTTGTGACGGTGGAAATCGAAAAGGATTCCGACTACAAGGAAATCATTGACGTTCTCGGCGATAACGGTCTTGTCAAGCACGAGTGGTTCTGCAAGCTGATGACCAAGTTCAGGCACTTTGACGATAAGACCTACATCAACGGTATACACTACCTTACCGCCGATATGGGCGTTGAGGGTATGCTCACCGCTATGCAG
>JAFXCT010000038.1 GCA_017521365.1 Clostridia bacterium
TATCTATTTCTACAACAATCAACGAATTCAACTTAAAACAAAACTGACTCCGCTTGAAAAACGAAGTCAGTTTACCGCTTAATTAAATATTTCTGCCTTAGGGGGCTTTTTGTACTGTACGCACAATTTGGAGCAGTTCACGGTTAACGTCGGGGGTTTTGCTTTTTTATATATGCCACAGATTAAAATGGAAAGCACAAATTTTGTTCGCACTTTTTCCGCCGTATCGTTCCGAAATAATATGCCGTATTGTCTTGAATAAAATAATTGTGCTTGAATTTTTTACTGAAATATATTATATTAAATATATATTTTTATATTTTACAGAGGTGTCGGCTATGGACGGTTTTTCCGATAAGATAAAAATCCCCGTCAGCGAGGGCTGTACAAGGGTAATGTCCTTTAACGTGCGCTGCGGCGAGTTTGAGCCGCGGCAGAGAATAGTTCCGCAGATAATCGGCGAGTATCTTCCCGATACTCTCGGTGTGCAGGAGTGTACATACGAATGGTATCAGACGCTTTGCGCCGCCCTTCCCGAATATGAGTTTGTCGGCGTGGGCAGAGATTCGGGCGGCACGGACCCCGACTGCGGCGAAATTTCAGGCGTGCTTTTCCTTAAGGAGAAATACAGCCTGCTTGACAGCGGCACCTTCTGGCTTTCCGAAACGCCGGATGTTGTTTCCTACGGCTGGGATGCTTCTTACAGGCGTGTGTGCACTTGGGCTGTGCTTGAAGAAAAGGCTACGGGCAAAAGGTTCACTCACGTCAACACACACCTTGACCATATAAGCGAGCCAGCCCGCAAATACGGCATTGAGCTTGTGCGTGAAAAGGCGCTTTCGTTTGACGTGCCGACCGTTGTAACGGGTGACTTCAATCTTTTCAAGGGCTGTGACCTTTATTTTCAGCTCGTTGCCGAGGGACTTGCCGACACGCAGGATACGGCAAAGCAGACTATGTACGGCAAAACCTACCACGCCTATAAGGGCGGTGAAGAGGGTGAGCCGATTGACTTCATTCTCACCAACAATAAAATCACCGAGGTCAGCAGGTACGCTATCGTCCGTGATATGCTTGACGGTCAGTACACCTCCGACCACTATCCGATTTTTGCCGATATGATTATAAAGTAAGGAGATTTTTATGCCTATATCATTTGACAGCGAAAAAAGAATTTTCAAGCTGGACACCAAAAATTCCAGCTACATTTTTCAGGTTTTTGAGGAGAATTATCTGATTCACCTCTACTACGGCGCTTACATACCCGACAATTCCGTTGAGGAGCTGGCTTTCCGCAGGGGTAATGCCTCCTTCAGCGCAACCAACGAAACGATAGGTGAGGGCTTCTTCAACGTTGACTCCTGGCCGATGGAGTATTCCTGCAACGGCGCAGGTGATATGCGTGTTTCAGCCCTTGCAATCCGCAACAAGTGGGGCAACTCCGTAACGGACGTGCGCTACGTTGGCTATAAGATTTTCAAGGGCAAGCCTTCGCTTGAGGGTCTGCCTGCACTCTATTCTGTAACCGAGGACGACGCAACGACACTCGAAATCGAAACCGTTGACAAGGTTACGGGCGCAAAGGTTTTCCTGCTTTACACCGTTTTTGAAAACTACGGTGCAATGACAAGAAGTGTGCGTGTTGAAAACGCTTCCGATGCGGTTATGGACCTTCAGCGTGTCTACAGCACCTGCGTTGAATTCCCGACTATGGATTACAATATGTACCACCTTTACGGTGCGTGGAACAAGGAACGCACCCTCGTCAAGCGCCACCTTGAGCACGGCATACAGTCAATTGCCAGCAAGCGAGGCTCTTCAAGCCACAACCACAATCCCTTCGTCTGCCTTGCCAAGGACGACGCTACCGAGGATTTCGGCGAGGCGTTCGGCTTCAACTTCGTTTACAGCGGCAATTTTGCCGCCGACGTTGAGGTGGATTTCAACGATACGACCAGACTTATTATGGGTATAAACCCGATTGATTTCTGCTGGCGCCTTGAGCCGGGTGAGGTCTTTACATCACCTGAGGCTGTAATGGTTTATTCGGCCGAGGGTATAGGCGGAATGAGCCGTACCTTCCACAGGCTTTACAACAATCATCTTATCCGCGGCAAGTGGAAAACCCAGAAACGTCCCCTGCTTATCAACAGCTGGGAGGGCTGCTATTTCGACTTTGACGATGAAAAGATGGTTGCCTTTGCCAAGAATGCTAAGGAGCTCGGCTTTGAGCTTCTCGTTATGGACGACGGCTGGTTCGGCAAGAGAAACGACGACACCTGCTCACTCGGCGACTGGTATGTAAACGAGGATAAGCTCAAGGGCGGACTCAACAGCCTCGTCAAGCGTGTCAACGAATTGGGGCTTGAGTTCGGTATCTGGTTTGAGCCGGAAATGATTTCACCCGATTCCGACCTTTACCGTGCACATCCCGACTGGTGTCTTCAGGTGCCCGACAGAGAAAAATCAATCGGCAGACATCAGTACGTGCTCGATATGTCACGCAAGGACGTAAGAGACTGCATTTACGAGCAGATGGCAGCCGTGCTCAGAAGCAGCAACATTTCCTACGTAAAGTGGGATTTCAACCGTAACCTCACTCAGGCAGGCTCGGCACTTCTTCCGCCCGAAAGACAGCACGAGGTTTTTCACCGCTTCGTGCTCGGTACATACGAGCTTATGGGCAGAATTGTCAACGATTTCCCGCATATCCTGCTTGAAAACTGCTCGGGCGGCGGCGGACGTTTTGACCCCGGTATGCTCTACTTCTCACCGCAGATATGGTGCAGCGACAACACGGACCCGATGGAGCGCCTTACAATTCAGTTCGGTACTTCGATGTGCTATCCTGCCTCCTGCGTCGGTGCTCACGTTTCGGCAAACTCACGCACGGGCTACGAAACCAAGGGCAATGTTGCAATGAGCGGCACCTTCGGCTACGAGCTTGACCCCGTTAAGCTCAACGACGAGGAACGCAGAATTATAAAGAAGCAGGTTAAGGAATATCACAAGTATTACGACCTTATCCGCAAGGGTGACCTTTACAGGCTTATCCTGCCCACCGAAAACAGCAACCGCTGTGCCTGGGGCTACGTTGCCGAGGATAAGAGCGAGGCTCTGTTTACCTTCGTTACCAACCTGCGCCTTATGAATACTACCTTCTACGTCCGTCTCAAGGGTCTTGACCCCGACAAGTTCTATATTGACGATGAAACGGACGAAATCCACTCCGGTGCTTTGCTTATGAACGCAGGTCTCAACTTAAGCCGTCACTCTGCAGACTGCGGCACAAGCTACACGATATACCTCAAAGAAGTAAAAAATTAAAAATAAAGGAGAAATCAGAATGAAAAACTTCAAAAGACTCCTCTGCATTGTGATGTGCGTTTGCGTAGCCGCAACCTGCACGGTAAGCTTTGCTTCGGCAGAGGAAGCAGGCAGCACAGCTCCCTTCAGACTTTCCGTTACCGTTAACGGTGACACGGCAACAGACAGAGGCTTCTGTTGGTACACGGCAGCACAGACGGACACAAAAATTGAAATCGAAGGTCTTGCAGCGGACGCATACACGGTTGAAGATGTTGTCTGTGAGGAGTGGGACGGCAACTGGATGCACAAGCTCGTTGTAACCGGTCTCACAAAGGGCACGACCTACCGCTACCGTGTCGGTAACGGCAGCGATTGGAGCGAGTGGGGCACATTCACAACGGACGACGGCGACGATAAGGTCAGCTTCATCAACATTGCCGACGTTCAGGCAGGCAGCCTTGAAAACTTCCAGAAGGGTGCAGCAACTCTTACAGCAGGCTTTACAATGCTTCCCAATCCCGATTTCGTTTCCAACTGCGGTGACTTCACAAACGACAGCACCAACGAAGAGTGGGATTACTACGACGAAGCATTCGGCGCACTCAACAGAACCTACACACTCGTTCCCGTTTCAGGCAACCACGACGGCCTCGGCGTAGAGTATTGGTTCAACAATATGTTCGCCCTTGACACAAGCGAGAGCGTACAGATTAAGGACGGCGTAAACTACTCCTTCGACGTGGGTAACGCTCACTTTGCCGTTCTCAACACAAACGACGTACTTTCAATTTCCAAGGCACAGCTTGAGTGGCTTGAAAACGACCTTAAGTCCACCGATAAGGACTGGAAAATCGTGTTTATGCACAAGGCACCCTACTCACTCGGTAAGGATGCAAAGTGGCCCGATGCTCTTTATCTTCAGGAGTGCCTGCCCCCCGTTATGGCAGAGTGCAACGTTGATATCGTTTTCTACGGCCACGACCACCAGTATCTGCGCACAAAGCCCCTTACAAACAACCAGCTTGACCCCAACGGCACAACCTGGGTGCTTTCCGGTACAGCAGGCTCAAAGCGCTACGAAATCCGCAAGTTCCTTGCAGGCCACTATATGAATACGGAGTTTATTGACTCTCTCGTCATTCAGAAGGACGGCTACGGCAGCTTCTGGGCAAACGGCAATTGGGACAACACAAGCGAGAGCAACATCGGCGGCTGCTTTGAAACCGTTGAAATCAACGGCACGGAGCTTTGGCTTACAACGTATATCCTCAACGACGCAACGGGCGAAATCAACAAGGTTGACGAAGTAAGCTTCAATAAGAAGGCAGGCGACAACAAGATTACCTTCGAGGGTGACAACACCACCAGCGAAACGGAATACAACCTCGGCCTCGTTCCCTCCTTCCTCGGCCTTGCAAAGTACGCTATCACAAAGTGGCTTCCCGAGTTCTTCAAGATGCTTCCCGCACTGCTTGAGAGTGTAATAGTCGAAGATACATTCTAAGAGAACTAAGTTTGCCTGACGGCAAGTGAAGTTTGGCTACGCCAGGTGTTGCACAGGCAAGCTTAACTTCACTTTTGCTTCGGGCAAAAACTTCACAAAATACCACCCGAAAAAGAACCGGCGTTCTCTTTCGGGTGGTTTGTTATTTGTATGAAATTGTCTTATTTTACATAAACGTCAACTATACAGCCTCCGCCTGCGGTAATTGCGGCGGTGTATTCGCCCTCATAGCCGTCAAAGAAGAACACGTAGGTGCTCAGGTATTCGTCTGTTTCCTCGTCGCTTGAGGCAATGACATTGCCCTCGCTGTCGAGAATTTCAACGTATGCCGTGTGCTCGTATTCATAGTAGTTGCCCGTTCCGTAGGGCTCTACAATCAGCTTTTCACCGTCTGCGGTGTTGAAGGTTACCGTTCTTGTCCGGCTTTCAAGCCCCGGATAGCCGAACATAACGGGTACGGCAAGGTCTTCCTCGTCCTGAAGTATAGCGCCGTCAGCAACAAGGTCGGTTTTTATCTTGCAGGAGGCAACGCTGTCAATTCCGGTTACCTTTAGAATATAGTCTCCCTCGGTTAAAAATGTTCTGCGGTATGCCCATTCCGTGCCGAGGATATTTATTTCGCCCGTAACCTTTTCACCGTCGGGTGTCTCAATCCGGAAATCGCAGTTCCCCTCGTAAATACAGGCCTCGGTCGGGCAGAAGCTGTAAACAGCGGGTCTGTCAACCGTGAAGGAAAATGCCGCAACACCGTCGGCGTTCATCCTTGCCGCCGCCATCTCTCTGTCAACCTTAATCTCAACCGGCTCGTCCGTATCGGGAGCGTATGCCCAGGAAAGTGCCAGAGTTTCCATATCCTCAAGCTTGTTTTCTATTGATATTTCGGCAATAACCTCGCCTTTTTCAAAACGGTACTTTTCGCAGTAGCCGCCCGAGGTTGCTATGTTTTCAAAAAGCACCTTGCCGCCTGCGGTTTTAAAGGTGACGTAAAACTCGGGCCAGACTGAGGTGTCCCAGTATTCATATTCAGTAATGTCGCAGTTGAGAAGCTTGAGATAGCCGTCCTCGGGCAGTAAAAACTTTACCGCATAGCCGTCAACCTCTTTTACGTCAATTTCAAGGTATTCGTTCGTCGGCATAACGCTCAGGTCAATCGTGTGCAGGGTCTCTGCCTCGGCACAGCCGCCGAAGATAAGCAGTATAAGCGTAAGGCTTAAAACCAACGATAATGCTCTTTTCAAATTCAAACACTCCTTTTGCGTTTTTACAGATTGCTCTGTAATTCTAATGTATATTTATTGCTTGTAAAAGTCAATATTTGCTTATAATCTTAATAAAGATTTAATAAAAAAACAAGGGCGATATTTCTAAACAGTAATGAAGAAAAATATTTTAATTTTTTTTGAAAAAATGCTTGACAACCTTATTATGCTTTGCTATAATGTCACTTGTTCGAGCGAGAGTGGCGGAATCGGCAGACGCGCACGTTTGAGGGGCGTGTGGTAATCCCGTACGGGTTCAAGTCCCGTCTCTCGCACCAAAATTAAAGCAATCGCATTTTGCGGTTGCTTTAATTTTTTGTTTCAATAACGGGACTTGAAGTAGGAGCGGTGTTTCTCGTACTGTATTGAGTATTCATAAGGAGGTTTTCCTGTGAATACTCAATTTTTTTTATCAAACTATTGCAACAAGCTAAATAATTGTGATATACTAATTACGCCAAACAAAACCAAATAAATGTAACAGGAATGGTGTTTTCTTTTTATAGGGATACTGTATCTGTTCGTACACTTTTTGAATTTTGCAAAACTGCAAATTCCACAGATGGTGTGCGATGATTTGTCATTCCTATTTATCTGGTTTTGTTTGGCGACAATCGGAGTTTGCGTTTTCGGTGCGTTAACTTCGGTTGGCGCACTTTTTTTATTTTACGAGGAAGTGATAGATTTGTTGTAATTATGATTCTTGTAATATTTTAGTAAATTCAGAATATTAAGGAGATCAATATTAAATGAAAATTAAAAAACGCGGAATCGTTTTAGCTTTACTTATATGTCTTGTTGTATTTATTCTGATTTCATCAGTTGGCTTATTTGTTTTGTTTAAGACCGCATCAACCAGTCAACCAGACAATGACAATATTGATATTTATGAAAGCTTAGACCTTTCACAGTATGCAGACTATGGCGAGTTCGGAGACGAAGAGGTTATTTGGGTTAAAAAAGAAGACTATACCGGAATTCAACATGGTGCCATTGATAAAAACGGAGAATTTGTAATTCCTCTTACCTCAGAGATTGTAGGTGTTCATAGGATGGATTTTATGAACGGATTCAGTATAGCTTTTATGTATTTGAGTGAAAGAGAAGAGGAACGATACATCAATGAAATTAAAAATTTTGCTGTAATTTATAATGACAAAGGTCAGCTTCTAAAAAAATTTGAATTTAATATACATTCAGAATATGAATTTTTGGATAATGGTAATATTTATATGAGAAATGTTGGACCTTATGGCTCACATGACTATTATGATGCCTTTATGTTTTGTGCAGGAAGTGAAAGATTTGTTGAAATGCCGTCAGATTGTGTTCATGATAGGATAGGTATGTACAGCGACGGCTTATTATGCATTAACAGTGGTGCGCTTACACGTCAAGATATTAGATATTTTGATGCTGAAGGAAATTGTATTTTATATTTGAATGAGAGTAACGAATACTACAAGTATATTGTTTCAGCATCTGATTTTAATAACGGAATTGCTTCAATAGTATTTAAAGGTTTTGATGACAACGCTTATCGTGTTGAGATTGATAAAACCGGAAAATGGTTAACAGAACCGGAAATTACATACAATTATTAAATTTTTGTTCTGATTTTCAGTATTACTTAAGATCACAAAATTTATATGAAAAAGAAAGGACGTTTTTTATGACAATATTTTTAGGTATATTAGGTGCAGTTATAGGAGCGGTTGCCGCAGAGTTTACCGTTGGCTGGACAAATGCATATCATGTTATACAGGAAGAATGCTTTATTTTCGTAATAATCGGTCTGATTGTCGGTGTGCTAATAGGCAAGTTTTCAAAGAAGCTTTTTTCGACATTAAAAGATAATAAAAAGCCAAGTGATGAATCAAATTACGATGAGATAAAAAAGCTTAAAAACCTTCTTGACATCGGAGCAATCACTCAAGAAGAATTTGACGAAAAGAAAAAGCAGTTACTTAATTTATAATAATCCCTTATGAGCACCCGCACCAAGACAAAGCACTTGTTAAATGCAAGTGCTTTTTTCAATTATATCCGTTCCTGTCGGAACGGGTGATATATGCCTGCGGCATATGAATGAACGGATAGTATAGTATACAGTATTGCTTAAGCGATATATCGTTGAAAAAGTTTTATTTTGTGATATAATAGCAGTAACAAGGGGGCATTAAAATGAAAAAAGCTATTTCAATAA